>JALGUG010000111.1 GCA_029820995.1 Candidatus Zipacnadia bacterium
TAAAGCCCAAAAACGCCCCCGCGCCTCATTCGCCTCCCCAACCCGCGGCCGCCGACGCCGGGAGGCGGAGTTCAAGCGCCCCCTTCCGGATCAAGATTTCCCGCTCTGCCGGCGTTCGTCCCTGCGCTCAGCGGAAGGATTGGAACGCCTCCGCTCCATCAGGACGGCGAAGCGCCCGGGCCGCTCTGGTCCGCGCATTGAGCGAGGCGTCGAGGTCAGCCCGGTCGAGCGCCGCGACTGCGGGACAGCTGAAATTCGGAAAGAGATCGCTTGAGGAAGCGCTGCAGCGGTTCTCTTGCTCTAACCTCTTGGCTCCCCAAAGATGCCAGGATACCGCCGAATCTGCTCATCGAGATCCTGATCGTAGCGAATGACCACGACTCGATAGCCCCGGGCGAGGAGCCGGCGACGGAGCTCTTCATCGCGGGCGCATTGATCCGGCTCATCGTGGACCGAACCGTCACAGAAGACGCAGACGTTCGGCTCGTAGAAGAAGTCGGGAATACACTGCGGCTCCGAGATCCCTCTTTGGGCCTCGTCCGGCAGACGATAACCACCGTGATAGAGCGCGTCCAGGAACTCTCGTTCCAGGTCTGAACGGCTGTCGGTGTACCCGCGAAGCCAGCGGTAGTGTTCCTCGCGCGTGCGGGCGCCGTGCCGAAGTTCCACCCGGCAGTTCGTCAACTCGCGCAGAAAGTCCCGAACCCGATGGCGGTCCAGCAAATGGGCCGCAAGCTGGTTGGAAAAGCTCAGCAGGCACTCGTAGCAGGCCCGGTGTCCGTCCTCCGCGAGGTCCTTGCCTGTTTCCGGATCGAAGTGCAGCAGCCGCAGCGCTTCGCGGGCTGCCTCAGGCAAGGCGTCCGGCTCTTCCACCAGCCGGCGCAACACCCCGGCGCCGCCTTCGGACGCCTCGTAGAAGACCAGCGCGCGGCCCTCGCCTTCGCCCGCCGCCTCCACCACAAGCTCGGTATCCTCGAGCTGGAAGGTCTGCTCGATTGCCCGCTCCAGCGCATACATCAGACTTGCCTCGAAAACGGGATCGTCCCGTAGCGAGGGCTCCAGAATGCGCATCCGCAAGAGATTCTGCGTGTCCTGCACGCACAGCTTCACACGCTGGATCGAAGCACGATCGACCGGGGTCTGTTTGCGATGATCCTCCGGATCTCTTTCAGACACGAGCTCTCCCGATTCAAACTCGACGAGGAACCCTTCTGTGCGAGAGGTGCGCCAGCCGTGGTTCACGATCAAGATGGTGGCTGAGGGGGCGTACTGAAGCTCCAGCAGATCCGGCGCACAAGACGCAACCCGGCAGCCGCCTTCGGTTGGCGCGAAGCGATAGGCCATCTGCAAGCGGTATCCCTGACGTATGCGCTCCTCTTCGTTGCAGGTAATGCGCTCGCGGCGGCGCAGGGCGACGTTGGGCATGTCCAAAAGTGATAGGATGGAGGAGTTGGAGCCGTCGAAACGAACGCCGCAGACCGAGCACAGATCGTCTCCGACCTCCGCGAAGGCCTGGCACATGAGGCACAATCTTTTTTGCATGCGGCGCTGCGCCAGCCCGCCCGGCGGCGCTTGAAACCACTTCACCTGCCACTTGGAACCTTCGTGGTAGACAATGTTGTCCGGGCCGAATTCGCGGATCGCCAAGAAACGCGGTCGTGCGATGAACTCGCCTCGCTCTCGCCGCGGAACCCAGGCCCGCACGGGCAAGGCCGGGAAGTTGTAACCGGGCAGGAACCCTTCGCTGGCGAGATACCGGTAGGGGTAGAAGTCCCCCTCTTCACGGGCCACATCCTGTTGCAGCAGCAGGTTCCGCTGGCGGACCGCCTCCTCCTGCAGTCGCCGTGCTCGTTCCTGGGTGTCTCTGTCGTTCTGCCACATCAGTTGCTGCGCCTTCTGGAGCTGGGCGCTTGCCGCCCGGTAGAGCTCACGCCACCGGTCGAAGGCGCGGTCGAAAGCTTGGGGCGCTTCTTGCACAACCCGCTCCAGCCACTGGTCGGTGAACCAGCCCGAGCGCTCCAGCTCATCATGGTCGTGGGCGAACAAGCGTTCGATCCTCAACCGCAACTCACCCAGCGCCCGATCACCGAGCTTGAGCTGAGGCTCGACCGATTCCCGAAGGGGCAGCGTCTCCAGCTGGTTGATATCGATCACCTCCTCGACCGACCGCCGGAGCGGCAGGCTTACCTGCGCCAGCCACTCGGCCTGCGTGTGGGCGCGGATCAAGGCTTCGTTGGCCAGATCGAGCCGGGGCGCCCGCACGCTGCCTGCCACCATCTCCTCGCGGTGTCGGAAGAAGTACTGGTCGTGAGGGCTGCAGGCGCCGCAGTAGGCCACGATCAAACCGGGTTGTCCCTGCCGGCCTGCACGGCCGCTGCGTTGGGCGTAGTTGGCCGGCGTCGGCGGGACGTTGCGCAGGTGTATGGCGTCCAGGTCGGCTATGTCGATGCCCAATTCCATGGTGGGCGAGCAAACCAGATATGGCAGCGGAGGGCTTTCCTCGCCGCGAAAACGGCGCTCGCGGGTCTCTCGTTCACCAGCGGCCACCACCTGCGCCGTGTGCTCCCGCGCCTCCAACGAGGCCAGCTCGCGGGCGGCTTCTTGGTAGAACCGCTGGAAAAAGCGGTTGACCGGCGGACGCTCATCCGTCGCTCGGCGCGACCAGACGGGATCCGGCGGCGGCGGCGCGCCGTCGCCCAGACGCCAGACAAGGCAACCGGCGTCCAAACGAAAACAGCGGTGATCCTGGAATCGCTCCAGCTCGCGCACGAGCCCCTGGCGGACCAGCATGTCGAGCAGCCCGTCCAACAGGGCTTCCACATCCTTGCGATCGACGTTTAGCGTTCGCTGCAGATAGCGCCCCAAGAGCGACCGTGCAGTGAGCTTGTAGGAAGCGCCGCGGGGCCATCGCGCCGCCTCGCCCGGACGCAGCATCACGGCGGCCGGCCGCAGACCGCGGTTGTCCGGATCAAGCCCCCAGAATTCGTTGAGGTGTTGCTCTGACCGACGCCGCAGTTGTTGCTGTGGGGTTTCCTGGAGCAGCCGGGTTTCGACGGCCAACCGTTTGCGGAAGTAGTCGAGCACAGCCCTTAGCACTCGGACACGCTCGTCGGGAGCGCAACCGGCCAGGCCCGGCAGATCCCGGAAGAGTTCTTCACGCTCCCCCAGATCGGCAAGTCCCTCGTACTCCATCCGCAACAGACCCACATCTTCCAGATTAGGCTGCACGACGCGCCAGCCCCGCCGGAGGTCTTCGTAGAGGCGGTATTCGGTCAGTTCCTCGAACGCCTGCCAGACCTGCCGGGCCGCCGGACTGCCCGGATCCAATTCCGAGTTCTGCGCAACGGCCGAAAGTTGAAGCCCCGTGTGGCGGACCACATGCCGGGCCACTGTGTCGAAACGGAGTTCTTTGTGCTCCTGCAAGGCCCGATAAAGCGCCGCGCGCAGGATGGCCACCTGCACGAAATCGTTGAAATGGCCTGCCTGAAGCGAGGCGTCCTGACGGTTGTCGGTAAAGGTCAACAGTTTCGGCTGCAAGGCTCCCGTCTGTTTGGCGTTTCGGAGAAGGGCCGTAGCCAGCACAGTGGTGGCCGACGATCGGCCCTCGGTGGAAAGCGCAGCCAGCTTGGAGTAGTCTCCCTCTCGCTTCGTGTAGTGCTCGCCGCAGCGAAGGCAGAGCCAGAACCGCTCCGGTTGCCACCACATAGGCGCGGCGCCCCCTATCTCTTCGGTGCTGAATCTGCCATCCGGAAAGACCCACACCCTTCGGGGGATGCGGTTGCGCCAGGTCGCTTTCAGTCGTCCGTTACCTTCATACCAGTCCGAAGGAATCACCTCCTCGAGGTCCGGCATGTCCGGGAACTCAGGCATCAGGTAGCCGGGGGTAACTTCCTCGAGTACATCCTCGGCGTTGGGCGGAAGCGCCTGGAAGCGATCTGCCACTTGCGCCACGCTGTAATGGTCCTGGCCGCAGACGCGGCAGAATCGAAGCGGCGCCCATAGCGTGTCCCCCTTGTCGGACGAATGCTCTTCCAGGCTGAATCGGCGCTGCTCGAGCGGCTCGAGCGTGGCATAGACGGCCCGCCCCTGGCTGATGAACTGATGCAGCTTGAACGGGAAGAGCGGCTGCCCTCCCCGCTCCGAGGAGCGCAGAGCGTGCAGCAGCGCTTCCTGCAGCCTTTGCCGGCACCTCTCCTTGCTCCGTCCTGTGATCTTTGCCAACTCTTGGGCTGCGTCGGAAAGCGTTCGCGGCGCCCGGCGGCGCAGCCTCCCCCCCATCTCGGTCTCGACACCGAGGGCGTATTCCATCCACCGCGCCAAGGGATGGCGACAGAACGCCTGCAGCTCCCGGGGCAAAGGCGTCTCCAGTCCCGCCTTCACCTCCTCCTCCGACGGCGGGCCGCCTCCGGTGAACGGCTCCAGGGTCTCTTCGATGACATTCGACGCTCCGATGGGATGACCGAAGAAGCGCGAAGCGAAATCGGCCACAGCGTGGCGGCGCTGGTTGGGTGTGGCCTCCCGGTGCGCCACCATGGTGGCGCTGGCGCCGATGTGGATCACCGGCCGACGGTTCATGCGCGTCTTCAGCCGGCGCACCAGCATGGCCACGTCGGTGCCCTGCCGACCGCGATAGGTGTGCAGCTCGTCGAAGACCAGGAACAACTTCGAAGCCCCCTCGCGCAGCAATCCGCGATCCTCCGGCCGGACCATCATCAGCTCGGCCATCATGTAGTTGGTCAGCAGGATATGGGGGGGATCGTTGCGGATGGCCCGGCGCTCTTCGTCGCGCGTCTCGCCGGTGTAGCGGGCGAAGCGAATGGGAAACTTTTTCCCGGTCCGCTTTGGATAATCCCTTGCCATCTTTTCGAGCACGGCCAACTGCGAGTTGGCCAGCGCGTTCATGGGGTAGACAATCAACGCCACGGGGCGCTGAAGATCCGGCGCCCGCAGGATGGCGTCGATAATGGGGATGAGGTAGCAGAAGCTCTTGCCCGAGCCCGTGCCCGAGGCGACCACGAAGCTCTCGCCGCAGGCGGCCTTTTCGACGGCCTCGACCTGATGCTGGTAGAGCTGGAAGGGACGGTTGTCTTCGGTGCGAAAGATCCGGGCGGTCTCAGGGTGGAGCAGGCCCCGCTCGGCCAGCTCATCGACGCCGGCCGCCCGCTTGTAGGCGGGCGAGAGCTGCAACAGCGGCTCGGGCCACAGACGTTCCTCTTCCAGGAGCGCCTGCTCGATGAACTCCCGCGCCCGGTCGTCGGCGATTTGGATATAGGAATGGACGAAGTCCCGGTAGTCGTCGAGAACCTGCCCGTGAAGGTCGAAGATCGTTTTGGTCATTGTTTCGCTCCTTGTAAGCGCTCCCAGGCCTGCAGAACCAATCGCCGCGTCCGGTATTCGCCGTATTCGCGCATTTCTCTCTCCCTCAACACCCGGAATGTTTCGCCGGGGAAGTCGGAGGCGCAGCGGGCGGCGTACCAACGAGACGAATATTGCGTAGCGCTACATCCCATTTAATGTGACCTCAGGCCATTGGCCTTCTTGCGGCTACGTTTGGAAGTCCAACGTCGGATGGCAAGGACCGGCTTTTGGCTTGACCGGGACCGCTGCAAAGCAGATGCTGTCCTCTCCGAATTCGACGCGGCTGACGCTGAAGGTGCGATAGTGTCCGCTGTGCCGGAATCCTGATCCGCGCTGAACTTTCTGCAAGAGCTCCGCTACTGGGGCTGACGCCACTGCACGCTTGTCGCCACATTGGGCACCGATTCGCGGCGGCCTCATGTCCGCTGTGTTTCGCACGTAGCACGCGTACCGCACCGCCCCGAGCAACAGGTCTGCCACTTGTAAGAAATTGGCATGCATTCGTTTTTCAGAGTTCACTTCGTACAGTTTGTGATCCGACTGCAAATGCTCGATCTCAGCACCCGGGTCAATCGAAACGTAGTCACGCAACGGTACTCGTCCGGCTGGCTCTTCCGCCCTCAATTGCCAAAGGATCCTTTCTTCGCTGAATTTTCTATGCTCGGGCTGTCCGTCGCAGACGGCCCGGCCCAGTTCGACGCGGTCTTCCTCGCTGTAAAGAAAATGGGAAGCCCCCTTCAGCAGGATCCGAAGTATCGTTTCGTCACGTCGCAAATGTTTTTCCTTTCGCGTGTCTCCGCCGTAAAATGTTAAATCGCTTTTTTGCGGATAGAACATCACCACGAATTTGACGCCAAGGGGATACTTGAATGATTGCGCGCCCTTTGTCCGCATTGCGTTAACGACTAATTGGAGAACCCCAACAATTACCTGGTCATACGTCGACCACTTCCTCCCGCTTATTTCGGAAAAGTGCAACTTGCGATCACAACGCCATGATCTACGAACCTCCTGGACCCTTTGATATAGCACTCGGGACGGGCTATAAGTGTTCTGCCACGAGCCGAAAAGCGTGCCGTGATGGGTCACGGAGAGACGCTCTGGGACGAAAAGAAGCACGTGTCCCTTCAGTTTCTGGCCTGGCACGTCCTTCGTCTCGTCGTGGTAAACAATGACCCGATTCGCTTTGATGGTATCCATAGTTCGCGTCACCTTTGCCTATTCGCAGTTCTAGGCGTCAGCTATTTGCAGGTTCAGTTCTAGCAGGCGGCGGAGCAGTTCCCGGCGAGCGGTGGGGGAAACGGTGAAGCGGGTTTGGGCCCGTTCGTTCTGGTAGAAGCCGTGCTGGGGGTCGAGGTCGTCCCAGCCGTAGCAGGCGAGGATGGCGCGGTCCATCGCGGCATGGAGTTTCCTCAGGCGCTGGATGTCGGCGTCGGTGCAGTTCGGATCGTGAAAGATGTTGTAGGTCTGGGTCAGGCCGAGGTTGCGCGCAAGCATGATCTGGCGGCGATGCTCGTGGTATTCGGCGCCCAGCTGCGCTGCTTTCTCTTGCACCGATACCTCTAGTTTCGCCTCCTCCAACCGAATCCATCCGTGCTTTGCCATTTGGCGTACGGTGTACTCAACACTCTCCTCGGTGAACATTTTCTTGAGCCGCTTCTCGGGCCACGCGTCCACTTCTGCTTGAATCGCGTCCAGCGTGACGGTCTTACCTTGTGTTCGGAGATCAGAAACGATCTTGAGAATCGTTGTCCAGCGTTCAAGACCAGATCGTCCAAACGGCTCAAGGTCTTGAACGAGCTCTCCCAAGAGATGCGCTTTATCACCGATGATTGCTTGCGCACGTTCTAATCCTCTGGAAAACGAGTGTGCTTGGACCAACTGGCTGCCCTGCCATCGCAGCCAGTTTCTCCTCTCCCCAGCATGGATCGCCTTGTAACGCAGCTCGTGCGACCATGGCCCAGCAGCCTTACGCTCGAACCCGGATCGGAGCGGGATATGCAGCTTTTCCTTTGCCACGAAGGCGTGTTTTTGAAGGGTAAACTCGTCTGCGGCGCGATTCCGCTTGCGCAACTCATCAAGCAACAGACACAGCACCGCGGCATCGTCCAGGTAGTCGAACCGGGGTTGGGTGGGTTGGATTGTTGCTGGGAGCGGTGGCGCAGCCTGGCTCAGCTTTTCCTCCGGCGGAAACGGAAAGGTGTCAAAGCAGTCGGTGGGTGTGTAGCGATTTCGAGATTCGAGGCTGGAAGCCTGCCGCCAGACCCACACCTCATGCACGCTCGATTGCAGCAGGGCGAAGTGGTAGTCGTCGTCGAAGGCGAAGACGATCAGCATGTGGGAGTAAATCCAATCCTTTGGGACGAAGGAAACCATATGCAGTTGGCTAACCTCGGATCGCACCAGCACGCGGCGCAGGGGGGCGATGGCACGGCGCATGCCGGCTCTGTAAGCCCCGAACTGCCACCAGAACTGGCGATTGCGTGCATCGCCAGGACCGCGCAGTCGTTCCCGCTTGGGCTTAACCCGCTCCTCCACGATCCGCAGCAGGTCGGGATACTGGCGCGCCCGCTCCAGGTCCCAATCGTGAAAGCAGATGACCCAGCGGCTGGGCTTCTGCTCCGGGTGGCTGTTGAGGTCCTCGCCGTTGAGATACGGAAAGAGGCAATCGGCGTTGCGCGGGTCTTTGGCGAGGAGCGCCTCGGCTTCCTCCGGCTCCAGGACGAAGCCGATGCCGCGGACGATATCCCCTTGAAAAGCCTTCCTCTCGTTCTGCTTCAACCGCTTTGGCTCCGCTTCCAGCTCATCGTCCAGGCGCGAGGAGATGAAGTCGACGGGCTGGCCGTCGAGGGTTGGCGAATGGCGAATCGCGAATGGCGAATGGTCCGGCTTGTGGATGGCGATGAGGTTGACCTCGACATTCGCGGCGCCGGGCCACTTGACGAATCGGCAGGCGAAGGTGATGGCGCCGCCCTTCTTCACAATTACGGCCAGACCGCTTTCCCGGGTATCGCCCTGGCCGATGGTGTTCGTGGCCACCATGCCCATCCGCCCGCCCGGTCGGAGCAAGTGAAAGGCGCGGCGGTAGAACGCGGCGCAGAGGTCGGCGGTCCCGCCGTAGGGCTGGTAGGCGACCTTCAACCAGTAGCGGTAGCGGTCGCCCAAGGTGCCGCTGATCTTGAGGCCGCCCAAAAACGGCGGGTTGCCCAGCACCACGTCGAAGCCGGCGGAATCGGCGAGCGGCGAGCTGCCAGCGGCAGATTTGGCGGGCGGCGATTGGCGAGCGGCGGAATCGGCGAGCGGCGAGCGGCCAGCGGTAAGCGGTAGATTCTCTGCTCGCTGCTCGCTGCTCACTGCTCGCTGCTCGCCGCTCACTGCTCGCTTTTCAAACACCTCCGGAAACTCCAGCGGCCAGTGGAAGAAGCGCTGCCGTTGCGCCAGGGCTTGGGCCTGCGCCAGCGCCTGGGGGTGGGCGGCGCCCGATTCCAGGTAGCTCCGAAGCGTGTCGGTGGTGATGAGCGCCGCTTGCGGCGTTGCGTTGTTCTTGGGCTGGAAGAAGGCGGCGGTCCACAGGTTGCACGCCGTGCGGTCGCGCTCGGCCTTTCGCTGCAGCGCTATGAAGTGCTGTTTCTTGCGACGGATGGCCTCCGGGGAGTCGTCGGCGATGCCATCGAGGGTCCGGGCCTCAGCGCTCAGGTTGTGGACCTCGCTGGTTGCGTCGAAGGCGGCGAACATTGTGCGCTGGCCCCGGCGCTCCTCGCGGTTCCGGCGCTTGAGGCCGGCGGCGAGCTTTTTGTCGTCGCCCGAGACCGCGTTGAACGCCTCGTCCGGAATGCCTTGCTGGAGCGCCTCCAGGTCGAACGCACCGACCAACGAGTCGCCGCAGCGGATGCGGTGGTCGAGGAAGGTGAGCGGCTTGCCCGGCGTGTGGGCCTCGATCCAGAGGGCGACGCGGCAGAGCTCCACGGCCAGCGGGTTCTTGTCCACGCCGTAGATGCAGTGGGCGACCACGTCGCGGATGGCCTCGCGGACGCGCTCGGGCGCGGGTTCCTCTTCGCCGGTGCGGATGCGGGCCAGTTCCTTGCCCAGCCGCCGGGCGGCGGCCAGCAGGAAGTGGCCGGAGCCGCATGCGGGGTCGCAGACGCGCACGCTCAGCAGGGCGCGCTCGGCGAGCAGCGAGCGGCGAGCGGCGAGCGGCAGAGACCGCCAGAGCCTCAGGAACGCTTCCTCGCTGTAAGGCTGCGCTGGAGATTGATCGATTGTCGTCCGATGACCTGACATATCTGCAAGAGGGGTTGAACCTGATCGCTGGTTGCCAGTTTGAGACGCGTTGCCAGGAGCAGGTGGGTCTCCAGCTCTCGCAGGCTGCCCTGGGCATTGTGGAGGAACTGCCGGAATTCGCCTGTCGTCTGTCTTCCCCAACCCTCCGCGATGTTCGCGGGGACCGACACTGCCGCTCGCCGAATCTGCGACGTCAGCCCGTACATTTCCTCCCTCGGGAATCCCCGCGTCAGTTGATAGGCGCGTTTGGCCAACTCCATGGCGTTCTGCCAAACCTGAAGGTCTTGATAAGACTTGATAGACATAGCGTTTCTCCTCTTCGATCAGGTCTGAACCATCACTGCTCGCCGCTCGCCGCTCGCTGCTCGCCAACCTCTCTTCCATCACCGGTTCCAGCGCCGAGCGGACGAGTTCGGCCACCAGTTGCGGCGGGGTGTAGTACGAGCCGGTGGATTTGCGTTCCGAGCCGTAAACAAGATCGAACTTCCACCCATTCGCCATTCGCCATCCGCCATTCGCTTCTATCACCGGGTGGTAGTCGAGCAGGCTCTCATAGACCGAGCCCAGTTCCTCCACGTCGAGCGCGGCGTAGTTCACCCGCCGGGGCGGGCTGGAAGGGTTTTCCTGGTAGTTGACCAGGCGCCAGAGGGCTTCGAGCAGGTCGCGGTTGGTGATGCGGCAGTTGTCGAGGAGAAGCGGCTCAAACAGTTCGCCGTTGAGCACGGGCAGGTCCAGCAGCGCGGCCAAGGGCCGGCCGCCGATCTGCTGAACCGGCTTGTCGTCCGAGAGCAGCTTCCAGAGCGCCCGCAGGGAGTGCCAGAGGTCGTCGTCCTCGGTGTAGGCGGCGCGGTTGTCCACGAGGCGACGCAGACGGCTGACGCTGTAATGTTCCAGGTAAAGAGAGTTCCGGCTGATCAGGCCTCGGTCTTCGGAGACGAAGAGGAACAGAAAGCGATAGACCAATCGCAGAAGCTGGCGGTAGAAGTCGTGTGCGAATGGCGAGCGGCCAATAGCGGATGTTGCCCCAGCCCCTACGTTCATTCGCCATTCGCTATTCGCCATTCGCCCAATTTGTTCACGCAGTTCCTGATTTTCCGGATGCCTGAGGAATCCATTGGCCAGGCGCTTGACGCACTCCTCCACGCCGTCGCGCAGGTGTTCGCGCACGCGTCCGCCCTGATCCACCGAGCGCTGGTAATATTGCTCCAGCAGGCACCGGTGAGCGTCGGCGCCGGCCTGGGGAAGGCGGGTGCGGTGCAACAGCCGGTAGAGGACGGCGAAGTCCTCGAAGAGGCGCTGCTCGAAGATGGCCTGGAGGTCGAACTCGACATACACCTGGCGGCGGATGTAGGTGCTGTCGCGCAAGAGCCGCAGGATTTTCCCGTTGGTGACCAGGCCCCACAGGGCCTCGGTGCGGTTGAGGAATTCCTGCACCAGGGAATGGGGCGCCAGCCGCTCCCGGCCCCGGCGTCCGAGTTCCCGGCGCACGCCGACGATGTGCACCGGAGGCGCGTCCTCCGGTTCGCCGGCCCGGTGGGAGACGGCGAAGGTGAGACCGCCGAATACATAAGCCCGCTGGTTGTAGCGCAATTCGTAGCCGAGCAAGCCGAGGAATGGGATCACCCAGGCCTCGCGGGTGACTGTCGTCCCGAGGTCCGACTCCGGGAGACGTTCGAGCCGGTGCTGGAACACCCGCCAGAGCGCCTGGGCATCACTGAAGACGGCGGCGATCTCATCAGTCAGGCTCCGGCGGCCGTCCAGGCCGAAGTCGCGAGCTTTCTGGCGGGGGAGTTCCTCAGCAAGTAGCTGATCAACCAGGTCAGAGGCGAACAAGCCTCCTTCGATACGAACAGCAGGAAGGGTCTTCATGGCTTCACCACCGGCTGCAACACCAGGATTCCCAGAAGGTCCGGCGGGAACTGGGGTTTGACTTTCAACTCCCGCACGCGCAGCGACACGGCTTTGCGGATGCGTTTGTGACTTTCCTCCAGCTCCCGCGCGCGCTCGTGGATCCGTCGGCGGACGGTCGCCTGCGCGGCGTTTCCTTCCCCCCATTCGCCGCTCGCCGCTCGCCGCTCCCCATTCGCCGTTCGCCATTCGCCGATCTCCCCGAGCGCCATTTCGACGAGTTCGCGCTTTTCGCCCGGAGGGATGTTCTCGTCGGGCTTGGCGTCGGCAAGCAGACGCAGCGCCTCGGCTTCGCTGAGCCAAGGGTCCTTAGCCACGCCCAGCGGCCGGCAGCCCAGAACGAGGATCTCTTCGGAGAGAAGCGGCGCCCGCTGGGGAAGTTCCACAAGGTAGCGCACCCGGAGCAGCAGCAGGGTCGTCAGGAAGTCCACGGCCCGGGTTCGCAGCACACCGCACCGGGATGCCTTGGCTTTCTTGCCATTGGTTAAGGCTTCCTCCAAGAGATAGCGCGCCAGGGCCGCCACGAAGCGGTGATTGCGGCCGACGTATTCCGCGCCTTCCGGCGTGGGGGAGACGAAGCTGATGCGCCAGGTCGGCGAGCGGCGAGCGGCAAGCGGCGGTTTCGGCGAGCGGCGAGCGGCGAGCGGCGAGCGGTCGGGGAGTTCAGCGCGGATCGCGTCGGGGAGTGTGGCGGTGGATCCGGGCGAGAGGTCGATGCAAAACACGTCCGGTTGTCTGGGGTCGCGATGAATGGACAAGCCGATGCGCTGGCCGGCGCTCAAGACAAATTCGCGCACGGCGTCAGGATCGCCGAGGACGGAGTCGGCGGCTTCCAGTTCGCGTTTGACTTCTTGGGGCTTGAGCGCCCGCTGGGCGAAGCGGGTGCGGTTGATCCGTTCGCGCTCGAAATCGCGCTCCCAGCGGCGGTGGAACCGCTGGATTTCATCGTCTTCCTCGAACAGCCGCAGTTGCTGATCCTGTTTATAGCGTCGCAAAAAGAGCCGGTTCAGCACCGCCTGCATCACGGTTTCACTTTCCTCGGGCACAGGAACGTAGGTGCCCAAAGCCTGGTGGATCTCGCGCGCCTTGTTGAGCAGCACGTCGATGACGGCCCCATCGACCGGGTTGTCGCGGCCGTAGAAGCGCACGGCCTTCACCTGAGCGGCCGTCTGGCCGTAGCGGTCCACGCGGCCTTCGCGCTGCTCGAGGCGGTTGGGATTCCAGGGCAGGTCGTAGTGCAGGACGGCTGTGAACTTTTCCTGCAGGTTGACGCCCTCCGAAAGGCAATCGGTGGCCACCAGGACCCGAGGCCGGTCGGCGTCGATTTCGGCGATCTTCATGCGCCGCTCTTCGTCGCCAATGCGACCAGTGATGGCAACGACCTGGACGCCCGGATCCAAAGCGCGACAAAGCCCCTCCGCCACATATTCGGCCGTGGCCACATACCGGCACCAGACGACGGGATGAAATCCATCCCTGAGGAGCCGCTGGATAGCTTCCACGCAGCGGGCAAGTTTAGTGTCCTGTGGCGTGTGGAGAAGATCGTGAGCCAAACGCGCCAGTTGACGCAACTTGCGCCGGTCGCTGTCGGGCAGGCTCGCCTCCGCCCCTTCGATGGGCGGCGTGGGGATTTCGTCATCGGCGGGATCGTCGGAGGTCTCGAAGACAAAGGAGCCGAACTCGGGATCTTCTTCTCTCATTACATGTTCACCTGTCCGCTTCTCCAGTGCCGCAACGGCCGCGGCAGGACTGGACATCACGCACCGCAGCAGGGCCAGAGCGCCCCAGTAGCGCACCCTACGCTTGCGCTCTTCCAGATGCCGCCCCGTGCTGACGATCTCGAAACAGAAATCGCAGGCGCGCTTGAACAGTTTCCTGTATAGCTCCGAAAGCGCATAGGTCTCGTCCACGCTGAGGCGCTCTGGAAAGCAATGTTCTCCCTCCCAATCGCTTACGATGTCCTTGCGGGTTCGTTGCACGAAGTGACGGGCCAGCTCGATCCGCTGCGGTTCGTTGAGCGATCCTATGTCCCATTCGCGGAACTCGGAGCGCAGCAGACCCAGGATGGATCGAAACGCGGCCTCGACTCCGCTGTGGGGTGTGGCGGTCAGCAGGATCAGATGGCGCTTCTGGTCTTGCGCAATTTCCTGTAACAGCTGATGCCGCTGCTGCTGGCTCTTGTTGCGGGGACTCGCTTCGGCCGCGCCGTGGGCCTCGTCCACGATCACCAGCTCGGGACAGAACTGCAGGAACTGATACCGATTCCGGTCGCTCTTGACCCAGTCGATGCTGATGACATGGATGGGATAGTGCTCGTAGATGCTCCTATCGGCCGGCTTATGGCGTTCCAATTGGCTGATGGTGCTGGAGCGGATGACAACGGCTTCCAGGTTGAACTTCTCACGGAGTTCCTTTTCCCATTGGTCGCACAGGTAAGGGGGACAGAGAACAGCCAGCCGGCGCACCTCGCTCCGGTCGATGAGTTCTCGGGCGACCAGCAATGCCTCGATGGTCTTGCCCACGCCCACATCGTCGGCGATGAACAACCGCACCGGGTCGAGGCGCAACGCCATCAGAAGCGGCACGAACTGGTAGACGCGCGGGCGGATGGAAATCCTACCCAACGACCGGAGGGGCGCGGCCCCGTCGCGCAGCGTCAGCCGAGCGGCCTGCCACAGCAGATGGGCGCCGGCGGCGTCAGAAAGATCATCGGGTGAGGGCGGGGGAAACTGCGACGGCCGGATGCCCTCCGACGGCCGGATGCCCTCCTCCGGCAGGGTGTATTGGATGAGGGCGCTGAGAGACCTGTGGACAGCGATCACCTCGTCGGTTGCGCCCGTCAGGGGGCGCAGTCGGTGGATGTTCTCGTCGTCACTGGGGAGGAGGACCCAATCCCGCTCGCGCATGCGTACGATGTTTCCAGGCTGCATGTCGCCACCTCGTCTAACCTCGTCTATTGACCGACCCACAAAGAAACTCCAAGCGCATCGCGCTTCTCCGCCGCCGCGACTTGTCTGCGTGAGGGCCTGTCTGCGCGCAGGCGCGCACAGACAGGCGCGCTCGAAGGCGTCAACGCATCCGCATGGCCCGCGAAGGGGCGGACGAACTCGTCCATCCGCTCCTTCACGCGCCCGTCCGACTCGTCGAACGCCGTAAGGCGCTCGAGGGCTTTGGGCTGCGGCTCGCCGGTCTTTCGCAGGGTCCTGCCCGCTCGGCCCGACCCGCCTGCTGCGCTGCTCGCAGCCCGGGCAGGGGCTTCGGCGGGCGGG
>JALGUG010000416.1 GCA_029820995.1 Candidatus Zipacnadia bacterium
GCTGTCGCTGCCCCCGGGCGTTGCGGTGCTCGACGGCGGCGTGAGGACGATCGGCGAGATGCCGTACGACGGAACATACCGAGTGGAGTGGACCGTGCGGGCTGCCAGGCCGGTAGCGGGCAAGGTGCAGGTGGCGCTGTCAGCCGACGGATTCGGGCCGACCGAGACCGCGATGAAGGTGACATTCACCGATCCGCCAAAGCTGCCCCAGGCCTCTTACGTGCCTGCGCCCAAGCCAGTCAAGAGCAAGTACCTGGCATTGATGCACTACTGCCCTCTGTGGAAGTTCGGCACGCACTACGGCTGGGACAAGATCGAGCCCTGGCCCGAACGCAAGCCCGCCATCGGCTGGTACGACGAGGGCACCCCGGAGGTGGCGGACTGGCACATCAAGTACGCGGTGGAGCACGGCATTGACGGCTTCATCTACTGCTGGTACCGCAACGGCCTCAGCCCCACGATCACCCACAAGCTCGGTCACGCCCTGGACGACGGCCTGCTCCACGCCAGGTACCTGGACCGGTTCAAGTTCGCCATCATGTGGGAGAACGCCAACGGCGCCGGGGTCAAGTCGCGCGAAGACCTGCTGGACAACTTGCTCCCGTACTGGATCGAGAAGTACTTCACCCATCCGTCCTACGCCAAGCTCGACAACAAGCCGATCCTGTTCATCTACCAGCCGGCCATCGTCTCGAGGAACCTCGGCGGGTCTGAGGCGACCAGGCAGGTGTTCGATGAGATGAGAGCCCAGTGCCGGCAACACGGTCTCGCCGGCCTGATCATCGTCGGCTGCGTAGGCACCGTGAACAAGCAGTTGCTAGCCGAAATGGCGGAGGCCGGTTGGGATGCCAGCTCCGCCTACGCCTTGTGGCCGAACAGCGTACAGGCGCGCGGCAGAGACGTCGAGGGGATTGCCACGGTCTCCCACGCCGAGGCGCTTCGAGCGCAGCAGGAGACCTTGCTGGGCAAGAGGGAGGTCGGCGCGCTGCCGGACATCCCGTGCATCATGATGGGCTGGGACCCGCGCCCCTGGCACGGCAAGGACACGCGCTACTGGAACGAGTTCGGCGAGGGGCATTACCTGGAGCCCTGCTCGGGCTTCGGCTTTGGGTTTCTCGACGTCTTCCGGGACGTTTTCTGCGAGCAGGCGGGCCCTGGCGTGGACATTACGCCGGAAGATGTCGGCCTGGAGCCGCCGGACCGCGTGTATCGGGCCTACAGTGCCATCATGGGCGATGACGAATGGAAGACCAGGGCAGAGCCTCGCGACGGCGTCATCGGTTGGTGGGCCTTCGACAAGGACGACGAGCACATCGCGTTCGACTCCTCGACCTGCGACTTCAAGTGTATCAAGCAGGACTTCAAAGCGGCGGCGGGCGTCAAAGGGAAGGCTTTCAGGTGCGACGGCGGCTCCGTGTGCCGCGGACCGCACCCGTTGTTGTACCCGACGACGGGCCTCACCGTGGAGCTGTGGTTCAAGACGGATGTGCCCGACCAGTCGGACAGGTGGATGGTCAACACCGTGCAGACGGGCCGCGACGGATATAGACTGGGGCTGAATCGCGGCAGGCTCGTGTGGCAGATTCCGCGCACCGATTGGAGCCATGCGCTCGCCGGTCCCGAGCCGGCCCCGCTGGGCAGGTGGACCCACGTCGCAGCGACCTACGATAACCGGACCATGAGGCTCTTCGTGGATGGAGAGGAGCGAGCGACTCTCCAGCGCGGCGGGGCCATTAGGCCCTCCCGTGCCGGCTTGTGCATCGGGAACTACACGCGCGGCCACCCGCGGGCGTTCTTCCAGGGTCTCCTGGACGAGGTGAAGATCTACAACCGGGCGCTCTCCGCTCGGGAGATCCGGGAACACGCAGCCGCCTACGCTCGGGAACGCTGAGCCGTCAGCCGCTCGGGCAGATCCGCGCATACGGGAGGCGAAGCCATGTTCCGCCGCTGGTTGCCTGGCCCGTTCGGTTTGGGCCTTGCGGTCCTCGCACTCGTCGCAGCCTCGAAGGGGATGAGTCAAATGAAGCAGAACGACGCGTTCCGCCTTGTGGTGGCTCCGGTCGGTCCGCAGAACCCTCGCAATAGTGAGGCGGCCATCATCGAGCTCAAAGACGGCCGTCTGCTGCTGGGCTGGACCGAGTTCTACGCCGGAGACGGCGCCGACCACGCGCCGGCAAGATTGGTCGGCAAGACCTCTGCGGATGGCGGAAGGACTTGGGGCGAGAAGTACACGCTCGTCGAGAACGACGGCGGCTGCAACGTCATGGAGGTCAACTTCCTGCGCCTCAACAACGGCGACCTCGCGCTGTTCCATTGTCAGAAGAACACTGAGTCCACCGACTGCCGGATCATGATGCGCACTTCGAGCGACGAGGGCGCCACCTTTGGCCCGGCGCGGCAACTGAGCCCCGACAACAAGTACACAGGGCTTACCAACGGCCGTTGCCTTCGACTGAAGACGGGGAGGATCCTGCTGGAAGCCTGGGAGGGCGGCGACAGCTACTGCTGCCTCTCGGACGATGACGGCCGGACCTGGCGCGACAGCCGGCGGGTCAAACCGGCGAAGGGCGGATGCTGGGAGCCGGCCTGCATCGAGCTACGCGACGGCCGGGTCCTGATGCTGATGCGCACCCAACTGGGCGGTCAGTACCGGAGCATCTCCACCGACGGCGGCGAAACCTGGAGCCCACCGACGCCAACGCCCCTCACAGGCACAGCCGCCCCCGTGTCCATCAGCCGCGTGCCGGGAACCGGCGATCTGCTGGCCATCTGGAACCACAATCCCGGCGCGGGCCACCGCAATCCCTTGACAGCGGCGATCTCGCGCGACGAGGGCGAGACCTGGGAGCACTTCAAGAACCTGGAGGACAGGCAGGGCGATCAGTGGGCCTACCCGGCGGTGACCTGGGTCGGCGACCTGGCCCTCGTCACCTATTTCAACTACTCAGGCGGCCTCTCTTTGCAGCTCCGGGGGCTGCCGAGGTCCTGGTTCTACGAATAGCGGAGCCTGAGCACTTCATGGAGGCTCGGCTGCGGCAATTCTTCGGACTGGCAGATGCCGTCCCGGACTCGGGCTATGGGCGGCTGGAGATCTACGTGCGCCGAGCGAGGCCGGGCAGCGACCAGACCTCAGCCCACGAGGGCCGCAGCCGGTAGGGCCAGCGTGAGACCAATCCACGTGAGCACCCGCACGATGCGCAAGACGACTGCCTCGTTAAGCGCGGTTCTGTTCTGGGGGTGCGCCTGTATGCTTGCGAGCGCGGACGGACCGGAGGTTGTCAGCGTGACCTCAAAGGGTCTGAGGCAGCTCCCCCTGATGTCCTCGTTCCGGCCTCCGGAGGTGAAGTTCAAAGGTGTGGCGGTCCGCGGAGACTTGGCATACGCCGTGGCCGGCTATGGCGGCTTGTTCATCGTGGATCTCGCCAATCCGGCCGGACTGCAACTCGCCGGCAAGTGCGACACTCCGGGGAACGCCACCGAAGTGGCGGTTCAGGGCCGCTACGCCTATGTCGCCGACCGCCCGACCGGGGTCCAGATTGTTGACGTGCAGGACCCGGCTGCGCCGCGCCTCGTAGGGCTCTACGACTCGGTGGAGCTGGCTACCGGGCTGGATGTTGCGGGCAATATCCTGGGCGTCTGCAACCGGAACCATGGGATCGAGTTCGCGGACCTGACCGATCCAATCAGGCCCCGGCATCTCAGCGCGCTGCGAGTGGGAGAGGCGCAGGGAATGCGGATTCGGGGCAATCTGGCGTACGTCGGCCTGTGGCACAACCGCAAGCTGGCGGTGGTGGACATCCGGGA
>JALGUG010000417.1 GCA_029820995.1 Candidatus Zipacnadia bacterium
CTTTGTAGGTCGCGCGGTCTATCGCGGGGACCTGAAGCCCTTCCTGCCGATCCTCAAGCTCGGCGAGCTGATCCACGTGGGCAAGGGAGCAGTATTCGGCCTGGGCCAGATGAGACTGGAGGCTTGAGTGGCAATGGATTGGTCGGTTGTCTTCGACGACAAGTGCACGCCGTACGACCACCAGCGACAGGCGGCAAAAGCATTGCTGGCAGGAAAATCGGTGCTATTGCGGGCGCCGACCGGCAGCGGCAAGACCGAGGCCATCTGCGGGCCATTCCTACATAGCTTGGCTACCGACGGGCCGCTACCGCGGCGCATGATCTACTCCCTGCCCATGCGGGTCCTGGCGACGAGCCTGCGCGACCGCGCGCGGAAGTGGACTGAGGCGAGCCGCGTAGCTTGCCAACATGGGGACGAACCGGAATCGCCGCTATTCGAGCGGTCCATCGTCTTCGCAACCATTGATCAAACCATCGAGTCGTTTATGACTTGTCCCCCCAGTTTGCCGATGAAGCTTGGCAATATCCCGGCGGGTGCAGTCGCATCCTCGTTTTTGGCCTTTGATGAGGTGCAGCTTCTCGACCCCCGGCGCGCTCTGCAAGCGATGATCGTCCTGTTGGCACAGCAGCGCAGGCTGGGAATCCCCTTTGTCGTCGCCACGGCCACATTGCCCGACGTGCTCGTGCGACGGCTGCAGGAGGAATTCCAGTGCGATATCCCGATCGAGGTGGATGAGGCCGACATCCGGGCCCGCGCCAACCGAAGCGTCAAGGTGTCGCTCATGGACAAGTGCAGAGACTTGCCGGTCGGCGAGATCCTCGATGCGGCCGCAAACACGGACGGCAACACGGGAGTGATTTGCAACACGGTGGACCGGGCCCGACAGGCGTACGAGACGCTGGTCAGGCAGCCGCATGGCCGGGAGGTTCTATTGTTGCACTCCCGTTTCCTTCCGCGTCGCCGGCGAGAGCTGGAAGCACGCGTCATCGAGTTGTGCGGCAAAGCAAGCAACGACACTTATCACCAGAGCGGCGCCATAATCGTTGCGACACAGGTGATCGAAGCTGGATTGGACATCAGCTTCGACGTGCTGTTCACGGAACTGGCACCTGTAGACTCGATCATCCAGCGCGCGGGGCGAGTGGCGCGAGGCGGTGGCGAGGGCGCGCTGCATGTGTTCAGTCCCCGTGATGAGCAGGGAGAGCTCGCACATCACCCCTACCAGAAGGAGCTATGCGAAGCTACGGAGGCACGATTGGCGCGCGTAACCCTCCTAGATTGGCCCACCGAGCAAGAGTTGGTCAATGACGTGCTCGGAGAATACCTGACGCCGATGCTCCAAGAGACCAATACAGACGTCATTGCGAAGTTGATGGGTGAGGCCCAACATGAGCTGAACCAACGGAAGGCCCGAGCAGCGGTGCGAGCGACCGACTCGTGCCGCCTGAGCATTCACGGAGACCCCGCCAGCCTCGGTGAAGAAGCTCGAGGCCTGCAAACCATTGGGGTGTCCACCTATGGATTGCGGCGGAGATTCCGGGAAGGCGAGCTGCCGCGGCTTTGGTGGCTCCAGGTGGACTGGGATGAGAAGGATGACCGGGGGCGGCCCAGGGTCGTGCCAACGCTTGTGACGGACGCCAACGAGATCCGGCACGATGCACACTACGTGTGCGACCCGGCGAACGCACGCCACGACCAGGATCGCGGCCTCGTATTCGGCGAGTCGGGTCAGGACTTCCCCTTGGCCGCCCCGAAGACTCGCCCGAAGCTGCCCCAGAACAGGCGGCGGGAAACCTGGGTAGAGCACGCTGTCAGGACCGCCAAGGTCATGCGCGAGCACTTTGTCGAACCCGAGGGTCAACTATGGCACAGCGTCGCGGAATGGTGGGACGCCGATGTGGAGGACTTCAGGCGGCGACTGCTGGCTATCGCGGTGCTGCATGACTTGGGCAAGCTGAACCAATACTGGCAAGAGGCCATCGGGAACAAGGGAGGTGATCCGCTGGCGCACAGCGATCAGCAGGTCGCAGGGAAGCCACCGGCACACGCGACGGTGACGTCTCATGTGCTGATGCACATCTGGAGGAGGTCGAGCGACCACCTGGCGATCCCGTTGCGCTTGGCTGCACAGCACCACCACACTGTCGGTGCGCACGAAACCCCGCCTGAGGGATACGAGCTCATCAACGGGTGGCGACAACATGTGGCCAAAGCTCTGCAACAAGCGGCGCTGCCCACCCTCGATTTGTCGGCGGTTCCCGATGCGTGCTGCGCGAAAGCGTCATGCAAGCCAAGAAGGCCGAAATTCGCCTTCCCAAGGACGTATGTCACCTACTGCTTGGCCTGTCGGGCGTTACGGCTGTCGGACTGGATTGCGACAGGAGGTGATGAGGACGCGGTACTTCGTTACGAGAACTGGTTTCGAAATGGCTGACGTATGCCACGCCTATGGAGTTGCGGAACTGCTCCAGCACGTCCATGTGGTTCTAGGCCGAGAGCCCGATCCACCCATCGAGATCAGGGACCTGGGACCCGCTTGGGAGATCGAGGCACCGAGGACCGACATTGACCCCAAGCTGGCCGAACGTGTTGCGAAATCCATCACGGCGCCCCTCGCCAATCCGCCCGAGCGGGGCCAAGACGCTCCGCCGCCAGGCCGGTTTGTCGCAAGGGGCTGGAACTACCTCTATGAGACCTACAAAGCCAAGGACAAGGAATCTGCAGCACAACGGCTGCGCGCGGCACTCCCGCGCGTGGTGCACCTCTTGAGCGAACAGGACGGGGATGTGATGGCTCTGTAC
>JALGUG010000418.1 GCA_029820995.1 Candidatus Zipacnadia bacterium
GCGCGCTCCAGCGTCTGCAGCTTGCAGTCGCCGAACCGGCGCTTGAACCTCCGTCGGGCCGGCGGCAGCAGGTCTAGATGGTCGTGCGGGCCGAGCGGCGGCATGAGGTGGTAGACCAATCGGTCGGCAATGAAGGGTATGTCGAAGCTCCGCCCGTTGTAGGTAACGAGGCAGGGCCGCTCGCGCAGGGCCTCTGCAGTGCGCGCCAGTACGGCCGGCTCCTCGGGATAGGTCCGCGCCAGGACCTGCTCCACGCGCAGCAGGCCCTGATCGAAGTACAGGAATCCGGTCAGGAACAGCGGCGCATTGCTCAGGCCCGCGGTTTCCACGTCCAGGAACGCGAGGGAGCTCAGTTGAGCGCCCTGGAAGTGCCGCGCCAGCAGCGCCCCGGTCTCAGCCAGTCGCCCTTGCACCTGGCTCGCCCAGTCACACCATTCGTCCGCGCGCCGCAAGATCCGATACGCCGGCCCGAAGCCCGTCTGATACAGCTCGCCGCTCAGCTCCGCCTCCAGGGCGAGCGGCGGCTCTTCGCCTGACGGTGCCCGGGTCTCGGAGGGTTCGTCCGCACGCCTGTTTAGTCGTGCACGCAGCCGCTTCCGAGAGATGTCATCCAGCACTCCGCCTTTGGGCGGCAGCGGCGCAGCGGCCCGGCAGCGGGGCTCATGTTCGGCCGGGGCGGCGTCCTTCTCGGGGCCCGCCTTCGCCCGGCGCAGACGGGACAACTTCCGTCGAATGTGCTTGGGGAATAGCATCTCGTCCTGCGCGCCCGTGGCCGGGCGCCGTGCGTCACCTACTCTGCGGAAACCACTCAAAGCCGATCTCGGGGTCGAAGGGGTCTCGGCGCAGCTCGTCCGGGGCCTGGTGATCGTAATGTTCGGTCGGCATATTCAGCAGAATGGACATCTCAGTGCCGACGGCCATCTGACCGTGCCACACCAACGGCGGGATTTGGATGAGCACCGGGTTCTGCTCGCCGATGACGAAGGCGTTCGTCTCCCCCTTGGTCGGGGAATCGGGTCGGTCATCGTATAGTCCGATTTTCGCATTGCCCTTGATAACGCAGAAGTGGTCCCACTGCTTTTGGTGGCAGTGCCAGGCCTTGACGACACCGGGATAGCAAGTAGACACGTAGACCTGCCCGACCCGCTTGAACAGGTCGTCATCGTCGCGCAGAATCTCCATGACATAGCCCCGATCGTCCACGTGCCGCTCCAGTCGCTTGATGCGCACGCCGTGGATCATGGGAGCCTCCTGTTCATTTCAGGTTCAGCCCGCTCGTCTCCCGCTGGGCCAGGTAGTCGGCCAGGGCCTCTTCCCACGGCCGCAGGGGCCCGATGCCGGCGCGGCGGGCCTTCGAGCAATCGAGCACTGCGTACGCCGGGCGCGGGGCGGGCGAGCCATATTCCTTCGCCGTCGTCGGCTGCAGATCAACCTGGGTCGCGGTCAGCTCGAACACCTTCGCGGCGAACTCGTACCAGGTGCAGCTCCCCGACTGGACCAGGTGATAACAGCCGGGCTCCGGGCGCAGTTCCACGAGCTGCTGCAGCGCCGCTGCGAGGTCGGGCGCAAAGGTCGGCGTGGTATAGTGGTCCGCCACGACCTGCAGCGTACCCTTTTCGCGCGCGACCTGCAAGATGGTCTCGATGAAATGCCGCGTGTCGCTGCGCGGCGTGCGAAACCCGTACAGCCCCTCGGTGCGCACGATGTAGTGGTCGGGCACTAGTGTCGCCGCGTACTCGCCATAGAGCTTCGACAGGCCGTACAGATTCAGCGGCTGCGGTTCATCGTCCTCGCCGTAGGGCTCCGCGTTATCGCCGCGGAACACATAGGAGGTGCTTACGTAGACCAGCGCTGCGTCGGCTTCCAGGGCCGCTGCGGCCGCGTGAGCCGAGCCCTGGAAGTTCACCGCCATGGCCTCATCCGGGGCGCTCTCCGCGCCATCTACCCCGGTGTACGCCGCTGCATTGATGACGACCTCGGGGGCCACCTGCCGCACGTATCGGAGCGTGGCCTCGCGGTCAGTCACGTCACACTCCTGCCGCCCCGCGCCGATCACCTCGTGCGGCCCCCGGAGCCCGAGCAGCGCCGTCCCCAATTGTCCCCGCGCGCCCAAGACGAGGATCCTCACCGGGCTACCTCTCTCCCCCGGGTCCCGGGTGTCTCCAGCGGCGCCGCGGGCGCTCCGGTTCCTTAGGCTGAGTGAACATGCTGTCCGGGAGGCCGGTGTTTACTTGGTAGTCGGAGAAGGTGACGGTGATCTTCCCGCCCTCGCCGCCCCGGGGCCCTCGCCTGAAGTTGCACTCGATCCGCTGCGGCATCCAGAACTTGTCGCCCACCTTCACGTACCGCCACCTAGCCGCCATCACCAGATTTCCCCGCCGCCGCACCTCGCTGCGCACGATGGTCCAATTGCTGCCATCCACCCACAACAGCAGCCGCGGCTCCTCCAGGTCGCCGCCCTTGCGTATCACCTTGAGCGCATAGATCGGCCGCCCCAGCGCCACTTTGCGTCCCGCGAGCACGAGCTCGGCGTCTCGCTCGATGTACTTGGCGAGGTTCCCGAACAGCAGAGCGTCCCGGGGGATCATCACGAATTGATCGGCTTCAACGTGGATCTTGTTCGGGTGCTTGTAGTACACCTTCGCCCGGCGGTCCTGCACCTCCGCCCGGGGCAGTTCGGCATGCAGCGTGAGCGTGGCGGAGTAATCCTTCAGCCCCTCGCGGACGTCGAGCGCGCGGTGCAGAATCTCGCCGGGCGTCAGCTCCGCCGCGGGCATCACGACCGCGGGCCAGGCGAAT
>JALGUG010000419.1 GCA_029820995.1 Candidatus Zipacnadia bacterium
AGGTGATCCGGCCCGGGAAGCCCCCATCGGATACCCCACAGCCGCATGGCGGCGGCCGCTGTCAGGATGCCGATCAGGCACAGGCTCGGCCAGTGCTTGAAACTGCCTTCCGCCACGGACGCTTCCGTGTTGTTCATGGTGATGAACGGATTGCCCCGCCTTCCACGCAGCGCACGCAACGACCTCTTGACTGCCCGCGCGCGGCTGATAGCGTCAAGCCTTTTGTCTGAGATGCTGGAGGGCCCTTTCCTCTCAGCAGGCGTTCCGACGGGTCAGCCTCCCTCTTCCCAGCGGTGCGAGATCATCGCGGTGGAATGGGGAGCCCTGCCACTGTCGCGGGCCTGCGGTCCGCTGAGTATCAGCACGAGCTGGTTGAAGTGCCCCCATTGTCCTAGAAACGGGGTTCATTTCATCGCCACGGCTTGATCACGGGGCCTCACTCCTTCGCTTTGTGTTGCCGCCAACCAGAAGTATGGCGCCCCATGATCCTCCTTTCACCCCTTTACAGAAGAAAGCTTACACTACCTTTCCGCGGTTCTGCCTTGACCACTGCGCCCGGCGCGGCTATAATCGAAGCTGTCTGGGCCTGCCGGTTGGGGAACTTCAGGCCCCCTGGGTTGTCAATTCTAAGTGCGCCCGACGGCGCTGAGGCGTTGGACCTTTGGTCACGCTTCAGTCCAAGGTTGGGTTGTACGGCTGTGTCGAAGGGAGCGTCACAATGCCTAAGGTTCTGCGGTCTTGGTGTGCCGTCTGTTTGGTGGTCGGTCTAACAGCGGGTTTGCTGCTTCTGGCCGGCTGCAGCGACAGCGGCAACAAGCTCGTCTTCCAGAACGTCTCCGAACGGTGTTCCTGGTCGGTTGATGCGCTGATAGCTTTTGCCTCCTTCGGCGGCAACGGGCTGCGGTACGTGAACTCCGTCAACGAAAACGGCCGCTCACTGCGCGTCCTGACACCCTCCGACAACGATGACGATCTTACGGATGAGGGCGGCTACCACCCTTGCTACAGCCCCGACGGACTGTTCATCTATTTCGCCTCCCGTCGCGATACTGGGGCCGGCGCGCCGAGCGTGGACATTTTCCGGATGGACGCCGGCGATGGCGCCAACCTGGTCCAACTGACCGGTGATGCAACTGATGTGGCCGGCCAGACTGCCGACGACAGCATGCCCTGTATCGCCCCCGATGGCAGCAAGATAGCCTGGATCAGCAATCGCAGCATAGACGGGCTGCCTCACGTGTGGATCATGGATCCGGACGGCTCCAATAAGCAGCAGCTAACCAAGGATACCGAGGATGCCTGGCCCCAATTCTCGCCCGCTGCGGACTATATCGTCTACCAATCGAAAGCAGTGGGCTCGAATGACACGGATCTGGCCGTAATGGATGTCGCCGGCAGCATTGGCGCCGTGCTGACCGCCGCAAACACGCCCAGCCGCGAGGAAGCGCCTGCGTGGAGCCCGGTCGGCAACACGATCCTTTTCCACTCCAACCGCAGTGGTGACTTCGATATCTACGCGACGACGCTCACCTTCCCTGGCGGCGTGCCGACGGCGTCCGCCCCGGTTCAGTTGACCGCCGACGCGCGCGCCGACGGCTTTCCGAACTGGAAGCCCGATGGCACGCAGTTCGTGTTCACGAGAGACCGTGAAGTCTGGATCGCCGACGCCGATGGTTCCAACCAGGAGCAACTCACCCGCCGCTTCTAGCGCGGACAAAGCCTGACGGAAGACAAACAGCTTCGTTCGAGGGGCGCCTACAGGCGCTCCTCATCTTTGTTCTGGCTCCTCGCGGATGCAGGAGGTCGGCAAGGGCGACGCGAAACCTCGCGCCAGGGAAAACCTTCAGGGGAGATGGTGATGATGATCGGAGGTACGTGGTCGCTTCGTCCGTCCGTCTGGGCGTGGGCTGCGGCCGGCGCCGTTGCCGGCTGCTTGATGGCGGCGGGTGAACTGCAGGCCTACGCGGTCGAGACGACCGCTCCGCTGTCCATCACCGTGCCACTCTGGAGCCAGGGCCAAGCCGCGGTTTTTTTCCGCAATGAGGCCGGACAATGGACGCCTGCTGACTTCTCGGTTGACGACGGGCGTGTGATCATTCGCCTGGACGTGCGACGCGTCCCCGCGGGGAGCACTATGCTGGTCATCAATCCTCCGCCCGACCTGAAGCTTGATGACGACCATCCACCGGCCTTCGCCGAGCTGCGTTTGGATCGCCAAGTTCTCCGTCGCATGGGGCCGCACGGCCTCGAGAATCAGCTTGTCAGCCGAGCGCCCCGGCGGCTCGAGGCTTTGGTAACCGACCGGGAAAACCGGGTTGATCCCGACAGCGTCCGGGTGCTGCTGGACGGCGTGGCGCTTCCACCATCACGCCTCAAGATTCAGCGGTCCGGGTCGCGCCGCGCCTGGCACATCGCGGCCGACCTGCCCCCGGCCGACTATGGGGACCACACGATCCGCGTGGAGGCCGCCGACGATTCCCCCCAGCGGAACCGCGCGCTCCGCGAACTGTCCTTCTCCCGGGTCAACTTCAACAACGTTGCCCTGGCCCGGCTCGGCGGCGAGATAACCGTGGACAGCTACTTCCCCGGCTATCCCTCGCTCGCATGCTTGAACGACGGCTTTGTGGACCTTCCCGGCGCTCCTTGTGGCAACGACGTTACGTGGGCCTCGGCCGAGACCAAGGAACCTCACTGGGCCGAGGTGCGGTGGCCGAAGAAGCAGAGCGTCTCCGCGGTCAAAATCACCTGGGCCTTTGCCAGCCACGACTACAAGACCAG
>JALGUG010000112.1 GCA_029820995.1 Candidatus Zipacnadia bacterium
GGCGTCCACGTCGTAGAACGCCAGGTCAGCGGCTCGCAGCGTGAACTCAACTGTTTTGGTCTCTCCGGGGGCCAGATGAATGCGCTGGAAGCCCTTGAGCTCAGCCAGAGGCATCTCGACGCTCGCCACCAGGTCTCGCACGTATAACTGCACGACCTCGTCGCCCGGGACCTTCCCGACGTTTGTGACTTCAACTGTCACGCGGACCTGTTCGTTGGTCGAGGCCTCTAGAGGGGAGACCTCCAGGTCGCCGTAGCGGAACTGAGTGTAGCTGAGCCCGTATCCAAAGCAGAAGAGCGGCTCCAGCCCTTGCTGGTCATAGTAGCGGTATCCCCGTCCTTCGCCGACGGTCTCGTAGCTGTTGTCGAAGGGCGGCAACTGGTCCTCAGTGCGGGGGAACGTGACGGGCAGCTTCCCGCCGGGGCTGCAGTGTCCGAAGAGCACGTCGGCGATGGCGTTCCCTGCTTCCTGGCCACCAAACCAGCATTCCAGCACTGCCGGGACGCGGTCAATCCAGTCGTTCATCAAGACCGCGGACCCATTCACCAGCAGGACCACGGTGTTCTTGTTGGCCTCCGCCACTGCCGCGATGAGGTCATCTTGGGGCGCGGCCAGTTTGAGGTGTGGGCGGTCGTGTCCCTCGCTCTCCTGACGGGCCGAAGTGCCCACGACGACGATGGCCGCGTCGGCCTGCCGAGCCGCCTGGCGTGCTTCGCGGAAGGGGTCCTCCGCTGCGCCCGGCTGCGCCCAACCGAGCTTGACGATGGCATCCCCGCGGTTCTCGTAGTATTCAACTCGGATGTTGTACTCCCGGCCGGCCTGCAACGGCACCATGACCATGTTCGTCTTGGCGCCGTGATCGTGCCAGTCGTCTATCAGGAGCTTGCCATCCAGATAGAGGCGCACGCCGTCGTCGGTGGTGGTCCCCAGGGCGTATTCTCCCGTCTTGTCGGGAAGGAGCTTGCCCTGCCAGCGCACGGAGAACTCGTCCCGGTTGACGCCGTTGTCGGGACTGCCGCCGTGCCAGTCGAAGTCAATGGCGGCATCGAGCCTGTTGAGAACGGGCTCTCCCTTCAGCTCGGTGTTGTTGAAGTACTCGCCCAGCAGGCCCTGTTCCTCAGGCTGGGCTTCAGGGGGCCTCAGGAATGCCGTTTCGACGGGCAAGAGGTCATACTCAAACTCCATATCACAGCCCTTGACGAACTGGATCCCGATATCATCGCCCGCCCTGTTCTTGAGGCCCTCCAGAGGTGTCACCGCGTAGTACGGGGTCGTGTGGCTGCTGCCGCCGCCGGTGGGCCGGGGCACGTTGGCACTGGGGCCGATAACGGCAAGGGACTTGATCCGCTGCTGGACCAGCGGGAGCAGCCCGCCTTCGTTTTTGAGCAGCACGATTGCCTTTTGGGCGGCTTCCAGCGCCAGGGCCTGATGCTCCGGGGAGTTGACGACGCTCTCGTCGGGCTCCACAGGCTGCTCGAATACGCCGGCCCAGAACTTGGCCCGCAGGACTCGTCGCGCGGCGTCATCAATGGCTCGCTCCGAGACTTCACCGTTCTTGACCGCATCTCGGAGCGGCTGCCCGTAGTAGTGCGTCTGCGGCATCTCCAGATCCATCCCCGCGTTGATGGATTCGACCGTGGCGTGACAGGCACCCCAGTCGGAGACGACGAAGCCCTTAAAGCCCCAATCATCTTTGAGGATGTCGGTGAGTAGATGGCGGTTGGCGGTGCAGTGGGCGCCGCGGACCTTGTTGTAGGCCGCCATGATCCCCCACGCCTCGCCCTGCTGAACACAGGCCTTGAAGCCGGGGAGATAGACCTCGCGCAGGGTCCGTTCGTCAACCTGGACGTCGTTGGCGCCTCGGTTGTTTTCCTGGTTATTGCAGGCATAATGCTTGGGCACAGCGATGACCTTCTGGCTCTGCACTCCCTTGACATATGCCGCGGCCAGTCGGGCGATGAGATACGGGTCCTCACCCATGGTCTCGAAACTGCGACCGCCCCGGGGGTCTCTGATGATATTGATGCAGGGCGCGAGGGCGACATAGCGGCCCTTGCCGCGGAACTCCCGGCCCAGCGCCGTGCCCACGCGCTCCACGAGAGCAGGATCCCAAGAGGCGCCCAGCGCCAGCGAGCAGGGGAAACAAGTAGCTTTGCCCCGTCGGACGCCGTGCGGACCGTCCGCCATCAGAAAGCCCGGTATGCCCAGTCGCTCGTTGGTCGGCGTTGACATGCCCGAGGGATCGCCGCTCAACTGCGCGATCTTCTCCTCCAGTGTCATCCGCTTGAGCAGGTCGTTCACGCGTGCCTCGATCGGCGCCTGAGGGTCTCGATACACCGGGCCCCCCTCATCCTGCCCGATGATCCTTGCCGATCCCAACGCCAAGGCCAGCCCTACGCACAACAGCAGGTTTGGGCGCCATCTCATCCCTGACATCCTAAGCCTCCTGACGGTAACACCGGGACGCGGGCTACCTCATCGCCTCGCGACCACGAGTTAGCGACTGTTGAGCACATTTGGGCAGACGGGGGGCGTGGTCCTCCTGCAGCGGACGACGGGGATTGGAATCCACACCGGAAGGATGAAGGAGGCGAGTGTGGATGACCTTCGCAGAGATCATTCAAAGAGCCAGTGAACAGGGCGGGGACGGACTGGGGACTGCTCTCGGGGGCGGACCTAGAGCAGATCTGTGTGGGGACGCTGTCTGAGCAGGACATGGAGGCGCTGCGCGAAGAGAAAGACCTGAGCCTGAGTGTGGAGGTCGAGGGTGTGGGCAAGGTCCGATGAGGAGAAGAAGAGCATCATCACGCTGCGAGAAGTGGGCCGCGACGTGCCGACGTTTGGACAGGCGGCGCGCTACGCTCTGCGGCAGGACCCGGACGTGATTCACGTGGGCGAGATGCGCGATCTGGAGACGATCTCTCTGTGCCTGGTGTTGGCGGAGAGCGGACATGCCGTGTTCACCACTATCCACACGGGCTCGGCCCAAGAGACGGTGGACCGACTGATCGAGGTGTTCCCACAGGATCAGCGCGCCTCGATCCGCCGGCAGCTTGCAGATACGCTGGGCGGCATCGTCTGTCAGGCGCTGCTGCCGCGCACCGAAGGGCGCGGACGGGTGCCGGCCTGCGAGATCCTGATCGCAACGCCGGAAATGCGCGACCTGATCCGCCAGGGCTCGACTGAGATCACCGCCGCGGTTGCGCAGGGGCAGGAACAGGGCATGCAGACGATGGCGCAGGCCATCGAGCAACTGCAGCACGAAGGCGTGATCTCCAAGGAAACGGCCGAAGAGACGCTGGCAGCTCACCTGGGTCGGGGTTGAGGCCCTGGCCGCCCTCACTGCGGTCTCAACGAGGCCGGGCAGATCGGGGGCGAGGGGCCAGCGGGGAAGCGGGGTGGTATGCTCGCCCACTTACCGAGCCGGCAGGGGAAGGAAAGCCGGAGCGAGAACGGAATGACACCAGTTGAGTTGGTTGGTCTGAAGAGACAATCCTTGCTTGCGACGATCGCGTCGGTCCGGTGCAAGTGCCCGCAGGTGGCGCCGACGACGCAGCCGACCGCGTAGCGGGGCAGCGGTTCACGAGGCCCTGTTCGATGGCCCCGCGCAGCATCACGGCGCCGGGGCCGGCAGCGATTCAGGCTCAGGGCCGCAACGTGCCCCTTTGGAGCCCCGGTGACGAAGTGGTTGGCCGCGGACCCGGGGCTGCGCCTTTCACCGCAGCACTTCGGCTATGGCCTCCAGTGAGCGCGTTCCCACCGAGGCAGGCATGTTCTCGGTCACGCCGATGAGAAAGCCTTCGCCCGCGCCTGCTTGCCCGACGAGCTGCTCGGTCACCCGAGTAATCTCGTCCCGCGGCGCAAGATGGACTGACGACGGGAAGTTCAGCCACAGGGACTTGGCGGGCCAGCACTCCCGAGCTTCTTCGACCGACAGATTTCCGTCCGGTGGCGGCGTGAATGCTTCGATGACGGGAAGGTCGGTCTGCGCAATGCAGCCGGCGATGTTGCCCAACATGCCGTCCATGTGCGTGACGGGGGTTTTCCCGGCCGGAAGCAGGGCGTCGCAGACTTCGCGGTAATAGGGCGTCAGGTACTGGTCAAACATGGGCGGGCCGGTCATGTCGCCGGTGATGTTGTCGGGCAGCCACACCAGCTCTGCTTCCGAGGCGGCGGCGATCCGCATCATCTGCCTCGATTGCTGCAGCAGGGCGTCCAAGACGCCTTCCACGGCCGCGGGGGCGTCCACCAGGTCGAAGGCGAGCCGCTCGATGCCGGTGTACTCGATCCACAGCCGCTGAACGGGCGCTCGGTTCATCCAGCCCAGCACCACACCGCGATCGCCGAGCTGCTCGCGGGCCTTCCGGTACGGCTCCGGATTGGAGGCAAGGCTGGTGTGCCGCAGCACGTTCTCGATGATCTTGTAGTCCTGGGGCCGCTTGATCCAGTGCTCCCTGATCCATGAGCTGCCGTAGCCGACCTCCGTGCCGACCACTTGCCTGAGCTGACCCCACGGACTGTCCATCCGGTTCTCGCGGAGCCCGGGCTTGAGCTCTGTCGAGGAGTGCTCAACCTCGGGGGTCCGGGCCGTGGCGAGCGGAGCGCTGACAACCAGCGCCAGGTCCTCGATTGCCGACCCGCCGTCAGGTAGCAGGCCAAGATAGCAGGTAAAGGGCACGCGCTCGGTTCTCCCGCCGCGCACGACAGTGAGGACCCGCTCTCGGAGTGTCATTGTTTGCTCTGCTGAGCGGCGGCACATTCGAGCCCGGAAGTGCCTGCCGCTGTTCCGTGATGTTGCGGGCTTCACATAGCTTCCCGGCCCCGCGTCAATTCCCTGCCGAGGGTTGGAGGGGAGGCAGCCCGCGATCTCGGCGGTGTCCTAGCCGACTGAGCAAGTTCGCCAGGGAGGGGAAAGAGGAGGGCGAAGGGAATATATATTATTCGGCGCCTCAGATCGGGACGCGGCCCGGGCCGTAAGGGGCTGTCGCGCGGGCGCAGACCGCCGGCTCAACCGGGTCGTCCGACTTCACTCAGAAGGAGTACGTGTGCCATGTCTCGAGATTCTGATCATCCTCAGCGACACGGACTGGAGCACCACGGTATCAAGAATGTCGGCACAGTGTATTGGACACTGACAACTCCAGCTCTCTACGAACGCATCATTCGGCGGCGTGAGGGTCTGGTTGCCCATTTGGGGCCGGTTGTGGTACGGACCGGGGACCATACCGGACGGTCGCCCGACGACAAGTTCATCGTGCACGAGCCGACCAGTGCCGACGAGATCTGGTGGGGCGATGTCAACCGCCCCTTTGAGGAGGCGCGATTCGAGGCGCTGTACCGACGGCTACTGGCCTACATGCAGAATAAGGACCTGTTTGTGCAGGATTGCTACGCCGGGGCTGATCCGCGGTATCAGATCCCGATTAGAGTCATCACGGAGGATGCCTGGCAGAGCCTGTTTGCGCGGAACATGTTTGTGCAGATCAAGGATCGCTCGAAGCTGGACGAACATGTGCCGGAGTTCCGGATCCTGTGTTTTCCCGGCTTCCACGCGGAGCCGCAGTTTGACGGCACCAACTCAGAGGCGTTCATCATTGTGCATTTCGGCCAAAAGACGATCATTATCGGCGGCACGAGCTACGGGGGGGAAATCAAGAAGTCGGTGTTCACGATTCTGAACTTCCTGCTGCCGCGCACGAAGGTGCTGTCCATGCATTGCTCGGCGAACGTGGGTGAGCGGGGCGATGTGGCGATTTTCTTTGGCCTGTCGGGGACCGGGAAGACTAGTCTGTCAGCGGATCCGGATCGGGCGCTGATCGGCGACGACGAGCACGGCTGGAGTGAGGAGGGGATCTTCAACTTCGAGGGAGGATGCTATGCGAAGGTGATCCGGCTCTCGCGAGAGGCGGAGCCGGACATCTACGAGTGTACGCGGCGGTTCGGCACGATTCTGGAGAATGTGGCCATCGACTCGGAGACGCGTCGGCTGGACCTGAACGATGCCGGTCTGACGGAGAACACGCGCGCGGCCTACCCGATTACACACATTCCGACAGCCAAGCGCTCGGGGATCGGCGATCATCCGCGGAACATCCTGCTGCTGACGTGCGACGCGTTCGGCATTATGCCCCCGCTGACGCGGCTGACCAAGGAGCAGGCGCTATACCACTTCCTGTCGGGGTATACGGCCAAGGTGGCGGGGACAGAGACGGGAATTACGGAGCCGCTGGCGACCTTCAGCGCCTGCTTTGGGGCGCCGTTCATGGCCTTGGCGCCGGCGGTGTACGCGGAGATGCTGGGCGAGCGGATCCAGAAGCACGGGAGCAAGTGCTGGCTGGTGAACACGGGGTGGATTGGGGGGCCGTACGGTGTCGGGCGACGGATTGACATCCCGCATACCAGGGCCATGGTGCGGGCGATCCTGAGCGGGGAACTGGACGATGTGCCGACGCGGCCGGACCCGGTTTTCGGTCTGAGCGTGCCTACGCACTGCCCGGGCGTGCCCGATCACCTGTTGGATCCGCGCGCGAACTGGACCGACAAGACCGCCTACGATGTCCAAGCGCAGCGGTTGGCGGAACTGTTCCGGGGCAACTTCAGGCAGTTCGAGGGGCAGGCTCCACGCGAAGTGCTGGCAGCCGGGCCGCGCACCTCGTGATCTCTTAAGTCCGGAGAGCTCGTTTGAGGCGACAGGGCCAGTCCTTGGGCTGGCCCTGTCGCCTCAATGACTCGACTGTTTTGATGCCGTGCGCTCCCGTCCGCCGACTCTGCCTGGCTCTCGGGTTCTCCTGCAGGTCTGTCCCGAGCCACGAGCGGGCTAGACGAACGGACGGAGAGCGCCTGCGCCCGCGGGCGCTGTTACCCCCTAGCGGCCCGCTCGGGGATGATGATATGGGGGCCGCAGGGAAGCAAGATGACTATTCGTCCTTCGGCGAGGCCGCCGTGTGAACCTCCACGGGGCACTCAAGCTGCTTGCCGGTGGGGCCCAGTTTTCGAAAGCTGAGAAGCAGAACCAAGGTGGTAAGGGCAAAAACCGCAGCCGAGATAACCTGTTCCATGTCCATCCCCCTGGCCGGCCGGTGTGATCCACGATCAGGGTGCCTTCTGCCATAGTCCCGCAGCAATCTTCAGCCGGGAGAAAAGAAAGCGAAGCGCAACCGTCCTTTTCCACGCAGTTTTGGAATCTTGTTACAGCCTGGCGCGAACTCGTTACCTCGTGTTGACCTCTGCTGCCCGCGGCAACGTCGGGAGGGGTTGGAGGTGGTTTCATTACCACAATGAGCAGGGAGTGTCGCGGATGACTTCGACTTAACGACTAAACGGCAATCGCGCCTAAAGGCGCTCCCACAGAGGGCATGAGAGGGCTCTTACGCGACCGCCTCCGCGACGGTCTCGCAGACGTGGGCGATCTGCTGGTCGGTCAGCTCGGGGTACATCGGCAAGGAGATGACCTCCCGGGAGGCCAGCTCGCATTGGGGGAAGTCTTCGGGGCGGAGGGCCCAGTGGGCGCAAGCCGGCTGGCGGTACTGGGGTCGCTGGTAGTGGAGTGCGAAGGCGATGTCCGCCTCCTGGAGGCGAGCGGTCAGACGATCACGCTTGGCGGTTCTGACAGTGTACAGGTAGAAGGAATGCTCAACGTCTGTGGCCACGAAGGGTGTCAGGACGTCTACTGCGGCGAGATTGCGGTTGTATGAGGCGGCGTGCTCTTGCCTTAAGCGGATCCATTCAGGCAGGTGCTTCAGCTTGACGCGTAGGATGGCTGCCTGGACCTCGTCGAGGCGCGAGTTGAAGCCGATGACCTCATGCTGATGGCGCGCCGCATCTCCGTGATTGCGCAACATACGGACGCGCTGGGCGATCTCGTCATCGTCGGTGGTGACCATGCCTGCTTCGCCATATGCGCCGAGGTTCTTGGACAGGTAAAAGCTGAATGCGGCAGCGTGCCCGAGCGAGCCGACGGTACGCCCCCGGTACTTTGCTCCGTGAGCCTGGGCCGCATCCTCCAGCACGAACAGACCATATTCGGCGGCCAGTTCCATGAGCGGGTTCATGTCGGCGGGGTGGCCGTAGATGTGGACCGGGATGAGGGCCTTGGTGCGGGGGGTGATTTTGGCAGCGACTTGTTGGGTGTCCAGGCAGTAGGTTCGCGGATCAATGTCCACCAAGACGGGGGTCGCGCCGAGATGATGGATGGCCTCGAGAGTGGCAATGAAGGTCCAAGGGGTGGTGATCACCTCGTCTCCGGGCTGGATGCGCGCCGCCTGAAGGGCGAGAATGAGTGCGTCAGTCCCCGAGCCGACTCCGATGCCATGGCGGGCTCCGCAATAGCGTGCGAACTCGTCTTCCAGGGCCTGCACATTGGGCCCCAGGAATAACTGCATGCTCTGGAGCGCCTGATCTATCGCTTCCAGGATCTCCTCCCTCAGGCCAGCGTACTGAGCCTTGAGGTCCACCATCGGGATGCCCATTCAGTTCACTCCTGACCGCCGAGCGTAGCTGCAACAGTCGTGAAGCGGCACACTCTCACGTTAGAGTGTGCCGATGGGTGGAGGTTTCAGCTTGTCCGGCCTGAAGCGGGGCCGGCGGTCACTCCAGCTTGTCCCAGCGCTCGATGTTCTCGGCTCGGCCCATCACGTAGGCGTGGTCGCCCTCTCGGAACTTGTATTCCGCGTCCGCGACCGTCACCGGGCCCTCTTTGGGGCGGACGATCACAACCCATACGCCAAACCTGTTGCGCAGGTCCAGGTCTTTGAGGGTGTGTCCCACGAAGGACTGAGGCACGATGACCTGGGCCAGATCAATATCGCCCTCGAGCTCGATGTGGTCCAGAATGTGGGGGGAAGTCAGGCTACGGACCAGGCGAGCGGCCATGTCATCTTCGGGGTAAATGACGCGATCGGCGCCGACGCGGTCCAGGATTTTGGCCTGTATGGCGGTGGAAGCGCGTGCGACAACGTGGTGCGCGCCGAGTTCTTTGAGCAAGGTGGTGACGAGGATGCTGGCTTCGATGTCCTTGCCGATAGCCACAACGACGGCGTCCAGTTCCTCCACGTTGAGCTGTCGCAGGGCCTCCTCGTCGGTGGCATCCATGGTGACGGCGGCTGTGACGGAGGTCTTGATGTCGTCCACTTTTTCGGGATCGTCGTCCACGGCGATGACTTCGGCGCCGTTTTCGTATAGGCCGACTGCCACACGGCCGCCGAACCGCCCCAGTCCGATGACTGCGAATTGGTTCACTGCGGGTTCTCCTTTGGCCGATGAGGGCTACCCAATCAGGGCTTCGCCTGCCGGATAGCGCAGGATTGCGCGTTTCGAGGCGGGCCGAATGGCCAGTGCCAGGGTCAGGGGGCCGACGCGCCCGGCGTACATGGCCAGAATGATCAAGACCTTGCCGATTTGCGTCAGCCTGCTGGTGAGACCCATAGAGAGGCCGACGGTGCCCCACGCTGAGGCGGTCTCGAAGGCGGTCTCCGCCAGGGTCGCGTCCTCGGTCAGGCAGAGCAGCAAGGTGATCAAGAAGACACCGGCCATAAGCAGGGCGGCAACCGCCACGGCGCGGTGCCGGACCGCCTCCGGAAGCGTTCGGCGGAAAATGCTGACCTGGTCGGTGCCGCGGATCATGGCGCGGATAACCAGGATGAGCACTGCGAAGGTCGAGGTCTTGAAGCCGCCGCCTGTTGAGCCCGGGGAGGCGCCGATGCACATCAGACCGACAAACAGGAGCACGGTTCCGGCGGAAATGCCGCCAATGGGCAGCGTGTTGAACCCAGCGGTGCGCGTTGTGACCGACTGGAAGCAGGCGCCGAGCAGTTGCTCCTGAGTAGTTAGGCCCTTCAGGGTGTGGTTTTGCTCGAACGCGAGCACGCCGATTGCTCCGAGGAGCAGCAGCAGACCGGAGGTCAAGAGGACCAGGCGAGTGTGGAGGGAGAGCTGCCGTCGCTGGCGCCGGCGGCGGGCACGCCCCCAGGCATAAAGGTCGTAGACCACAGGGAAACCGAGGCCGCCGATCACGATCAGGCCGCCCACGACGGCGTTCAGCCACCAGGAGCCGGTGTAGCCCTCGAAGCTATTGCTGAACAGGGCAAAGCCGGCGTTACAGAAGGCCGAGACGGAGTGGAATGCGCCATGCCACAGCGCGCGGCCCAGGGGGACGCCGCGAGTCAGCCAATAGGCCCCCAGACTGGTAGTCCCGAGGATTTCGGAGAGGATCGTGAATAACACTACGCCCTTCACGAATGCCCCGAAGTGAACCGCGATATCAGCTCCCAAGGTGTTCTTGACCATCAGGCGGCTTTGGAGTGACGATCGCCCTCGGATCGCCAGGGAGAGGCCGCTGGAGAGGGTCATGATCCCGAGGCCGCCGGCCTGCATGAGCAGCAGAATGATGACGTGACCCAAGGTCGAGAAGTCGTGTGGCGTGTCCTTGACGATCAGGCCGGTGACGCAGGTTGCCGAGGTCGAAGTGAACAGGGCATCGAGAGGAGTTATTGAGCGGTCTGCCGCCTGGGTTTCAGGGAGTGTGAGCAGCACCCAGCCAAGGCCAATGGTGACGGCAAAGCTGATGAGCACAGTGCGCGCCGCGTGCAACTGCGCGGCCCAGGCACCGTGCAGGGGCCCTGAGATGTGACGCCAGAGGCGCAAGCACGAGTACAGGACGAGCAGTTTGGCGATTGAGCCGACCAGGGCGGGGTGGAAAGCGACACCCAGCACTGCCGGCGCTCTAGCGGCCCAAGGCTGGGGGCCGAGGCGCAGGCCTTGGGCCGCCAACTGCACCAGGAGGTTCCAGCAAGTTGCTGCAGCCAGCAGAACCAGGGTCCAGTGCTCGGTCCTGATGACGGGGTCACGCAGCCCGGCTCGTCCGGCTTGGAGACGGAGTTGTGGCAAGAATCGCACGGCGTAGAAGCACAACAGAACCGCGTCTGCCAGCCTCATGCCTGTGGGCCACAGGCGCTCCAGGAAGGTCACCTGGCAAACGAGTAGGACGAAGGTGAGGGCAACAAGGGGTCGCAGATACCGTGTTTGATGCAATGGATCCGTGCGAACCCGGGGAAGGTCGTTGTGGTGCTCCATAGGACGCATCTCTTCGCAACAGCAGCCGGGCCATAAATACGCCTTCGCACGGCCCAGGGAGGGCATTGTACTGTCCCCGCCGCAGCGGTGTCAACCGGCAGCAGCGCGACCACATCGGCCTCCGCGCTTGCTGTCTTCGTCCACGTCGTCCTACGGTTCCAGGAATGCGATGGCGGCCTCGACGAGTTGAGGTCCGAGCAGCTCGAGATGCTGCTGGGTGACGGGCTTAGTGCCTCCGTCGGCCCGGCTGCGATAGGTCATGTTGCTGAGCTCCAGGCAGAAGGCCGGCGTACCCCATTGTCGAGGCAAGGCATCGGAGAACTTGGTCTCCGCCAGCCGGTGTGGGACCGCGTCCTCTTCGGCCACATCGGCATGCCGGTCAAGGCAAGCCAGGAAGCGGAGTTGGTCTTCGTACCAGCCGGCGCGAAGCTGTGCGGTGTCTTGCTCCGGGATCAGCAGGAGGGCGTGGTTCAGCCACGCACCGCCGGCGTGGATGTCCAGGGCGAGGTCGAGGGAGTTGCCCTGGTCCAGCCAGTTGCGGAGGAAGCTCTTGAGCCCTTTGACCTCGGGCTGTTGTGGGTCGGCCCAGTCGCGGTTGGTGTTTACGCCGGCGGCATTATGGCCTGATCCCCCATGAGCTGCGCAATCCACGTTGACAATCGGCACAAAGAGGAAGCAGAAGTTCTGCAGCAACGCCCGGCGGCGGCTGGAGGGGGAAAGCAGATAGCGTATTGCCGAGGCACAGGAGCGGCCGGCCATCATTTCCATCGGCGAATGCTGTCCCGTTTGAATGTACACCGTGCGTTTGGCATAATCGGGGACGTTGGGGTCCGTAACCTGGAACAGCCGGACCGGGCGGCCTTCCACGCTGGTGGCGGCCTCGATGAGCCGGACTTTCTTGTGCCCGCGGAGCTCGGCTGCCAGGCGGTCGGTATCGGTATTGCTCCAGGGTACGCAGGCCGCGAGCCAGGCGGGCGAGCGCTTGAACTTGTGGGAGAAGGTGAAGCTACCGGGTACGAGTTGGTCGCCCTGATAGTGCCCGCCGGGGATTCTGGCCCACGTTTTCCGGTCGTAGCTGACCCACATGGCCAGCAGCATGCCCTGCCCACCGGGTACCGCCAGGGCCTCGAAGGCGAGCTGCTTTCCTGTGCAGCCATCGAGCTGAGCATAGAGCCAGTAGTTGCCGTGGCCCAGGTACGGCCGTGCGCCGAGCACGATGCGCCCATCTGGGGCTTCCACGGGGCAGAATACGCTGCCCATGTCGAAGTCATCGCTGAAGGTCGGGCTGCGCGGCGGCTTTTGGCCCAGCGTGGGGAACTCGTTCTTGAGTTTGGCTCGCGCCGAGAGCGCTACTTCGCATAGGGCGCCCTGGAAGGGGGACTGGCCGGGGGCATCGCGACCGATCCACAGGGGGCCCTCGCCCTCGGCGATCTGCGGGTGCTCGAAGTGACGCATCATGGCTACAGTGCGCGGGAACAGCTCACCTGCGGGCGTGAACAGGATCTCGGCGCGGGAGTAGCTCTGGATGTAGGGCTGGCCGGTGTAGCAGTGATTGCGGAACGTGGCGGCCAGGTGATACCATCGGCGGGGACGGAGCTCATCCACCATCTGGACGGACTTGAGCACCTGCTCGCGGCCCTCGGCGTCGCGCCAGATGAACGCCAGGCACAGATGGCGCGTGAGCTCAAGGCGCCAGCCGCCCTGGCCTATGGGTCGGTCGAAGATCACCTGTCTGCCGGTCGGCATCTTGGGCCAGGAGACCCACGCTTCGATGGTGAACTCCTGTTGATCGAAGTTCGCGGGATAATCGGCGCGCCAAGAGGCCCGGCCCTCAAGAATGCGCGCCAGGGAACGCCATTTGGTGGCAGTGGTCCGGCCGGTTTCCGGGCCGTGGAATGTCGCGCCGGCTGAGCCGCGCCGTAGGGGACGCCCTTTTTCGTTGGCCAGCAGCCGCCACAGGGCGAGGCGCCCCTCTTCGCGGACCGCGTGAGGTTGGGGACGTGGCTTTGGCCTGGCGTGTGCCATGCTCCGCCTCCATGGTGCTGCGTGCACCCGCCCGTTGTCTTCGCTGTGCCGCGACGGCGACCTCTTGCAGTGACAAGGTTGGGCCCGCTGAAGGGGCCGGGCGGGAACGAAGAGAAGTACCTGCAAACGAAGACACGAGGAGCACCAACGATGATACTGTCACTTTCGGGTCGCCAGTTTGAGGTACCTGGCGGAATCTCCAAGACTGCGGAGGAGTTCATTGCGTTCGCCAGCGAGGTGGGGTTCAAGGGCGTCGAGCTGCGGGGAGGGCATATTAATGCCGGGATGTCCGACGATGAGGCATTGAAGGTCAAGGACAGCCTGCTTCGCCACGGCATCCGGTGTGCCTTTGTGGGAGGCGGCGATCCGGTGGACGACGCATCGGCGGCGGAGTTCAACCGGGTAACGGACCTTGCCGTGCTAATCGGCGCCGCGTTTGTGCGCTGCGGAGGCCGCTCGATAGACTTCGCCCGACGCTACCGCGCCGCAGCCGAGTACGCAGCGGACCGCGGTGTCGGTATCATCAGCCAATTGCACAACGGGACCGCTTTCGCGAACATCGAACTGGCGCTGCAGTGCCTGGAGGCCATCAACCACGAGAACTACGGGGTGGCTTTTGAGGCGAACCATCTCCGGTTCGACGGGCAGGAGGAGCACGGGGAGAAGGCCGTGAAGGCTATCGGGGACCACATCTTCTCGGTGTCCGTGCAGAACTACAAGCTGTGGACCGCACCGACCAAGGAGCCGAAGGTGCGGATCAACGATCAAGACTGGATGCCCTGCCTGCCAGGGGATCCGGACGGAGTGGATTTCGCGTCGGTTTTCCGAGGCCTGCGCAGCATTGGGTTCGAGGGGTTCGTCACCTGCATGCCGGGGGCGCACGTGGACCTGACGCCCGAGGAACTGGCACGGAAGTATTTCGAGTTTTTCGCGCCACTAGTGGCGGTTTCATAAGCACAACGACCAACGATAATCGCGGCTGAAGGCGCTCGTGCAGGAGTCATGAAAGCGTTTCTAATGCGGTGAGGGAGCGGATGAAGTTCGCCGGACATACCATGGGCACGCCGGAGAAGACGGTGTTTGAGGCGATTGACCTGATTGCCTCGACGGGGATGGATGGAATCGAGTTTCGGATCGCGGAGGACGGTGTCCTGAGCGCCGAGAGCTTTACGGAAGAGCTGGGCCGGCAGGTGCGCGAGTACGCAGGCGAACGGGGCCTGGAGATAGTCGGTGTGGACTGCTACAACCAGGCCTTCGTGGAGGCGCGGAACGCGACCGTGGAGGGCCTCAAGCGGACCGCCGACATGGCGGAGGTCCTGGGAGCCAAGGTGGTGCGCATCAAGGCGGGGACGGCCTTTGTGCCCGGCGGCGATGTGGAATTGGCCCGCAGTTTCGTGGCGCAGGCGCTGGGGGAGATTGGTGCCTACTGCCGGGACCGCGGCCTGGTGGGCGGTATTGAGACCCACAGCGGGACGCTGTGCTGCACCGCTTCCGAGACCGCCGAGATGATCGCGCGGGTTGATCATCCGGGCCTTGGCGTGATCTTCGACTGGGCGTTTATCCATCAGGCCGGCCAGGAGACGGCGGCCGAGGCAGTTGAATTGCTCGGGCCGCATATCGTTCACGTGCACGCGAAGGACTACAGGGAGTGCGGGCCGGATGGGAGTTGCGGTGTGAACTGCCCACTGGGCGAAGGAGAGCTCGGCTGGCAGGAGGTGGTGCGCAGGCTGGTGCAAGCCGGGTATGAGGGGTATCTGTCGGACGAGTACGAGAAGTACTGGAAGCCGAACGAGCTGCCCGAGCCGGAGGAGTGGTTCCCGCGGTCGCTGGCGGCGATGAAGAGGCTAGTGAGAGCTGCAGAGGCGGGCAACTAAGGCCGCAGGGGTGTAGCTCAGCCGGTTGGGCGCAGATGTCGGTTGAAGAACTCCTCAATCAAGCGGTTGATCTCCTGGCGGCTTGGCTCGGCTGGGCCGGAGAAGCCGTGGTCGGCGTTCTTGACACGGACGAAGGTGACGTCCACCTCAGCTTTCTTTAAGGCTGTCACCAGGAACTCGGACTGGTTGATCGGCACCGTCTGGTCCCGTTCACCGTGGATGACCAAGAAGGGGGGATCGTCGGCGTCAATGTAGGTGAGGGGGTCGGCGCGTTTGACCTTGTCGGGATTGTCTTGGATCGGGCCGCCGATGAGCCGGGATTCCGGGGAGGATGGGCTGTCGTGGTCCATGCGTCCGGGAACGGCGCTCATGTGCAGCATCTCGGTCGGCCCGAAGCAGTCTACCACGGCATGGACCTTCGTCGAAAGGCCGGGATTGCCGCCCATGCCTTCGAGCTCCTTCACGTCGCCTGATGTGCCCAGCAGCGCAGCCAGATGGCCCCCGGCGGAATGACCCCAGACGCCGATGTGGTTGGTGTCAAGGTGGTACTTCTCCGCGTTGGCCCGCAGCCACCGGATTGCAGCCTTGCAATCCTCGATTTGGGCGGGGAAGATCGCTTCCTGGCTCAGGCGATACTCAACGTTGACCGTGAAGTAGCCCTGGGCAGCGAGGGGATAATTCTGCGCACCGTGGTAGCTACCGGCACGCCAGGCGCCGCCATGCACGTAGACGATGACGGGCATTGGCTCCGGGGGAAGCTCCTTCGGGCGGGCGATATCCAAGCGCAGTGGTCGTCCTCCGCCAGTACCGAACTCGACGTCGCGAATGACCTCGACGTTGGGCGGGACAGGCGCTAGACGTCGCCGGGGGCGGCGACGTCCCGGGGCTTGCCCCCAGGCAGCGAGGGCCGATAGCTCAGCAAGCAAGAGCGCGAGCAGCCAGAGCGTTCTCATCGTGGTCGTCCTCCGCGAAGGTTGCCTGTTTGTGTACGTCACTCAGCAGGACGCTGGAGCCTCGCGCGATGTTCGGTCCGGGGAGCCTGCGGGTCTGAAGCATGCCGCTCCGGTGCGCGCGCTACACAGTCTGCCGTGGGTCGGGGACCGCGACCGGCTGACTGCCCTGCAATGTAGAGAGGTGGGCACAGATGCCGGGGAAGGTCATATCCAAGCCCTCGTACACGTCAATGCCCGGCTTACGGTCGTCGAGGATGGAGCGGACGAAATCGTCAATCATGTAGTACTCCGCGGTGCCGTGTCCGCCGGCGGTCGCTTCGGGCGGGGCCTTGGGATGCGAGACGCCAATCGGCAGGTCCAGCGGCCGGGTGAGGTAGGGCATCAGCTCGGAGTAGAACTTGTGATTCCCCAGCCCGGCGTAGCGGTCGGTCTCCAAGAAGCCCTTGGTGCCGTAGATGACCAGGTAATGGTGCGAGGGATGTCGCGCCACGGAGAAGGCACAGAGCTGCTTGACCACGGCGCCCCTGGCGGTCTTGAAGATTCCGACTTCCATATCGGTCACACCCAGCTCGGGCGCCACGTTGCAGCCGGTGTCCATACCCACGGCGCTCACGATGCGGTCCTGCATCAGCCATAGCAAGGGGCCGAGGTCGTGGGTGCAGTAGTGGATCGGCGGCATGACAGCGCGCCAGGTCGGCTTGCCGTCTACGCCGCCGCCGAGCCCGTCCGGCCGATTGGACATCAATCCGCGGCAGTCGTGGACGTACTCACCCTCGGCGTAGATCACCCGGCCGATCTGGCCGGAGTCAAGGAGCTGCTTCCAGGTTTCGAGAAAGGCGAAGTAGTTCACGTTCTCGGCGAACATGTACTTCTTGCCCGTGCGGCGCACGGCGCGCACCAGCTCAACGCCTTCCTCCAGCGTGTAGACGGCGGGGACCTCGCAGATGACGTGCTTACCGGCTTGCAGGGCCTCGATGGAGCAGTCAGCATGGGTCGGAGCCGGCGTGGCCACGGCAATAGCGTCGAGATCGTGCTGGCAGAACTCGGAGTAGTCCGTGTAGGCGACCTCAATGCTGTCATGTTGCTCACGGAATGACTGGGCCAAGTCGGGCACGAGGTCGCAGACAGCTACGACGGTGCAGTCGCGTCGGTGGTTGAAGACATTGACGAATCCGGCGCCGCGCCGGAGGCCTGCTACGCCAATCTTGAGGGACATGGCATTCGCTCCTGCCTGTTGACAGTTACCCCGCGTGGGAGAGTTGGTCTGTTGCTATGCCTGTTCCTCCCTGCTGCTTCTTCTCTAGGAGAGGGGGCCGGCGGACGAGGGGCGAACCTGAGGCTCAAGCCTGGTTCAGGAGTCCTGCTATGAACGTGCTGCTCGTGACCATTGACACGCTGCGTGCCGACCATCTGGAATGCTACGGCTATCCGAAGAAGACCAGCCCAACGTTGGCGAAGTTGGCGAGGGAGAGCGTCGTGTTCGACTGGTGCTTTGCGCCGACAATGCCCACGACGCCCTCGTTCACGTCCATTTTCACCAGTGTGGACGCCTATGGCCACGAGATAGTCAACGTGGCGGGCGACGTGGCGCTGAACCGCAAGTTCAAGACGCTGGCCCAGCTCCTGCGGCGCCAGGGGTTTTTTACGGCCGCGGTGGACAGCAAGCAGAAGCCGTGGTTCGCCTGGGGGTATGACCGGCACGTGGTGCACCCGTCGGGTCTGGACCGGGAGAAACGTGTGAAACGCTCGATGGAGGCGGTGAACGAATGCGCGTGGCCACTGCTGGAGGAGCTGCCGAAGCGACGCCCGTGGTTTCTGTGGCTTCATCCGTGGGATCCGCACACGCCGTACTGGCCGCCCAAGCGGTTCGAGCGGCTATTCTATGAGGGAGATGAGAAGGACCCCAATAACCTCTCATTGACGCCCTGCCATGCCTTCGAGGGCTTTGCTAACGCGTATCGGGGCTGGTTCCCGCCTGAAGTGACGGATATCAAGTACATCGTCAATCTGTACGACGGCATGATCCGGTACAACAGTGTCCACCTGGCGAAGACGTTCCGGCGGATGCAAGACCTGGGGCTATGGGACGATACGCTGGTCATCGTGATGTCCGATCACGGGGAGATTCTGGACAAGCACACCGGCCAGTTCGATCACCACGGACTGTACGAGGGAAATATTCGGATCCCGCTGATTATCAAGTTTCCTGGGGGCGAATTTGGCGGGAGCCGCGTCAGCGCGCTGACCTCGAACGTGGACGTGGCGCCCACGATCTTCGACGTGCTGGGGCTACGGCAGCCACGTCAGTTCGAAGGCCGGAGTCTGAGGCCTCTGGTCCGCGGCGAGCGCACCGAGCAGTACCGGGAGTTGTTCTTGGGGGAGGGGACCTACCAGTGCAAGCGCGGGGTTCGCACGAAGGAGTGGAAGTTGATCCGCGCGCTGAGCACCAGAGCGAAGGACAACTGGCACGGCGAAGGCAAGGTCGAGTTGTACAATTTGGCCAAGGATCCGTGGGAGCAGACCAACGTGGTCCACATGTGGCCCTCGGTGACAAGAGATCTGGAGGAACGGCTTGACGGATGGCTGGAGCAGCAGCGAGAGAAGTGGGGGCACGATGACCCGATCAAGGTCCAGGGGCACAGCATCGGCAAGCGTATGCTCGCGGCCCAACGGAACAGGGACCGCCAGCGAGAGTGGGAGATCGTCTAGAGGTGGCTTCATAACCTCACGGACGAACGACAATCGCGCGTGAGGGCAGTCCTACAGGAGTTATGAGACAGCTTCGGGTCGCCGACTTCACTGCGAAGCGTACCGCACCGTGACGAGAGCGTAGGTTCCGAGTTCGGGAAGCTGAAGGCTGATTCTGGGGCCGACGGTTTGAATGGCGAGGTCTTGGGCCGCGCCCTCGGGGGTTTCCCAGCGCGCGCCGTGGACCTTGTGTGGCTTGTTGGGCAGGATGAGGGCCAGACCCTGTACGGGCGCGACGGCCTGCTTGGCCGCGTCCAGCGTGTAGTTCATCAGATGAAGCACAAGCACGCGGCCGTCGGGCTCGACCTTCTCCCAGGCGTGGAGCTGGACACGTGCGTCGCCGGGGGCTCTGAGCTCGGGCCCGTTGGCGGCAGCCAGCGCGGCCGCGGCCGCAAGCTGCATGAACGAGAGCTTTTCGGCGACCTTGATGTCCTCGGGCAGATGCGTGCGGGGCTCCCACCTCTCGTTGACCGTGCCCACCAGGCCGACAGCCAACAAGAGCTTGCCGGCCCGCACGAAATCGAGCAGAGACTGCAATTCGGCGTCCGACAGCACCTGGGTCCAGCTCGCGATGACGACGTCGAAGTGCTCTACGAGGTTGGCCGAGGTCTCTGCGTTGAGGACCGTGTACGGCACGCCCAGGTAGTTGAGTTGTTCGGCTAACGCGCGAAGGCGGAGGAAATACTTGCGGTCAAACTGCGCAGACTTGTTGCTGTCGAAGAGGGCAATTCGCGCGGCGGGCTTGAGGCCGACCAGGAGGGGTTGGCGATCGTCGAAGAACTTGCGATAGGCGGCGATCGTTCGGGCATTCTCCGGATTGGTACGCCAGACTTCATCGTCTTTGCCGGCGTGCCCGAGGTGCACCAGCATCTCGCCGCCGCAGGCGACGCCCTCGGCGAGGCTTGAGGCGTACTGCTGCGGCGTAGCCTGCTCCTGTCCCCAGCCATCGCCGCAGGCAATCATCTCGACCGGCTTGCGCCGTGCTCGGGCGAAGCCCTGGAGATAGCGGAGGGCGTTGTTGTGCTGGGGGGCCAAGGTGTGGGGGCCCTCCTCGTACACCCAGAGGTCCATCACGGCCTGGCTGAGCAACATGCAGGAGGTGACGCCGGGCTGGCTGGAGTTCACGCTGAAGATGAAGTCCGGATTCAGCGCGCGGGCGGTCCGCTTCATGTCACGCATGAAGTCCTCCAGGCTCCACTCGGCGAAGACGGCCCACTCGCGGTCCAGCGGTGTCTTGCAGTCACGGAAGTCAAGCAAGCGTACGGCCGGCGGTGGCGGCAGAGTCTGGGCAGTCACACCTAGTGCCTTGATTTGGGCGGGTGTGTGGCGTTCGGCGAGGAACTTGCGGAAGGCCTTCCGGCATACGGGGCAGTGGCAGCCGAAGGGAAAGGCGTCATCCCAGAAGACGCCGGCGGCCTTGATCTCGACCAAGCGCTTGATGACAGCGCGCTGGTGTTCTCGCCAGCCCGGCTGATTCACACAAGCAGCGTAGCGTTGGTTCTTGGTGCCCCAGGGGCGCAGGGGCCGCCCGTCAGCTCCGACGGCGAGCCACTCAGGGGACCGCTCCGGGCGGTCGAAGTAATTGTCGCCGTAGATGGTATGAGGCGTGCAGTAGGCGAGGGCCTGGAGGCCACGCGCGTGGTAGCCCGCGAGTGCCGTGGGCCCCGGCGCGCCCCAGCCGGCGACCCAGGAGGCGCCGCCGAGCATAAGGCGGCAGCGCATGGCCTGAAAGGCATCCAGTCTCTCGGGCGCCTGGGAGCTGTAGTTGAGCCCTATGTTGAGTAGTCTGCCGGTCCGCAAGTGCGGAGGCCAGTCGGCTGCCCGCGAGACCGAGAAGGCGCACAAGGCCACAAGCGTCAGTACTGCTGCTTTCATGGGTTTCGCTCCTTGCTCGGCAGCGGCCTGTAGGGCGAACGGGCGCGAGGGCATTTGTCGGGTCGTCGCGGGTCAGGATCTACTGCCCAGGCGGTCGCTGCTCCCACTCCAAGGCCGCATCAATGATTCTGTAGATGTCGAACTGGGGCTTGTAGCCGAGGACCTTGCGGGCTTTAGCGATGTTGATCTCGAAGGAGTGGTAGCCCGTGGCTACGATGCGGCACGTTGGGATGCCGGTCTTGTGGGACAGGTACTGCGCCGCCTCATCGTACTGGAAGGGCGCGGGGGCGGCGATGTGGAACGTTTCGCCGAGAGCGCGAGTCAGCCCGAGGGCCAGATCGAAGGCCTGGACGACATCCTCGATATGGACGATGTGGCGGCGGTAGGGCTGGTCTTGCTCATTGACCAGGATGGGAATGCGGTTCTCACCGGCAGCGAGGATTGCCTTGTGCTCGTCGGTGAGGTAATCGTCCCATCCGTGGCCCTTCTCGGCCGGATTGCGGTTCTGAAGCGACAGGTGGTTCAGGATGTCGTCCTTTTCGAAGATCCAGGACATACGCAGCACCGTGGTCGGCAGAGCGTACTGAATATGGTACTGATAGGCCATGACCTCCTCCAGCACTTTGCTGAAGGCGTAGTAGCCGGGATAGGCCATGAGCGGGTGCGATTCGTCAATGGGCTCGGGGTGCGGGTAGAACCAGATGCCAACTGCGGCGTCACCACCGGCCAGGAGGAACTGCTTGATGTCGCCGCGCTCGCGACAGGCGTCCAGGACGTTGAACGTGCCGCGCACGCTCACCTCAAAGAAGGTATCAGGGTCTTCCTTGGTCGTGGCCAGAGAGATAACGGCCTCGGCATCGCCCAGCGCCTCGGCCACATCTTCCTTCTGGGCGACATCACCGCGAACAACTTCAAGGTTGTCGTCCACAATGCCGAGCGGGCGGTGGTGCACCAGTGTCCGGACCTCGAACCCGCGGTCCAGGAAGTGTGCGATCAGTGCACGACCCAGCTTCCCACTGCCCCCGAACACGGTGATCTTGCGAATGTCCAGTTCATTCATGGCCGGAGCTCCCACCCCCGCGGGAGATAGACTTCTTGACGCCACGTCCATCCGACATTAGGTTCGCCTCGGAGGCCAGGAAGACCTCGCGCTCGAGGGGGTGGACAGCTTCTTCGACGGAAATGCTGAAGGTGGTCTGCCGGCCGGCAACGAAGCCCCAACGGTCTGGGTGAGCAGCGACAAGCCGCAAGTTGAGGGAGGCCTGGGAATGTATCGCGTAGGCATCATTGGCTGTGGAGGGATCACAGAGCGCCGCCACGCTCCGACGTTCTCCGCCTTGGAGCGCACTGAGCTCGTGGCGTTGGCGGACCTGTCGGAGGAGCGGTTGGAGCTATTGGGCGAGCGGCACGGCGTGGGGCCGGAACACCGGTACACGGACTATCAACGGATGCTGGAGCGGGAAGAGCTGGACCTGGTGTCTATTGCGACGCCCCACTCGGCCCATGAGGAGCAGGCGATCGCGGCAGCGCAATCGGGGGTGCACGTGGTGCTGGAGAAGCCGATTGCGCGGACAGTGGAGGAAGTAGATCGGATGGCGCGGGCCGCCGAGGAGGCGGGGGTGCGGTTGACGGTGGCCCACAATCAACTCTACCTGCCGCAGGTACTGGAGTCAGTACGGCTGCTGCGGTCCGGCGAGCTCGGGAGGGCATTTCTGGTGCGAAGCGAGGGCCTGTCGGGCAGTACGGTGTGGGGGCGGGGCGTGATGCAGGATTGGCGGACGAAGAAGGAGGCGGGGGGAGGGGGGCCGCTGATTGACAGCGGGTATCATCAGGTTTACCGGGCGCTGGCGTGGCTGGGATCGCCGGTGAAGCGCGTATTCGCGCGCATCGGGACCCACGTGATGGATATCGAAGTGGAAGACATGGCCCTGCTCCTGATGGAACATGCTAATGGGGGCACGACCTCGCTGCAGATCGGTTGGTGTGCACGAGGCGGGGCGACGGGGATGGAGGAGGTTTATGCGACGGAGGGCCAGTTGCGCGTCCGGATGGGCGGCGATGAGCCGCTGTCGGTATGGCGGGCGAGCACGGAGCAGTGGGAAAACGCGTCGGTCAAGAGCGAACCGGACCAGAGCTTCGGCCTGCCGACGCTGGTTAACGGGTTTCTTGATGCGATTGAAAGCGGCGGGCCGGTGCCGGTCTCTGCGGATGACGCTCGCGACGTTCTCCAGGTCATACAGGGAGCATACCAATCGGCTCAAAGGGGAGAAGCCGTGGAATTGGCGCCATAGGCAGAAGGCAGGCTGGAATTGGTCGAGGTCTCAAATGGATCGGCCTCCGGGTGACCGGAGGCCGACTGAGTTGAACGTGGCAGCGTAAACAACCTACCACATCACGTGCCACGTGAGTGGAACGCTGCACAGGAACTGATAGGCTGCCAATCATTTGTCACACACGGGTGTGACAAGTGACTAGCAGCGGACGCCGCAGATGTGCGGCAGACAACCTACCAACCGGCGCTCTGCTGGCCGCCGGAGATCACGCGCACGTTGGCAGCACGCGGGCCCTTGGGGCTCTCTTCGATATCGAACTCCACCTTGTCACCCTCGTGGAGTGTCTTGAAGCCCTCGGCCGTGATCGAAGAATAGTGCACGAACAGATCGGCACCATCTTCCTGCTCGATAAACCCGTACCCTTTCGACTCATTAAACCACTTAACCGTACCAGTCGCCATCCAGACATACCTCCTGTATGCCCTACCTTGGACTGACCAGCCTTCTGCTCATACCCGGCATGCAGGAGAGTCCAGCAGTTACCGTCGGAGCATGCGGATCAGCCTGAAATGAGTATCCGAGGACATGACTGCCGCCACTCTTTCTCGCGAGCAAGGGCCGAAACGCCCTCTGATACGAGAGATACTATACACTGAGAGAGGCCGAAGGTCAAGAGCTTAGTGAAAACCAGTGATCTCATGGCAGGGGGGTCTTACGTTCGGTTCGGGGTAGGTCGGCCTGGCGCGGAGCGGTCATTGAGCTTCGGTGCTGCGACAGCAGGGCGCGTATCTGCCGCAGGAGCGATTGGCGCGTTCGGCGGTGCGCTGGCGGCTCACGGTCTCTGATGGGCCCGGTCAGAGGAACCAGACGCGGTAGCGCTGGACGTACTCACCGGCATAAAGGCCGGCAAAGCTCCAGAGGCCGATGGAGGTGAAATGGCCCAGGGTGAAGGCGATGAAACCGGGGGCGAGGCGGCGATAGAGCTTCATGCCGCCGGTGCGCATGACCAACGTTTTGACTGAGAAGATGACGAGCGCCGGGAACCACATGTAGTTGGTGTGGCAACAGGCGAGAGCGTACCCCACGGCGTGAAAGGGGAAGCGCATTAGCTTATAGCGGGTCAGGACTAGCGCGGACGTGAGCACAGCACCAAAGAGCGTGGCGGAGATGGCATTAAGATTGGGGGGTGAGGGCACGTCAATCCAGGCCGAGGCTTTTAGGAACTGCCGCATGGCAATTTGGGCGCGCTGGCCGCCCTGGGTGCCGCCGACGGTCTCCATGATGTTACCGCCCCAGGTGTAATAGGAGGAAAGGTACATCCACATCGAAGATGCGAAGCCGATGACCATGGCGATGAGGACGACCTTGGCTGTACGGCGCGCCGTGAGGCCCACAGTGTGGCCGACGATGCAGGCCTCCTGCTCCGTGCTGGTGATGGCGTAGTAGGTGCCGCGCTCAAAGAACACCAGCATGGACAGCAGAGAGAAGGACTTGATACGGCCCGGTTCGATGAACGGGCGCGAGCCGAGGAAGTCGGTGAGCACGTCCTTTTGCGCGAGCAGAGGATAGCCCCAGACGATGGGCAGGCCCGTCTCGGCGCGGTTGCGGCAATAGGCGATCAAGAAGAGCGTACCTACGAGGAAGTATCCTCCCGCGGCCCACCAGTCGACCCCGTACGCCACCGGGAATGCGACGAGGATGACGAGGCTAATCAGCGTGCCGAAGAACGCGAGGCGATAGGGTAGGGGCTCGTCGCTGTCGTTGACCTCGGGTGCGGCGCCGAAGGCTTTGCGAGCAATCTGGACCAGGCGATGGCGCGCTTGGTAGGTGAAGAACAGGCCCAGGACGATCAAAGCGCCGGCCGCCTGGGTACGCGGCCAGGGGAAGCCGGCGGCCTGGTAGCCGGCGATGGCGGCGAGGGGTCGAACGAACCACTGGGCGAGGGAGAAGAACATGATCGAGAACAGGATTTCGGAGGGCACCAGGTAGCCGAGGCCCATGATCTCGGGCTTGTACCACGCGGCCAGGCCGGCCATGCGGTTCCAGGGGAACTCGGTGAACAGGCGTCCAATGGGATAGAACATGCCCATGGCGGGCAAGCCGGGGTTGAACACTTTGAGCATGTTGGTGGCGTTGTAGAGCACGGCCAGGCCAAACCCGACCCACATCACGGGGTTGCGAAAGAAGGCACGGTCGGTTCCGGAGGGTTGGCCGCCGCGTACCATCTCAATGGACATGGTGGCCAGAGGAAAGGCGAGGTGGTCGTCCTCGACCCATTTTTTGCGGAACAGGCAGACGAGGCAGAAGCTGCCGGCGAAATACGACATGAGATAAAGGTTCCAGAGGACAAAGGGCGTGGCCCAACGGCGCCAGGGGACAGCAGAGGTTTGGGCGAAGAACTGGCGGAGGCCCTCGAGAACCGGTCCGATGAGGGGGACCTTCGCGGCGGCGCTGGGCGGGACGGAGCGGTCCACACCCTCCCAGAAAGTGCGGACCGGCTCGCCTTCGAGGGGCGCCCAAGTGTGGGGAATCTGCTTGCTCATCTGGGCAAAGTTGTTGCTCGGCTCCTGGAAGTACTGCAGCTCCATGAGGCAGGGAAGGATCAGTCGTACGACGCCCACCGAGGGCATGGCGCAGGACACAATCAGGAAGAGGTACACGACCAGGACCTCGGCCCGCTTGAGCCCTAGCCGCCGGCCCAGGCGTCCCAGGGCGGCGAGGGTGCTGAGGGGGACCTGCTCGACCGCCTGCATCGCTTTGCGCCACAGCCAGACGAGCGCCCAGACCGCGCCAAGGGCCAGGATGGCGGGGATGGGCGGGGTGCTCTCGCTCATCTGGCTGGTCGGCGTGACGAGCTCGCTGTATTCGACCCAGGCGAGCACGGCGATGGTGACAATGACCGCGACCAGCAGTGCGCGCGCCGTGATGGGGCGCTGGAATTGCTCGTTGGTTTCGACGGTCTGGGTGGCGACTGTAGTGTTTGTGGTCACTCGGTGCAAGCTCTCAGAGTAACAGCCAACGGTGCTGCGGACGAAGCGTGTTGGCGGTTATGGCTGGTGGCCGCGTGGGCCGGTGGCGGCGGGTTCGATCCATACCGGGCTGGACCAGGCCATCTCGCCGTCTTCGCGCGTGAGGCGGACGTAATAGTGGTCGGCCGAAGTGCCCGGAGCGTCTTCGAGTTTCCATTCGAGAAGGCGGCCGACGTCGGTGCGGACGAAGGCCTCCCGGCCATTCTTGACGATCTCTACTCGGGCGATGGGGACCTCGCTGGCCGCTTCCACACGGATCGGCCGAGGCCCTTGGGCGTGAGCGGTGCCGCCCATGAAAGTGCCGCAGACCGCAAAGGTCAGGTACGGGCGCACGTTTGTGGTCGCATAGCACCGGCGCTGCCACAGGGCGTCAAAGATGGCCTGGCGGGTCAGCTCGGGCGCGAAGACGCCCATGATGCCCTGCCGGCGCTGCAAGCCGTGGTAGTCTTGGGGCCGCTCCTGGTGGACGTGAAGCTCATCGCCGGGCCGGCCATCGTGGATGTCGCCGCCGCCGACAAATCCGAAGCGGTAGCCGCGCGCCAGGGCGTCACTGACGTGCCGGCCCTCCTGCTCGCCCTTGAGCACGCGGATCGGCCGCGGGTTCCCCTCGCTTGCGGGCCGCTCGCTGTTGCCCCAGATGGAGTAGATCTCGACCAGCCGCTCGTGTTCCGGCTCGTGGCCCAGATCCCATTTGACGCCCATGACTACGTTGGCGCTGTGATGCGGGATCAGCAGTCCACGGTGCTCACGGGCGACCTCGTATAATCGCTCCAAGTCCTCCTTGGTCGCCTCGCTGCTGCGCACGATGGGACCGCTGTCGCCCGGGTAGTAGAGGTTGCGATGTCCGACGCCGGAATTGGTCCATTCCTGGCCCACGAGCGTGACGAATTCGCCGGGGCAGTAGGCGTCATTGGTGACGCCGATGAAGTACTCCCATTGGCGGTCGGAAACGAACTCGCTGTGATCGGCCAGGGCGAAGATGTCGAGGAATCCCTCATGACGGGCGAAGTGAAACAGCTCCTCGGGGACACGCAGGCCGTCACTGAAGAAGGTCTGGCTGTGGAGGTCGCCCCAGAACAGCCGGAGCTCCGGCGGCTGCGCTGTGACGCGGATGGGGTTGCTGGAGGCCTCGAGGCCGGTTGCGGCGTCACGGACCGAGATGAAGTGGGTGCCGGGCTGGGTGAAGTGGAACCCCCTAATGCGGCCGAGGGCGCGGTGGTCGCCGGGGAATGTGCCCTCCAGCGCTGCGCAAGGGACGGCGCTGGGGCCGCGCAGAGCGGACCCGCCGGCGATCTCGAGCGCTCCCTCCCAGCGAGGTGCGGCGTTGTCCAGGTAGGCGATGCCTCGCGGCGACAGGTTGAAGGGGGAACCGAGCCGCGGGTAGGTTTGGTAGCAGGCGGGAGGCACGGGGTAGGGGCACGTGAGCACCTTGATGGATAGGGCGAACTCTTCGCCGACGGCGACGGTGGATGGTGCGAGGACCCAGAGGCCCGTACGGTGGTGTTCAGGCATTGGACCGTTTGTCACTCTGCCTTCCTGTTGGCCGGGCAAGGGACGACGCGTGAGCAATGGCCTTAGGGACCACTCCCAGTTCAGTCAGCAGGCGTTACCCTTGCCTCGTCTCTGTACGGAATTCCTCCTGTGTCACTGCAGACCTCCCGTTGTAGGCGGGGCGTACGGTGCGTGGGGGCGCCGGCTGCTCACGCCCGCACGGAGGGCCTCAGGGTCTGGCGGAGAAGAAGAGATGGTCCGGTCAAACGGTCCGCTGAGCATTGGAATGCCCGGCTCGGGGGCTGTGGCCATGGACTCGCCAGGTAGCGCTGGTTCTTCCAACGGAAGTTGCAGAGGAGACTGAAAGTCAGGCGGTCAGGAGGCGTGCGACAATGAGACTCCGGTCAGGATTGGGGCTAGTTGCGGTTCTCGCCATCGGCGTGGCAGCGGCGCCGCTGAGAGTGGCATTGATCGTTCCACCCGGGGGGACGGCAGGCGTGCTGCAGGACGCAGTGGGCGACCTGAAGGCCACGGTCGTCGCTCCCGACGCGTGGCAGACAGCCGATGTGCTGGCGATCAGTGGAGAGGCTTCGCCGGAGCGCTTCGACCTGCCGGCCGAGCAGGTGGAAGCGTTCGTAAACCGCGGTGGAGGGCTGTTCGTTGTGGGTGTGCCGGCGAGCCTGACGAACTGTGCAAAGCTGTGGGCGATGATTGGTAGCGTTGCGCCGGCCGACGTGGTGGCGGCGGACCTGTTCC
>JALGUG010000113.1 GCA_029820995.1 Candidatus Zipacnadia bacterium
GGCGGAAGGCAGTTTCAAGCACTGGCCGAGCCTGTGCCTGATCGGCATCCTGACAGCGGCCGCCGCCATGCGGCTGTGGGGTATCCGATGGGGGCTTCCCGGGCCGGATCACCTGTTCTCCTACCACCCGGACGAGTTCCACTCGCTACGCGGGGCAATCAACCTGGCTGTGCGTGGAGACCCGAACCCCCATTTCTTCAACTACGGGACGTTCTACATTCACCTGGTGGCCCTCATCGGCTTCTTCTTTGCCCATCCGGAACATGGTATCGGGCCCTACTTACTGGAGCTCACGTGGTGTGCGCGGCTGCTGACCGTCGCATTCGGAGTGCTGACGGTATGGGTCGTCTACGCTGCGGGCACGCGGCTGTATTCGCGTACCGTGGGTCTGCTCAGCGCGGCCGCTCTCGCTGCCTTCCCGCTGCACGTGGTGCACTCCCACTACGCCACCGTTGATGTGCCGATGACCTTTTGGGTCAGCCTGTGCCTGTACGCGTCCGCCGGAATCATGCACGGCGGGCGGTGGGGGGACTATGCACTGGCCGGGGCAGCAGTGGGTCTGGCCGCGGGGACGAAGTACGGCGGCGGTGTGGCACTGGTGGCGCCGCTAGTGGCTCAGTGGCTTCACGTACACGGCCAGGCCGGCGAGGGGCCGCGATGGCGGCGGTTCTTCGACCGCCGGCTGCTGCTGTGCGTGGGCCTTGCTCCTCTGGCGTTTGTGGCGGTCTGCCCGTACAGCGTTCTGGCATGGGGGGAGTTCCGGGATGGGTTCCTGTATGAGGTGCGACACATGCGGCACGGCGAGTACCCCGCGTGCGCGGTGGAGCCGAGTGGTCTCCTGTTCCATTTCCGGGCGCTGGGATTGGGACTGGGCGCACCTCTGACGGCCGTCGTAGCCGGCGGCGGCGTCGCGCTGGCAGTCGCGCGGCGCGGGCGGGCGGACCTAGTCGTGCTCGGCGCACTGGTGGCATTTGGTGTCTCGGTGGTCTCGACGCGAGTGCGGTACATGCGCTACGATGTAGTGCTGTTGCCCTTCCTGGCGCTGCTGGTTGGCGGTTTGCTGGCGGCGTTGTGGGACCTGGCGGGTCGCGCCGGCGTGAAAGGGACCGCACGGGCGCTGGCGGGCGTTCTGCTGGCCGGGCCGCTGATCTATAGCGTGGGGGCGGCCGGCTGCTACGTCGCGGCAATGGCGCGTCCGGACCCGCGCGACCAGGCGCTGGAGTGGTTGCGGACGCACGCGCGGGTGGGCGACAGTGTCGCCCTGGTATGGCAGCCGTGGTTCAATGCGCCGCCAGTGGACTACGTGAACGGCGGGGATGTGTTGCGGCGGAATCCAAGCTTTGCCGGGCTGATTCGCTCTCCGTGGGTCATTCAAGTGGTCGGGTACAATGCCGGGAAGCTGCAGGCCGAACGGCCGGACTACCTGATCCTGGGCGAGATCGAGCTGCGCGACTTCGTTCGGGCGAGAGAGCCCGGCGCTCTGGCGCTGCTGGGTGCTGCGAAGCAGGAATATGAACTGGCCGCACGGTTCGTGCGCCGGCCCGCCGGTCCAGCGTGGATGCGGAACCCGCCACAAGATTGGCTGTACCCGTTTCCCGCGATCAAGATCCTGCGGCTGAAGGAGCGCAGGTCGGGCAGCGCACACTGAGAGTCGGTCTTGAGAGCGTGCAAATACGCGTTGCAGTTGGAGCACTGAATGCTGTACTGGTTTTGCCTCGGGCTGTGCGTGTGCGGATCCTTCTGCCCGGCTAGCGGTTACACGCTGGGCGATTGGCTTGACCCGGCCCTGGAGATTGTGCACGGCCGGATTCTACGCCAGAGCGTTGGGCCGGCCACAGCGGGCGACGGCGCGCGCCCGGCTGTGGGCGACTGGAGCGGCGACGGGGAGCTGGACCTGTTCGTAGGATCGGCAGACGGCGATTTGGTCTACTTCGCGAGCCAGGGACCGCGGCAGCCCCTGGGGGAGGGGATCGTGCTGAGCGGCCCGTCGTCGCTTGCCGACCCGGGCCTGCCAGGGGAGGCGCCTCTAACGCCCGCGCTGTGCGACTGGGACCAGGACGGCGATTTGGACTTGCTCGTTTCCGTGGGTGGACGGCTGCTGTGGTGTCCCACGGGCGTGCCCGGTCGGGTGAGTTCGCTGGGTTCGACGCGGCCGGTGGTGACCGCGGCCGGCGTGGGCGTTCTGCCGGATGAGAAGTCCGTAGCGGCGGCGGCGGACCTCAACGCGGATGGGCTGCCGGACCTGGTCGTAGCCGACGGGGCGGGCCGCTTCAGCCTGTTCGTCAACACGGGAGCACCGGGGAGCGCCAGGTTCGAGGGGGCGACGACGCTGTGGGTGGGAGATGCCGCGGCGCAGCTTGGGGGCAGTGTGCTCTTCTCGCTAGCCGACTGGGACGGAGACGGAAGGCTTGACATCATCGCGGCAGACGAGCGGGGACAGGCCTTTGTGCTGACCAGTCAGGGCGGCTTCCCCCCGAAGTTCCGGCCGCCGAGCCCTGTCGGGGGCGACCATCTGCCGCTGCCGGACGGACGAGCGGCCGGCAGACCGAGCCCCGCCGTGGCCGACTGGGACCATGATGGTCAGGTGGACCTGCTGTTTGGGGAGAGCGGTGGGCGCGTTGTGTTCCTGCGGCGCGTCGGCGTCCGGTCGCTGGAAGTGACGGGTTACGTGAGGGCACAGTCAGCTCCGATGGACGCCGGCACCTCCTCTGTGGTCGGCGCTGGTGATCTGGACCGCGACGGCAGGGCCGATTTGGTGATCGGCGGCTCGGAGGGCGGGTTCCAGTGGGCGCGAATGTGTCCGGGCCCCGGTTTGAGGGAGGTGCAGCCGCTCACGGATGCCCAGGGTGTGTCAATCAGAGTGCCGGAGGGGAAAGCGACGTGCGTGGCGATCGGCGATCTTGACTCTGACGGCGACGGCGACCTGGTGGTTGGGACGGACCTGGGCGGCATTGTGGCCTTCGTCAATGTCGGCGGGCCGCAATCACCGGTGTTCGCGAGCGGTCGAGAGGTCATGCGGCACCGCATGGCGTCGTGGAGCCAGGTGAGGAGTCTGTGCCTGCACGATTGGGACCGCGACGGCGATCTGGACCTGTTCTTGGGCGTGAGTCGAAAGCCGAGAGAGGGGGCAGCCGGTGAGCTTCCGGCGCTGTGCGTTGGCGACCTGGTCTATGCGGAGAATCGGGGATTGTCCGGAGGACTGCCACAGTGGTGGAAGCCGACGAGCCTGGTAGTGTACGCGGCAACGGAAGAGAGCCGAACCGGGACCAGAGATGCCACCGGCATGATCGCGGGGCTGGCGGGGATCGGGCACTGGGATAGCGACGCCCGGCGTGACTTTCTGCTGTATGACGCCGGCGGCAACCTGTACTGGTTTGACAGTCGCACGTCGCTGTCCGGGTACCCTACGCTGGAGCTAAGGCGGAAAGCTGACAAGCTGCGAGAGGGCGTTCTGCTGCGCGGCGTCCAGCGGCCCGTCGTGCACGATCTGGACGGTGACGGAATACTAGACCTCATCATGGGCATGGAGCCCTACGGTTTTGTGCGGTTTGTGAACGGGAAATCGCTGCCGCACTGAAGCCGGGAGCAGCTATGGGAAGGCACTGCATCGCGGTGATCGGCGGAGACGGCATCGGCCCCGAGGTCGTGGCGGAGGGCCTGAAGTGCCTGCGAGCGCTGTCGGCCGTCGAGGAGGAGCTGGAGTTCGAGTTCAGAGAGTTCCCCTTCAACTGCCAGTACTATCTCGAGCACGGCCGGATGATGCCCCCGGATGGGCTGGAGCAGCTTGGGGCCTGTGAGGCCATCTATCTGGGCGGGATCGGCTCGCCCGGTGAAGTGCCGGACGAGATCTCGCTGCGCGAGACCGTGCTGGCGATACGCTTCCACTTCCAGCAGTATGCCAATGTGCGTCCGTGCCGTCCGCTGGCGGGCGCGGCGTTTCCGCTGACAACCTGCCGGCCCGAGGAGATTGACTTCGTTGTGGTGCGGGAGGCAACCGAGGGCCTCTACGCTGGAATCGGGGGGCGGTATCATCCCGGAGATGCGAAGTTCGATGAACTGGCCGCGAGGGTGCCGGCCGTGCGGTCGTCGCGAGAGGTGGCGGTGCAGGCCGGCGTGTACACCGAAACCGGCATCCGACGCGTCTGCCGATACGCCTTCGAGTTGGCTCGGCGGCGCCAGGGGCGCAAGCTGGTCACGAACTGCACAAAGACGAACGCCATGAACTACGGCATGGTGTTCTGGGACGAGATCTTCACCGAGGTGGCGGCAGACTATCCGGACATCGAGCACGAGCGGCGGTACGTGGACGCGCTGGCGATGCAGATGGTGCTCGATCCGACGCGGTACGATGTGATCGTGGCGCCGAATCTGTTTGGGGACATCATCACGGACATCACGGCGGCGCTGCAGGGGGGCCTGGGGATGGCTCCGGGGGCGAATATCGCGCCGGGCGGGATCTCAATGTTCGAGCCGCCCCACGGCACTGCACCGGATATTGCCGGCCGCGGCACTGCCAATCCCCTGGCGGCGATTCTCACCGCGGAGCTGATGCTACGCGAGCTGGGAGAAGCACACGCGGCCGAGCGGCTGCACGACGCGGTTGCGAAGGTGGTCGAGGCTCGGCAAGTGCGCACTCCGGACCTTGGCGGGAGCGCGAGCTGCGGCGAGGTCGGCGATGCCGTCGTGGCGGCATTGGGCGGATTGGTGTGAACTTGGCGCGGGTGCGCGGCGGACGGGAGCGCGACGAAGGAGGTCATGGCGGACATGCAGGAGTTCGGTGTGGGAATTGTGGGCTTTGGCTTCATCGGCAAGATCCACACGCTGAGCTACCGGACGCTGCCGCTGTACTATGATCCGCCGCCGTGTCGCACGAAGCTGGTGGCAGTATGCACCTCTCGGCGCGAGACGGCTGAAACGGCGCGGGAGAAGGGCGGGTTCGAGGTCGCGACGACGCGATTCGAGGACCTACTGGAGCGTGACGACATTCAGATCATCAATGTTTGCACGCCCAACGACCTGCACCGGGAGCAAGTGATCGCGGCGCTGGAAGCCGGCAAGCACGTCTACTGTGACAAGCCGCTCTGCCTGAGCGTGGCGGAAGCGCGTGAGATCGCCGCGGCCGCGCGCGCCGCTGCGACAAAGCACCAGATGACGTTCCACATGCGCTTTTCGCCGGCACTGATGCGGGCACGGCAGCTCATTGAAGAGGGCTTCCTCGGCGAGGTCTACCATTTTGCAGCGCGGTACCTGCACAGCGGATACACCGACCCTCAGCGGCCGATCAGTTGGCGGCTGAGCAAGGAGCGAGGTGGGGGAGGGGCGCTGTATGATCTGGGGTCACACGTCATTGATCTGATGCGGAGCCTTCTGGGGGATTACGCGCAGGTGCTGGGCACGCTCCACATCTTCGTTCCGGAGCGCCCCCTGGCGGAGGACCCGTCGCGCAAGGGCGCGGTCAAGGTGGACGATTACGCACTGTTCCACGCGCGGATGAAGAGCGGCGCGCTGGGGATTGTGGAGGCGTCGCGCTTTGCGACCGGGACGAACGACGAAATGAGCTTTGAGATCTATGGCCAGAAGGGCGCGCTGCGGTTCGACCTGATGCAACCCAACTACTTGGAGGCCTACGACGCCACGGCACCCGCTGAGCCGATCGCCGGGCGGCGGGGCTTCACCCGGATCGAAACGGTTCAGCGCTTCCCCAAGCCGTCGGCGCTGCCGTCGCCGAAGCTGACGCTGGGCTGGGAGCGCCTGCATGTGGCGTGCCTATATAACTTCCTGCGGACCATCGCCGAGGACGGCGCCTGCGAGCCCAGCCTACTGGACGGCGCTCGGTGCCAGGCGGTGATGGCGGCGGTGGAGCGGTCTGCTAAGGCCGGAGGATGGTGCGAAGTCGAAGGGATCTAGCCTCGTCAGAGGTATACGATCTCCCCTGTGAGGCTTTCGCCACAGTGGAGCAGGGCGCAGGAGGGGCGATCGTCGGCCGGCCTGGTAGGCGAGCCGGGATTGAGCAAGAGGACGCCTTGGCGGGACATGCAGAGCGGCCGGTGACTGTGGCCGAAGACCAGTGCATCAGGGCGCTCCAGGGCCTCCTGTGAGCTGAAGAAGGCCTCCCAGGCCACAGTGGGGACCTCGTCGGGTGCGCCGGAGCCGTGGACGAGGCCGATGAGCCACTGCCCGACGCGGACCAACCGCCGTTCGGGGAGCCGGCGGGCAATCAGTACTCCGTCCATGTTGCCGCGCACGGCCTCGACGGGGGCGATACGGCCCAGGGCCTCCAGCACGACCGGGTGACAGATATCGCCGGCGTGGAGGATCAGGTCCACCCTCTGCAGATGGTCCAGGAGCCTCTGGGGCAGCGCCGAGACCGAGGCGGACCGGTGGGTGTCGGAGACGACGCCCACGAGAGCCACCGCTCCAAAGTCCCATTCAGTGCATTCCAAGTCCACTCAGCCTTCACCTCCGCTGCTATACGCGGCATAAAACAGGGGCAACTTCTGCGGGTTGTTCCCCTACTCCTGCTATAACTTGCCACAAAGTATTCAATGTGCTATAGTCACGGCGCACAAGGGTTCTGTGGTCCGGGGTCCGCAGGCATGGCCAAGCGGAAGTGGACGAGAGACAGGATTGTGGCGGAGATCCGGCACCTGCACGAGCAGGGCGTGGACCTGTCGCCGACCGGGATTCGCCAGACGCATGGGCCCCTGTTCAGCTCGGCACGGTCGAGAAGCCACTTCGGAAGCTGGCGCGCGGCGATCGAGGCGGCGGGGCTGGACTACTCGATAATCAAGCGAGGAGAGCAGATCTGGAGCCGGGAGCACATTGTGAAGGCGCTCCGCGAGGCTCACGCGCAAGGTGAGGACCTGCTGTCGGTCTCGTTTAAGAACCGGCACAAGAAGCTGTATTCGGCTGCGTGCGCGAAGCGGTACTTCGGAAGCTGGCGCAAGGCTTTGCTGGCTGCGGGCTTGGATTACGAGCAGATGCGGGGCGACCACTTCTGGAGTCGAGCCCGGATCATCCAGGCAATCAGGGATCTGCACGCCGCTGGAACCTCGTTGAATTGGTCGCAGATTGACCGGGTCAACCCGGGGCTCTACCGCGCGGCACGGCGCAAGGAGAACTACGGGAGTTGGCGGGACGCGCTCATCGCGGCGGGCCTGGACCCGGAGACAGTGGCGCCGCCGCGGCGTCGGCGCCGCGTCAAGACCAAGGCTGCAGAATCAGCTTAGTGCCGCCCAAGATCACGGAGGAGCGAGAAAATGGCTCTAAGGCTCGCCACATATCGTGGAACAGGGAGCACAACCGAAGCCCCGCGGGTGGCAGTCTCGGCCGATGGCCAGGCTTTCGATCTGGCTCGAGGGCACCGGGTGTTCGTCGCTGACGGTGAAGGACGGCCCGAACGGATTGCCACGCAATCGGTTGTGGCGTTCCTGGAAGCGGGAGCGCCCGCGGTGGCCGAGGCGAAGGCCTGCCTGGAGTTCCTGGAGCAGCAACCGGAGGACAAGCTGAGCGATATTGTGCTCGACCTGTCGAAGGTCGAACTACTGCCGCCGATTCCGGAGCCGAAAAAGATCTTCTGTCTGGCGGGCAACTACCGGGAACACATCCAGGAGAGCACGTCCAAGAACCTGGCGGGCGACATCACCAAGAGCGACGTAGCCACGCCCCGGATCTTCATGAAGCCGCCAAGCACCACGCTGATCGGCCATCGTCAAGCGGTGAAGATACCGCGGATCGGCCAATTTGTGGACTATGAGGCGGAGTTGGCCGTGGTGATGGGTAAGCGGGGCAAGTACATCAGCCGCGACGAGGCTCTGGATTACGTGGGCGGCTACACGATCTTCGACGACATCTCGGAGCGGGAATTGAAGGTCTGGGAGCGGCCGGAGGATCGGCAGTGGGACAAGTTCTTCGATTGGCTCAACGGGAAGTGGGGGGACGGGTTCGCACCGATGGGCCCGTGGCTGGTGCCTGCCTCGGAGGTGCCCGAGGTTCAGGCACTGGGGATCAAACTATGGCTCAATGGCGAGCTCAAACAGGACAGCTCGACGGAGCGGATGATCTTCGCCGTCGCGCAGATCGTGGAGTACGCGTCGTCGCTGTGCACGTTGGAGCCGGGGGACATCATCGCGACCGGCACGCCGTCGGGCGTGGGTCACGCGCAGGGCCTGAAGCTCAAGCCGGGCGACGAGATCCGGATTGAGATTGAGGGTCTTGGGACGCTAGTGAACCCGGTCGAGGCGGAATGAGCGCCAGGAGCCGGAGGCTGTGGTCGAGGGCGCCCGTGTGCATAAGATGAAGCACAGTAAGCTCCCGCCGGCGCAGCGGGAGCTTCGGCTTTTGGCGGTACAGAAGGCGAACACGGGTACTGGTCGCCAATGGGTGACGGACGGTCGCTACGAGGATTTGGCGGCGTTGACGGCGCGCATTAAGCGCGACTTCTTGCGAGCTGCGGTGCGCCGGTGCATAATGTGCTTCTTGGCGGCCTTGTCAATGGCGCTGTACGCCTGTCTAATGGCCTGCTGCAGGCTCTCCTCGGGCTCGCGGGCGGCTTCACGGGCCATGCGAACCGTGGTCTTGACGCGCGTCTTCCGGACCTTGTTGCGCACCGTTCGCTTTGCCGTCTGCCGCAGTGATTTCGCGGTTGCTTTCCGCTGAGGCATCTTATCTCGCTCTCCATTTCCGTGACAGCGGCCCGAAGCGTGCCGCCGAACTCATAGACTAATACTTATATCACATTACGCAGGTGCACGCAAGTGCCGGAAGTGGGCAGGCCGACCACTGGCGGCTCCTCGGACCGGATCAGCCCGGGCCTGGCAGGCGCCGCGGCGCTGATGATCTTCGCCGTCCTGGGGAGCGCGATCACGGGACTGATTCGTGAGATCGCCATCGCGCGGGAGTTCGGGACCTCCGGGGAGCTGTCGGCGTACGTGGCCGCGTTCGGCGTGCCCGACTTTGTGTACTTCCTCATCGCCGGCGGAGCGCTGCGCACGGGCTTTATCCCGGTATTCACCGATTACACCGCCCGCGGCCGGACTGATCAGGCCTGGAAGACCTTCAGCACGCTGTTTTGCCTGCTGCTGCTGGCCGGCACGGCTGTGGTCATACTGGGCATGGCACTGGCGCCGTGGCTGGCTCATGTCGTGGCGCCCGGTTTGGAGCCCCGGCGGATTCGCCTCTGCGGCGAGCTGATGCGGATTATGTTCCCCGCGCAGGTGTTCTTCCTGCTGGGCGGGCTGATGATGGGCGCGCTGAACGCCCAGCGCCATTTCCTGTGGCCGGGCCTCGGCCCGATCGTGTACAACCTGGCGATCATCACCGCGGCGGTGTGGCTGGCGAAGGACCTGGGCATCTACGCCCTGGCGGCCGCAGTCGTGGTGGGGGCTCTGGTGGGCAACTTTGCCCTACAGATCGCACCGCTGCTGGCTCGGGGCGCGCGGTTCATGGCGACGCTTGATCTGTACGACGAGGGCGTTCGGCGAGTGTGGGAGCTGGCGCTACCGATTGTGTTCGGCCTGGCCGTGGCGGAGATCAACTTCGTGATCACCAAGGCGATCGCTTCGACCTGTGGCGAGAGCGGCGTTGCAGTGCTTAACTATGCCAACCGGCTGATGAAGCTGCCCGTGCGGGTCTGGGGGGCGGGGATCGCCATTGCACTGTTTCCGAGCCTGTCGCTGGCCTTCGCCGCGGGCAAGGAGGATGATTTCCGGCGCGATCTGTCCTTCGGGCTCAGGAACACCATCTTCCTGACCGTGCCGTCGGCCGTGCTGCTGGCGGTGCTGAGCGACCCGATCGTCCGGCTCTTGCTGCAATGGAAGAATTTCAGCGCGGCCGACACGGCGGCTGTTGGTACGGCAACGCTTTGGTTTGCGCCCGCGATTGTGGGCATCGGCTGCCAGTATATCCTCACTCGGGGCTTCTATGCCCGGCACGATACGCGTACGCCGGTGTTGGTTGGGGTCTTGACGGTCCTGGCCTGTACCGTGCTATCCTTGTGGTTGCGGGGACCGATGGCGGTGAACGGCCTGGCGCTGGCCACGTCCGTGACCGCCCTGGCGAATGGCGCGATCCTGGCCGAACTTCTGCGGCGGCGCTGTGGTGGGATTGATGGAGCGCGGCTGTGGTGGACGAGCCTGTGGGTTTGCGCGTGTTCGGCTGTGAGCGGGGCGGTTGCGTACGGCTTGTTGCTGCTGGCGGTCACGCGCTTCGGGACGATGGCACCGGCGGCGCGGCTGGCGGCGGTGATAGTCCCGGCGATTGGCGGGGCAGGGGTCTACGTTTTGCTGTACACGTTGGTGGGCGGCACTGAAGCGGCTTCGGCCATGCGGTTGGTGCTGCGGCGGTTTGGACGCAAGGGGAGTAGTAATGGGAGCACCGAAGGTTGAAGGTGTAATGCGCGCACAGGAGCACGTGCGGAACTTCTGTATTGTCGCGCACATTGATCACGGCAAGTCCACGCTGGCCGACCGATTGCTGGAGGCCTGCGGGAACCTGTCGGAGCGCGAAATGCGGGACCAGGTCTTGGACCAAATGGACCTGGAGCGCGAGCGAGGCATTACGATCAAGGCGAGCGCGGTGCGGCTGCTGTATCAGGCCGATGATGGGCAGGAGTATGAACTGAACCTGATTGACACCCCGGGACATGTGGATTTCTCTTACGAGGTGTCACGCAGTCTCTCGGCCTGCGAGGGCGCGATCCTGGTGGTAGACGCGAGCCAGGGAGTCGAGGCGCAGACCGTGGCCAACGTGTATCTGGCGTTGGATCAGGATCTGGAGATTGTGCCGGTCGTCAACAAGATTGACCTGCCCAACGTGGACCCGGACGTGACGCTGTCGCAGATCGAGAGCCTATTTGGGTTTGCACGGGACCAGACGTTGCTGGTCAGCGCGAAGGAGGGCCGGGGCATCCATGAGCTGCTGGAGGCCATCGTGCGGCACATTCCGCCGCCCGGAGGCGCCACGGAAGCACCGCTGCGGGCCCTGATCTTCGACTCGATCTACGATCCCTATCGCGGGGTGATCACGTATATTCGGGTTGTGGACGGGGAGGTGCGCCGAGGCAGCCAGGTCCGGATGGTGGCTACGGACAAGACTTTCGAAGTGACGGAGGTGGGCGTTCTCTCGCCGAAGATGACGCCGGTGGAGAAGCTGCAGGCCGGCGACGTAGGCTACCTGACGGCCGGGATCAAGCGGGTGGCGGACACCCGGGTAGGGGACACGATCACCGGGGCCCGGCGCCCGGCGCCGCAGGCCCTGCCCGGATACCGCGTAGCCAAGCCGATGGTGTTCTGCGGGCTGTACCCGGTTGACGGCAAAGACCTGGGTTCGCTGAAGGACGCACTAGGGAAGCTGGCGCTTAATGACGCGGCGCTGCATTACGAGCCGGAGAGCTCGGCGGCCCTGGGGTTCGGTTTCCGTTGCGGCTTCCTCGGACTGCTGCACATGGATATCGTGCAAGAGCGCTTAGAGCGAGAATACGACCTGAACCTGATCGCGACGGCCGCCAGCGTCGTGTACCGGGTGCATCGTCATGGCGGCGAGGTCCTCGAGATTGACAATCCTGCCAGCCTCCCCGACGAGGCGGAGATTGAGTTCATCGAGGAGCCGTATGTCGAGGCGACGGTAATGACGCCCAGTTCGTATATCGGCGCGGTGATGGAAGTCTCCCAGGCCCGCCGGGGCGAGTACCTGGGAATGGACCATATCGAGGGCGACCGGGTGGCCATTCGCTTCGACCTGCCGCTGGCCGAGATTATTCTAGATTACTTCGATGAGCTGAAGTCCCGCACGCGCGGCTACGCCTCGCTAGATTACGACTTCAAGGCTTTCCGCCGGTCGGACCTGGTGCGAATGACGATCTTGATCAACCACGATCCGGTAGATGCGCTGGCGGTGATCTGCCACCGCGCTACGGCTCAGCAGCGTGGTCGTATGATTTGTGACCGGATGAAAGAGGCGATCCCGCGCCAGTTGTTCGAGGTCCGCGTCCAGGCCGCGATCGGGTCCCGCATCCTGGCTTCCACTCGCATTCGGCCGCTGCGCAAGAACGTAACAGCCAAGTGCTACGGGGGCGATGTGACCCGGAAGCGGAAGCTGCTCGAACGCCAGAAAGAGGGCAAGAAGCGGATGAAGCAGGTGGGGAACGTGGAGGTCCCACAGGAGGCCTTCCTGGCCATTCTAAAGATCAGCGATGACGATTGACAACGCAGCACAGGCTTCGGGAAGTGGGCGGCCTGCGGGCGCGACCGGCAGCACTCGCCGGGCCTGCGCGATTTACGTCCACATCCCGTTTTGTCGGCGCAAGTGCCCCTATTGCGATTTCTACTCCGTTCCGCTGGGCGGCGACGGCACAGAGCGGGTGGAGGGCTTCCTGGCCGCGCTCCACGCAGAGATCGTGCGACATCCCTGTGACGCGGTGGCCGCGACTGTCTACTTTGGCGGAGGCACGCCCAGCATCTTGGCGCCGGAGGCTCTGTGCGCCGTCCTGGAGGCAATCGGCGAGCGCTGGCCGTTGGCAGGAGGCGCTGAGGTCTCCCTGGAGGCTAATCCGGGGACGGTTGAGAGCGAGGGCCTGGCGCAGCTTCGCACGGCCGGCTTCACGCGCGTGAGCCTGGGCGTGCAGTCACTGCAAGATCGGGAGCTGCGGGCTCTGGGCCGCATACACGACCGGGCAGGTGCTGTGGCGGCTTTCCGGGCAGCTCGTGCGGCAGGTTTTGACAATGTCGGAGTTGACCTGATCTACGGCATCCCCGGTCAGGAGCTGGAGTCGTGGGACACGACGCTGCAAGAGGTCATTGCTCTGGGCCCCGAACATGTCTCAACATACGAGCTGACGGTGGAGGAGGGCACTGAGCTGCAAGCGGCGGTCGCGCGCGGAGATGTGGCGCTGCCGTCCGAAGGTGCAGTCCTGGCGATGTACGATTGGGCGCGACGTCTGCTGGTGGAGGCGGGCTACTGCCACTACGAGATCTCGAACTTCGCCCGCCCGGGGCGAGAATGTCGTCACAATGTGTCATACTGGGAGAACCGCGAGTACATCGGGCTGGGCCCTTCGGCTTGTAGCTTTGTGGACGGGCGCCGGACTCGGAATTGCGCGGATGTGCAGCAGTACGTGGCGCTGATCCAGGGGCAAGGTTGCGCGCACACCGAGGTGGAAGAGCTGGCGGTGGACCGGGCTGCGGGGGAGGCTCTGATGCTCGGGCTAAGGCTGCGGCGAGGCGTTTCGTTGCGCCACCTGGAGCAGGTCTACGGGAGCGGGGCCGTCACGGCGCGAGGGGAGGAGCTGGAGCGGCTCGAGCGGCTGGGCTTGCTGGAGCGAACGGGAGACTGCGTGCGCGTCAGCGACGCGGGGCTACCGTTGCACAACGAGGTTGCAGCGGCTTTGCTCTAGCTCTGCAAAGAGTGCTGACGGGTAATCAGGGGCTGGATACTTCGGTTGCACGCAGCGCGAGCCGGTACTGGGCCCCTCCTGGAGCGGGCGGATGCCGGCCGTGACCGGGTCGCGGGACCCGGGCCCGCCGACGGAAGCGATAGAACCAAAGCAGGACTCAGAGGGTATATAGCGAAGGTAGAGAAGTGCATCCTGTGGTCCAGGATTGGCCGGCTCCAAAGGAGGTCCGGTGCGTTATGACACGGCAACGCACGATGTTGATGTGCAGTGTGATTGCAGTCTCGGTCGCAGCTCTGATGCTGTGTATGCTCAGTTCCAGGCCTGCCAGTGCCGACACCAGCGAGACGATTTTCGCCGGCGACCTCGACCGCGTAACCCTTGCCAGTTGGGGCAATGGGAAGGCGGAAGAGACGGACGAGAAGCATTACGTGGGCGACAAGTCCATCAAGATTGAGACCAAGGGGTTGTATGAGGGTGGCCGTCTGGATCTGAAGACGCCCATTGATCTGACGCCCTACCTGGAAAAGCCCTCCAACGGCTTTCTGGTGATGCGCGTGCAAGTGCACGAGCCGGAGGAAGTGAAAACCAAGACGCCCGGCGGCACGCCCGGGATGGTGCCGGGGAGCATGATGGCCCC
>JALGUG010000420.1 GCA_029820995.1 Candidatus Zipacnadia bacterium
ATGTTCAATCTCCTGCAAGCCCTCCTCGGGGGTGATGCACGCAAACCCGTGGATGTAGATGTCCAAGCAGCTGCCTTCGCCTTGCAAGGGAATGCTGTACAGGTTGTGACGTGTGCCGAGAGCCTCGGCCGATGACATGGTGCCCAGGAGGCTTCTTTGATCGCCCTGCTTCCCAATTCGACGACTAAGTGCCGTGTGAGTCAGGATCTGGTACAGAATGGCATTGGGGTCGCCGGAGAATCCGAGCAGCAGCCCGTTCAGGCCATTGGATTCCCCTTTCCGTTCCGCCAAGAGGTAGTGGAGTCCGAGCATTGTGGCGCCGCAGTGGTTTTCCGTTGCCAACAGCGTGCAGCCACCGGAACGCAGTCCCTCCGGATCCGTCAAGTTGTCAAGTCCTTCGATCCCGAACAGAACACTTGGAGTTGACATGTTCGACTTTATCCTCTTATTGAGTTTCCGAGGGCCCTCCGGGAGGCTAGAACGCCGACATCAGCGGCCGCAAAATATGCACGCCAGGTTTCATTTCGTGGTATGGCTCGTTCGTATCCTTGTTGTTTTCCCACGAAGTGTTTTTGTAGGTCCAAAGCTTGCGCGCTTCCTTAGCCTCCTGCGCCCCAATGATGAGCACAGGCGATTCCTCGTCCAGGGAGGGCTGAAAGCGCGTCTTGAGCAGCCGGAGCGTGCGGGTGTGGACACCGTGGCTGTCAGGTCGGTCGCCCATGCGAATCTCGACGTCAGGGGGATAGGCAACCTCCAACCCCACAGGCAACTCGTGCGACTCCATGATGAAGAGGTAGATGAGTTGGTGGTCTTTGCCGCCTTCCGAAGATGAAACGGGGGGAGGAAGTTGAGTCTGTAAACGGAGATGGGACTCCAGGGCCTTGGGCGACAAGCTGTCACAGACCACTAACCTCTTGGAAGTTTGCCCAGAGCTGTCTGGCAGGCGATCAAACAAGGCACGGAGTTGCGGACAAAAGCGAGCCAGCGCATCGATGGGATCCACGGCCGTGGCGTAGCGGTCCACCCGCAAGGCCAACGGCGCCTCGCTGAACCGCGCAAATCCGAGGAAGGGATTCTCCAGTTGACTTTTCTTGGCCGAGTTGCCGTCGTCTACGCCCTTCCCCGATAGTTCCTCACACAATTCCTCCAGGATGTAGATCCTGTCCTTCTCCAGTTTGTCCTTAAGACCGAACGTGCCGAATTCGTCGATCACTCGCTGTTTCAAGACGAACCCCGGGGTATCCTTCGTGAAGTAGATGACCTGCCAGTCGGCGGACGCTGCCGTCGCGGCCATTTGCAGGGCTAGAAGGCTTTTCCCACTGCCGGGCGCACCATACAGCACAATCCGCAGCGGGCTGTTCGGATAGAACCGAAAGCCCAGCGTGGCAGCGTCCTGCGGCGTGTTGGCAGTGCCCTGCTCCGTGTTGGCAGTGCCCTGCTCCTCATTCTGAAACAACAGGCGATACAGACCCGGTACGCCGGGATCAAAGAAAGCCGCTTGCAATTCGTCTCCCATGCGTCCTTGCGCTTGGACTCGTTTTCATCGATGGCCCGGTCTCCCGGCGGATCCAATTCACTCCGGAGCCGTTTGGCTCCCACGCATGCCGCCGTTGGCTCCCCAGAGTCAAGCGTCAGACCCGTTCGCCCATGCCGCGTGGGTAGATGCCCCCCTCACGAACGAGAGACCTCGATGTCACCATTGTATAACGCGCCTCTGATAGCGCAGAAAGATGAAGGTTGTCAACCAAAAAATGCCTCGCAGAATCGTGGAAGGGGGCATCCTGTTTGATTCTTTAAACTGCACAGTTAGCCTTTTTTCGTGACAATGGAAAGGCGGTGGATGCCTTCGGCAGCTTCGCCTTCGCCTTCTGACGAGCCTGGCGACGACGCCTCCGTTGGCTTGCTTGGGCTGCCGAGTCCTCGCCGTCCTCGCTGGATGGAGGGCTTTGTCGTCACCACGTCAGGGCGCGCCGGAGCGGCTTCGCGATGAATTCGTAAGCGTTGCCCCAGACGTCGGCGCGAAAGAACCGCGCGGGCAGGGCAGGGTTGCCGACGAAAGGCCGCAACACCCAAGCCGTCTGATGCCTACGAAGACGAAGATGCCCGGTCAGATCCGGAAGAGAACGCGGTGCTTGGGGCTGCGTCGGATGAGCGGGGTGTCATAGCGCCCCAAGACCACCAAGTCCTGGTCCGGCGTGATGCCTTTGTCAGCGAACGGATCGCCGGCGAGGTTCACCCCCACCGTGCCTTCCGCTTGCCACCCGGAGATGGCCTGTTCGCCGAACAGCCCTGACAGCGGGATCAGGCCGCTGGCTTCGAAGCTGGGGTTTTGCACCACCACGTTGCCCGGCTCGCGCGGCACGACGGCAACCGCGTCGATCAACAGCGTGGAATCGCCCCCGCCGTGGGGTTGGGTGGCGATCTCGACAAGCGCGACTTCCGCGGTGGGAACCAACTCAAAGTTGCGGAAATAATAAGGACCGTTGGCAGGCTGGATGGCTACCTCGCTTCCCCGCGGTGTTCCGTCCACGGACACGGTCATGTCGGGCGCCTCGCTGCCGCAACAGTTGCGGGCATTGTAGCGGAGTTGGAGCCAATAGGACTGACCGGGTTGCAGACCGGTGATCTGCTGGGTTTCGGCGGCTGCGGGATGGGGTTATCATCACGATCCGGCTATGCCTGCCATGAACAGCCAACAAGGCCGGTTGCCGGAGGCTGCGAGCCGAGCCGCTCGTCCGCCGCCGGCCCGGTCTCGGGGCGGGGCTTAGCGCGACCAGCGTTCAGGCGAACGCCGCGGCGGCGGCTCTCCCCGCACTCCTCATCAACGAACTTCAGCCGTCCAACGGCGAGACCCTGCGAGACGAAGACGGGGATTCCCCCGACTGGTTCGAGTTGTGGAACCCTGGGTCGGCGCCGGTGGATCTTGCCGGTTGGGCGGTGAGCGACGATCCCGATCGGCCAAGGCGCTGGGTGTTCCCGTCGGAACAGATCCCGCCCCAATCCTTCCTGGTCGTGTACGCCTCGG
>JALGUG010000421.1 GCA_029820995.1 Candidatus Zipacnadia bacterium
CCGCCACCGTGTGCTCTCCGGCAAAGGGGCTGAGCGCCAGCCGGGTCGAATGCTGATTGATCTCCGGCAGCGGGTCGGGATCGTAGCTGCTGCGGATCAGGGTAAGGCGCAGCACGCTGCCGTCCAGCGAGTGGCCGTGCTTGGAGTCGTTCAGCAGGAGGCACCCGGCCTTCCGACGCCCGGACGTTCCCGTCACCTGTGCCCAGCGGATCGCGGGCACCTCTTCTCCGGCGTTCAGCGGGCGCTCGATGCTCCCGAACGGGATCTCGTATCGGGCCGAAGCATGGGCAAGCGAGAGCGGGAACGCCATGCGCAGGACGGGCACGCCGCGCTCGGGGCTGCCCCGCTCCAGCCACGTGGCCTCGATGTCAATGGAAAGGTTCGGCTCGCCCGCGCGCAGTTCGTACTTCACGGCGAAGCTCGATTCGCCCAGGCGCATTTCCACCCTGACCGAAGCCGCGTGAGGCCCCTTGGCGTCGCGCTTGACGGAGACGACCTTCGGGCGGCTGATCGGGCCGAGGGGTGCGAGCAGCCACGCGGTCATGTCGTGGTGCGCTTCCACTGCGAACTCCAACATCGCGGCCGGCTGGGAGGGGTCAACAAGGTTCACCCCCGACGCCTTGTCCTTCAGCATGCGGATTCCGCCCGAGCCCGGGTCAATGTCCACGGCGATCAAGTCGTTTTCCATTCCGAAAGGCTCGGACGTGCGCACCCCGGGTTGGGCCGCATCGGCATCGGCCTCTGTCAGCGTGTAGAGGCTGTAGCCGAGCCCGGGCACACACTCGGTGGGGAATGCGAGCCGGACGAAGCGGTGGCCCCAGTAATTCCCTGCCTCCAGCACCTGCGTTGGGAGCAGCTTGCCGGAAGGGGTGCGCGCCGAGAAGGTTGTCTTGCTCAATTCGTCCACGCCTTTGGGGGCGTTGTCCCAGACGGTCGCCGTCACGACCTCGCTGCGGTCGCACGCGGACGGGTTGAAGACGACGAAGGGCCTCGCACCCTGTCCGCCGCTCTGCTCAGCCACGGACATCGAGCCGGTGCCCGAGCCCATGCCCACGCCAGCGCCGAGCCCGGACCGGACGAAGAGCGCAGGCACTTCAGGCTCTTGCACGCTCAAAAAGGAGGTGTCAACCTTGGAGGCAAGGAACCGCAGCGCCTGTGTCTCCACCATCCCCGTCATCGCTGCGGTGTCCTGGAACTTGCCGTGGATGTAGGTGCGAGTGTCATGCACGCCTGAGCCGGGCAGTATGTCGTGGAAGTGGCCGAAGAGCGTATTGCGCCACCCCTCGCGCAGTTCGTCCAGCGGGTAGTCCCAGCCGAAAGCGGCCCATGCAATTGCCGCCGGCCCTTCAGCGCAGCAAAGCTGGTTCTCGGCGTACCGGATGGACTTCTTGATGAGGCTCTGGCTGGTATAGCAGCCCTCGAACTCGAAGTTCAACTCGCAGTCGAGCGTCGGGAGCTGGTCGCCGGCCTCCTCCAGGGTCCGGTAGAAAGGCTCCGTCGTGGAGAGTTTGACGTTCGGGAAGACGGGCCACGAGTCAAGGTCGTGGGCGCAGAGGATGTCGCGGCGCGTGGGGCCGCCGCCGTGGTCGCCCACACCGTAGACGAACATCCACACGTGCAGGCCGGTCTGCCTGGCGAAGTCCAGCAGCGACTGGCCGACTTCGGGCTTGATCTCTCCATTGTACCCACTGATATCGCGGTTTACGAGCACGCGCGAACCATCCGGGGCCTGCCACCAAAACACCGGCGGCCGGGCGGGCCCGTACGCCCCTGGACGGCAGCAGTAGTACCGCTGAACGCCGCCTCGGACAAGGTAGGACGGGATTGTGACCGCGTGGCCGAAAGTGTCCGGCGACCAGTCAATCGGGACGTCTTCCGGCGACAGGCCGAACAGCCCCTTCATGTAGCGCCTGGTGTACAGGAGATGGCGGCAGAGGCTCTCGCCGCTCACCAGGTTCTTGTCCCCCTCAACCCAATGGCTGGCGGCGACTTCCCACCGGCCCTCCTTGACGCGCCGGCGGATGCGCTTCAGCATTGCGGGGTTGAACTGCTGCACGATGGCGTACACGCTTGCCTGGCTCTGCGTGAAGCAGAAGTCATCGTATTCGTCCATCAGGCGCAGGACGGTCGAGAAGGTGTCATTGGTCACTGCGACGGTCTCCGGCCACGACCACATCCAGTTCATGTCAATGTGGGCGTGCCCGACGCAATAGATCGTGTATGTCTTGGCGGCATTGCCGATGGGCGCCATAACGGCCTCGGCCTCCCGCATGGCGGCGCGGACGGTCTCTACGGTCCCGCCCATGTCCACGGCAGCCACAATCTTTTCGGCCTTTGCGATCAGCTTCTTCCACCGCGCAGCCTTCTCGGGGTGAAACTCACACAGCCCCTCGGCGAAGTCTACCTGCGCAAGGAACCGCTCCAACTCGTACCGCATACGCGCCGTGGCGACGCTCAACGCCTTCTCGATCTCTCTTCGGTTCATGCTCTTAACCTTTCCGCATGACAACGTTCACGACGTACCGGACCGGAAATCTCTGACCCAGCGCATAGGCCCGTAATCATAGCGGCGGGCGCCCCCTGCGACAAGCAAACGCCGCCGCCGGCGACGAGTGATCACCCTGCCCGTGGCGATATCCAAAGCGGCAAACAGTCAGCGAAAAAGAAAGCGGGGTAGCCTTCCGGCAGGATCAGAAGAACTACGTGCTGCACAACTGGATCCACCACAA
>JALGUG010000422.1 GCA_029820995.1 Candidatus Zipacnadia bacterium
ACGCCGTCGGCCTCGTTGCAACCTCGCCGGGTCATCCGGATCCCTTCGTACACACCTTGCAGCCTCGCACCGCCTTAGCCCCTCTCCTTTGCTGGCTGGCGGCTTGCGGCCAGGAGAGCGCGGGGAGTGAGACAAACTCGTCCATAGGACGGTGGGCCTTCGGCCCTCGAGCCAGGGCTTTCAAGGCCTGCTCATGTTGTGCCTCTCACACTGCCTGCCCCTCCAGATGCATGCCGTTGGTGCTGTCGTTAGGCGCCCCGGGTTCGCTGTGGCAGGCGGGGTGGTGGCCCGGCCTGGTCAGGGTGGGCCTTTTCAACAACGCTGTTGCCTTTGTTCTAAGGTCGCTCGCTTATCCACATGCCTTCGCACAGACTTCGCAGCCTCGCACCGCCTTAGCCCCCTCTCCTGGGGTGGCCCGTAGTTTGCGGCGAGCAGAGGGCGGGGGCTGAGGCAATTCCCTTCAAATCACTCTCCCTCGGATCCCGCTGCTCCCTTGCGCCGCGAGCGCCTCGGTTACTGCTGCGGCCACTGCGTCGGCAACGTCCTTGCTCCCGCCCGGAGGATGATCCACCTTCGTGCCGCGCACCCACTCGAGCGCGCGCAGCTCGCGTTCCAGTGTCTCGCATGGAGGCCAGGTCACTCGCCGTTGATTGACCAGCTCCCGCAGCGTTTCGTACGCGCGCCCGCTGCGGTCCACCGACACTTCCTTCACGGCGAATCCGCGTCGCGCCAGTATCTGCCGGCTGTCCACGCTCTGCCATCCGTCAAAGCTCACCTGGTGAATCCTGAATCCGCGGTCCCTCAGCTCGCAGATGCGAGACCTCACCCTCTCAAACTCGATCTCGCCGCCGCGCGGTGGCTCGATCCGCTCCACGTAGTCCACTATCACTCGCGGTTCCGAACCGTCGCCGGCCTCGCAGTGTGCCATCGCCACTCCGCAGGCATCTCGCTTGAGCCCCAGGTCCACGTGCACATAGCACCCCGCCGAGTGCCCCGCCTGGAACCACCTCGCCAGCTCTCCATTCGCCTCCATCGGATCGCCGCGCTCTCGATCCACGCAGTCTCCCAGCGCCTCCACGTCGGAGAAGAACGCACATCGCGCCCGCGTGGCGACCGAACCCAAGTCCCGCAGCGCCCGGTCGGGGTCCCGCTCGAACTCCTCCCGATACTCCACCGGCACCCGCAGCCCCCGGAACTCAAAACTCTCACCGCTGAATCTCTCCGCCGGCTTGACCTCCCACACCGCCTTCCGCGATCCGTAGACCGTGGTCAAACGCTCCGCCTCCCGCAGCTTCCTCTGCAGGAAATCCTCCTCGTGGCGCAGCGATGAGATCATGACCAACAGCCCGTCGTCGCCGAATCTGCTCTTGATCCGCCGCTGCAAGGCATGGTAGATCTCCTCCGCGGCATCGCGCCCTCCGTCTCCTGTTTCCGGCAGCCAGCACGCCTCGTCAATCACCGCCCCCAGCAGGTTATAGCCCAGCGGATATGTCTCCGCCGAGTTCCCTGCTACCACCACTATGTTCTTGGGCAACCGCACCTCGTTCGCCAGGAACTTCGCCCCACGGCACCACGTCGCAAACCACGGCGAGCTCCGCATCCGCGACCGAATCTCGTGGAATACCACTCGCCGGGCCTGGTCGGCGTTCGGCCCCATGTTCATGAATCCGATTACCGATCTTGGCGCCAGACCGTAGTGCCTCTGCGGGTCCCTCAAACACAGCGTTCGATGCACCAAATACGAGATCAGCAGTGACGCCAAGTAGCTCTTCCCTGACCCGATCCCCCAGGCGATCGCCGCCTCCCGGCACTGCCCGGACACGATCTCACAGAAGGTCCGCTTCACCTGCGGATAGGTCTCAGCTCCAAGACCCAAGTACTCCGGCCGCTCCACGAAATCCCCCGGACTCGCCGGTGGACACTCATACTCGCTCAGTTCCTCCCGCAGTCGCTCACTGGTCCTCGCCGCGTCCGCCTTGATCCGGCCCCAGTTTCGCCTCAGCCAGCTCAAGGGCGCGCCGTAGATCAGCCTCGTCAGCTCCCGACTTGTCAGGCTCCTTCGACTGCTCTGTTCCTCGTTCAAGGCCCAAACACTCGCCCAACGTGATCTCGTCTTCCCAGCTCTCGCCCAGTGCGTCGGCCTCCGCACTCGTTGCCGCCACTTCCCTCCGCACCAGCCTGATCAGGTCCACATAGCGTCCCACCAGAAAGGCTGCGCTCTGACCGAGCGTCGTCTCTGCGCTCGCTGCATTCGGCCTCAGCAGCCCGGACCTGCCAAACAGTAGACTCTCCAGGCCCATCACTGCCTTCTTCAGTCTCGCCTCGACCCACTCGGAATCAATAGCCCCTCGCTGCTCTCTGTCCTTGCTTCTTGCAGACGTCACTGCTCGACTTCACCTCTCCTCCCATGATGCGTCCCGCCTTATCGGCCTTTGTCTTTGTCAGCAAAGAAGCAGGACGCTGCTCACGCTCTGCCCACCTTTGACGCCCTCTCAGGCCTTCTTTGACCCATCCTCGGTCTCCAACGCTGGCTGCCCGCTGGCGCAATTGCCGCCTCTGACCCGCTATGCGTGGTGGGCCAGGGGTGCCACTTGTACTTGGGTACACACATCACTATCGTTGTCCTCAGCGCCCCCGGTCCGCTGTCGCTGGCTTGATTGGGGCGGCCCTTTTCCACAACCCCGTTCGCCTTCTCAGGCT
>JALGUG010000114.1 GCA_029820995.1 Candidatus Zipacnadia bacterium
GGCCGCCACAGTCATAGGTGGCCGCGTTCGGAACCGTCAGCTCGTCGTAGAACTCGACCTTTGTCTCGTCCGCCGCGGCCTCGGAGAGCGCGGGCCGCGTCAGCCGCAATCTTATCACGGCCGCCCGCACGACGTCAACATAGATTAGGCCATTCACGTCGCTGGAGCCGGTCGCGCCCTTCTCCCCATAGACCACGGTCGCTCCCGCCGGCCGCTCCAGCAGTTCCACGACAGACAGGGTCGCCTCCCCCTCGCCGACTGCTGTGCCCGCGTTCGGGCCGCCGAGATATTGCACGTACAAGTACACGCGGCAGAGCGACGGACTCGGCGGGGAGGGAACCACCGTGGCGACGCAGGTGAACGTCTGCGCCGTCGCTCCAGAGACCGTCAGCACATACGGATTAGAGTAGGTGTGAGTCACATCTGGTCCGAAGTACACATGATAGGTGCCGTCGTTCAACGAGAACGCGCACACGCCGTTGGCGTTCGTCGTGAGCTGACCCTCGCGCACGCTCTCGTCCTCGTTCCAAACCACGCACCCCACATTCGGCACACCTACTGCATTTTCGTCATGGAGCATAATGGCCGTCGGATTGGCACCAGTACCACCACCCGCCTGCTGCCACGAGCCGCTGCCGTGCTGGGCCGTCAGCTCGGTGTCGATCTCCTCGACGGTCGGGGCTGCGGCGCTGGTCAGCGTGCGCGTGACGTAGGCCCAGACCTCCGCCGCCGTCGCCCCGCCGCCGCTTGTAAGGGTGCGGGTTGCGTACGCCCACACGTCAGCTACAAGAGTTCCGAAGCCGGTCAACGTCCGGGAACCTGCACCCCACACTGCTGTCGCCATGTCCGTAGCGAGCGTGCCGAAGGAAGTCAACGTCCGGGAACCTGCAGCCCAGATGTCCGTCACCAAGGTACCGTAACTGGTTAATGTGCGTGTGCCCGCTGTCCAGATCGCCGTCGCCGTGTCCGCAGCGAGTGTCCCAAATGAGGTCAGTGTTCGCGATCCCACCGTCCACACATCCGCAGCATCATGCGAACTGCGGCTGCTAATAGCCGCATCTAAGTAGTCAACAATGAGCTTTCCGATACTGCCAACAGTCGTCAAGGCCTCTGTCAACTGGTCCCAGATGGCCTTGATGCCAGCGGCTGAGAGCGAGAAACCAGCCTTGTCGGTGAGTGCTCTGGTCTCGGCCTCCCAAACCTCGCCGCTAATCGCTTCAGCAGTGGGCGGCGTCCCTGTGTAAGCGCCGTCGGTGCCTCGCATCGCAGCACCATCAAGACCAGCGACATCCTCCAGGATCGCAGCCACGTTAGCGCCCGCGAAAGCCGTGCTATCCGACAAGATTGCGGTAAGTGCCTGTATCAGCAGACTGTTGGCGTCGAACACCTGGCCCTGCTCGGAGTGAACCACTGTCTCATCCGTCTCATTATAGAAGACCCAGTCAATCTCATCGCTTGCATCGCCGTCCGGTATCGCTAAATCGTAGTACCAGGAACCGGCCTTGAAATGGCTAGCGGTCAGTTCCGTCTCTGTATCCCAAGCCGCGCCAGTCCACCATTTATCGTCCGTGCGGTTGTAAATCTTGCACTTGACATTGCTACCTGCGCTAACCACGCCGCTCCCATCCCGCTTCTCGGCAACGTATGGCAGCCGATTAGTTCTGTTCTCTATCAGTGGATACATTAGCCCACCATCCTTGCCGGGCCGAGCCAAGGCCGAGACAGTCTTATCAGTGGTACTGCAGAAGCAGATAGGAACTTCCAGTTGACGTTGTTGCCCCCATCATTGTTGGTGCCATTGCTGGCATCCATCGCGGTGCCGGCGCTGGCGTCGCACCACGAGACATTCACATAGGATATGTCGGTTTGGCCAGGGCCCGTGCAGTCATAATAGTAGTGATCACTGCTCGCCGACCGCTGGAGGACAATCTTAGTGCCGGAGGCCTGGCCGTCGAACTCGAAGTCGTAGAAAGCGACCGTGATTCCATCAATGTGCGTGATGACGGTCGAGGGCGTGATGCACTTCCACTTGTGCAGCGTAACGTCTTCCTGTATGGTGCAGTTGGCTTCGTGGGTGAGGTCGTAGAGTGTCAAGCTGTTTCCGTACAGGCTCTCGCCGGCCCCGTCCATCACGATTTCGCTGTTGCCCGCCGTGCAGGTGCCACCGCGCAGGTCAATGGTGCCGCCGACGGTCCACTTGCCGTTGCCGAAGTGGATGTCTTCTGAGCCGGCACCGGTGCCGGTGTAGTCGAGGTTGCCGCCGACGTTGACATCGGGGTTGTGCGTGGCGGCGTCAACAATTATGGCATTGTTGCCATCCGCCTCAATATGCAGCCAGTCAGAAATGGTAATTGTCTGACCACCGGCAGTGCCCAAAACTGCTGTATAGGTCGCAGTGTAATAGTTCCAAATCTCCACTCTATAGTAATCTGCCCGCGCCGGGACCACTATATTTTGGGTGTAAGCCGCGAATCGAACTGTGCACCCCGACATATCGCCAGTTAGACCAAGCGTCGCACAAGCATCATCATGTAGCGTCAGTGGTGTCGCCATTATCCCGTTGAGTACAAGTGTGCCACCAGCATGGACTGTAATGCTACCGGGTCCACTCACCGCTTTTCCCACATCAATAGTTGCCGTCCCATAAACGTGAGGCCCATGTACGGGCAATACAAGATCGGCTGAGACCTTGATATTGTTTGCGGTAGCCACAGTTGAGTGCCAGACACACTCCTGCCCGTTTGTGTCAAACACCAGCGTAGATGTCTCAGGATTGATGGTGCCCGCGTAGGTCACATTCACATTGCCGTGGAAATTGATGTCTTGAGAACCCAAGTTTATAGTGGCTGACCTGGGCTTAAATAATCCATGTACATCCAAGTCATTAGCCCCAACCGAAATCGTGCCGGTGTAATTGTCCGTGCCACCAGTTTCGGCAGACCGACAGTGAAAGTTGAAACAAGCGCCATTCGCCGACAGCGTGCAGTCGTCCGGCGACGACGTGTCGGAGAAGTAGGCGTTATCGGCAGCCGTCGGCACGCCCGCGCCCCCGGCACCGCCCTCGGTGGCAGCCCAGTTGTTGGGATTGTTCCAGTCGCCGTCGGCGTCGTCGTTAACCCACCAGCGGTCAGCCAATTAGTTCAGCCCCTCGCAGCCCAATCGGTTCGCCCTCGACCTCGACAGGCACTAACTCGTCAACCTCAGTCCACTTGGCAACGGCCTTCAAGTCAGACTGCAACTTGTCAACCTTCTCCGCCTCGGCCAATTTGGGCTTCCAGGCCTCCAGCAACTCCTGCACACAGACAACGGCATTCTGTGCCAGCTTTTCGGCAAGCTCCACATCATCGCGGTTGCGCTCATCAAACGCATCCATCTCCAGGATAATGCCCGCGACCTGGGCCAGCAGGTCGGACTCGGGCATCGTCGCAACCGGCTTCGCGTGGGGCGGAGTGGGCGCGACCTCCTCGCCCGCATCCACCCTGTCCCACGGCACGCGCACCGACCACACTCGCTCCCTCGCGCTCTCGCGCAGGCGGCCCTCAAGCAAGCGAATGGGGGCGTCCTTGGCGAACTCACCAAACCGCCCGCGCAACCACTTGCACGCCACCTTCACAATCTCGTCGGCGGCCCGGTCACACAAACGCTTATCCTCCTGCGAGAATTTGCCGCTGTGTAACCAGAGTATATTGAGTACCCGCTCGTGAGGCCGGTCAGTCCGCATCCATCTAGCCCTTCCACATGATTGATGTTACAACATTAGGTCTGGGGGCGTTATCTCCATGGCATCACGGTCGCCCCCAGATCATTTCGCTCTGCTCGACCAGCCCGCAGCCGTGGAGCAGCCCCTTGAAGTCATAATCTTTGTGTTCGTGCATGCCATCGCCCCAGTTGTCCCAAGTCACCACTAGCTCGCCGCCCGGCGCGACCGCGGCGCAGATGTCGCGCATGGTCTCCGCGTGCTCCAGATGGCCCACGACGTCGAAGCAGAGCACCACGTCATAGGCGAGGCCCAGCTGCAGAACCTCGAAGACGCCGCCGGCCAGGCTGAGGCGGTCCAGGCGGAACTCGACGAACCGGCGCATCGGCTCGTTGATCTCCACGTAGTCCACGCGCCAGCCCCGCAGCGTATGCCCGCGCCGAAGTCCAGGAGCGACTGCCTCCGCTCGCTCGGCGGAGGCGCACTGTCGAACGCCGCGCGATCGTTGATGTGCCAGGCCGCGAGCTGGAGCAGGCCCAGCTCGTTGGTCGCCAAGCACTCCCCGTAGCGGCCCTCCCGGCGGGCCTGGCGAATCAGGTCGTCGACTATCCAGCGCCGCTCCTCCAGCCACTCGACAGTCACCTCGGGCGTCCCGAGGAACTCGCGCAGATCGTCCATCAGGGTCTCCGTGGCCGTCACAGGTAGCCCAGCGCCTTTAGCCTGTCGTTTATCAGCAATCGCTCATCCTCGCCACGGTCGGCAACATCTTCATCGTCGGCGATGTCAGGCAGCTCGTTCAATTTGACGCCCAGTATGCTTAACACCCAGTCATAAGCGTGAGTCATGGGATACACCGAGATGGGCGTCAGCACCGGTAGGAACCGCGCGGTGGAGGAGAACATTCCCAGCGGTGCGTGGTCACCGGTATCATAATTGCATCCGCCATCCTCCCACATTATGCGATGCCGCCTGTCCAAATGACCGTCTGCCCGTTCGAACCGGCAGTCCGGATTCGGGTGCCGCTGGCCGCCATGGTCGCTCACGACGATGCGGTTCGCAGGCTTGAGTTCATCCATCAATTGCCTGAGGCAATCACCGATGTACGTGACGAGCTCGCCGAAGCGTACTCTGTCGTGATATAGCAGATGCGTGGCCATGTCCAGCTCCCACACGTATACGAACAGCACGTCCACCGGTATTTCCCGGGCGCACCTCAGACAGTCGTCGGTTTCCTGCCGCAGCTGTCCTTTGCACAGCGCGAACAAGTCGTCATCGTGCTTCTCCAGCGCCTCATCGGTGGGCTCGAACCCTGGCGCCTTCGTTATCGGCGGGAACTGGGGCAGTTGCCTTTCTGCGCCGTAGAAGCCTTCCGGCCAGGAGCCGATCAGCCACCAGAGGCCACCGCTCGTCATCCAGCCGTCAAGCTCGCCGGGCGGCTGCGAGGTCACAGGCATGTGCCACCAGCCGACGGATTTGCCCGCCATGTTGATGACCTTGTACAGCAGGCGCCTGCGCACCTCAGGTGCCAGATGCACTCGCGACCATATTTGCTTGTCAGGAGCGGCCAGGCTAGCTGTGTTGATGCCGTGCTCCGGCGGCGACAGACCCGTGGCAAAGCTTGTCCACGCCGGGCCGGTGGTGGGGGGAATGCTCTCGACGAACTGCGTGTGTGGCCCCACGAGGTACGTCGAGTGCATCGCCGCGTCCGTCAGGTTGAGCGCATCCACGCAGTAGACCAGCAGCTCCATCAGGGCACCTTCCTCAGCAGGTAGCCCCGCCGCTCGCAGGGCTCGTCGTTGATCAGCGATGGGAAATGATTCACGATCCGTATGCAGACGGAGTTTCGCCTGTGGTTCTTCATCACTGCCTCCACGGCGCGCCGAACATTGAGGGGCCGCCACACGCGGACGAACTCGCCGTGGATACCTTTGAACAGAAACTCGGGCGGCGACTCCCGGCACCAGCCGGTGGTCCGCGGGTATACCCCCGTCCAGACGTTGAAGTAGAGCCACTTGTCCGCGACGCGCCACAGCTCCTGCAATGGCTCGAGGAGCGTCGGCAGGTTCACCAGCACGCCCTCGCAGAAAACAAAATCAATACTGCGATCAGAGAACTGCAGATTGCAGATGTCCCCCAATTTGAACACGCCATTAGGGTGCTTCGCCCGCGCCCAGCCCACCATCCACTGGCTGCTGTCCACCCCGACGTACTGTTCGCCCCGCGCCGTCAGCCTATGATAGTATGCGCCGTCCCCGCAGCCCACGTCCAGCACGGAGTCATATTCCGGCCACCAGTCCGGCTCCTCCTCACCCCAGAAGGTCCTGCAGTTCTCCGGTCCGGTGCAGTCCCCCGCCAGATGGCAGCAAAACTCTTCTCTCTGCCAGACGTCGAAGTCCCGCTCGCCCAGGGGGGGCATGGCCGGGAGCTCCAGCACGTCGCCCTGGTACTCGTCGCTAATCGGCATCGGTGTCCCTCTCGATCAGGTAGCGCAGGGTCTCGACCTCGCGGCCACCGACCTCCACCGGGCTGCGCTCCACGATGTGGACGCTCTTGGCAGGCCAGCAGACCTTCTCCAGCGCCGCGTCGATCCCCCGCCTGCACCACACGCGGAGCATCTCGCCGCTGGGCAGGTGCTCCGACCAGCCCTGCAGCTCGTAGGCATACAAGTTGAAGCACAGCCACCTGCGCGCCACCGACCACATCGCGGCCAGCGGCTCCGCCAGGAATGGTAGGTGTATCAGCACCGCATTGCTGAACACGAGGTCGAATTGGTACGTGGTATTGGGCAGGTCAAACATGTCCTCGCAGACGAATGTCGCCTCGGGATAGCGTCGCTGCGCCTCCTCCACCATCGCCTCGCTGGTGTCGATACCCATGTAATACGCGCCCCGCTCGCTCAGGCGCGGGCAGTACACGCCCGCGCCGCAGCCCACGTCCAGCACGGTGCTGAACTCTGGCAGCCAGTCCGGCCACTCGCCGCCGAACACGGTCGCGGCGTCGCCCAGGGCGGGCAGCACCTCGGCCACTCTTTCCGGGCTTTGCCAGACGTCCCAGTCGCGCTCACCCACTATGGGGATGTTGCTCATATCGGATTTCTCCTCACCACTCGCAGGGTGTCCACGGTCTCCAGCAGCTCCCACTCATCCTCCTCCACCAGCTTCTCGACGGCGGGCAATACATCGTAGGCAGGCAGAGTGCAGCCGCGGGCCGGATCGCGGCAGTCATGGAACAGGGCGACCCCGCCCGGCGAGAGCGCCGCCCGGCAGAGGTTAATGTCTATATCCACGGACGGCTGCATATGGTCGCCGTCCACGAAGATCACGCGGTAGCGGAGCTGTGCCAGGAACTCGAACGCGTGCTCGGTGGTGGCGACCACCGGCAACACCCAGTCCCACACGCCCCTCCTCACCAGGACCTCATGCCAGTTGGCGAAGTTCGTGTAATGGTGGTCGAGCTTCATGCCTTCTATTTCGCCCAGGCGCTCACAGGGGTCGAGCGCGATCAGCTTCTCCGCCGGAACCTGTAGCAGCTCGTGCCTGGCCCGCAGCGCCGCAACGAGCACGACGTCGCCCCAGCCATAGTACGCGCCGATCTCCAGGGGCAGGCCCGGCGCCTCCCACTCGGCGAAGTACCTGAACAGGCAGTCGAACTCGGCGTCGGTCTCCCAGTGCGGCGGCTCCGCCGCAGCCTGACAGACCGTCTTTTTGCGCATCTCCTCCATCGTGGTCATTTCGCATTGTCTCCTTTCTGTTTCCTTGTGCCGGTCGGTTTCTTCGCTTGTACCTTGCGCGTTATCTCCACCTTGCTATCGAAGTTAATCATAGCTTTCTGGTACGCGGTCCACAGCTGTTCGCCGATGCGCTCCGGCGCGAACAGCTTTGACTGCTCCAGCGCGGCGACGCGGTAGCTGTCGTAATCGGCGCGGATGCGAGCGACCGCCTCCCGGGCGGCCGCGCGCGTCCACGTCTCCAGCGCTACGCCCGCGTCGCCCACCATCGCCGTGCTGTCCCCGGCGGACGTGCAGACCACAGGCAGGCCGCAGGCCATCGCCTCGATGATCGTCAGCGAGCAGGACTCCACGCGCGACGGGTGCAGCAGAATCTCGTGGCTGCGCAGGAAGCTGGGCACGTCGCCGTGCGCGATCGGCCCGTAGATGTTCAGATTCTCCGCCGGCTCGACCCAGCGGCCGCTGCCCCCGCGCGAGCCCACCACATCCATCTCCTCGAGGTTGGCCAGGCGGTCAAGGCCTTTGTCGTATGTCAGATTAATGATCGCGCACAAACCGGCGCCCGGCCGCTGCGCCGGATAGAAGCTCTTGGGGTTGACGCAGTTCCAGACCACCTCGCCCTCCTGCTTGCCGCCGAGGTCGGCGAAGCCCCGCAGCGCGCGCGAGGAGAAGACGACGACGTCCGCGAGATTCAGTAGCACGTCCCGCTCTGGCCACTTCTTATAGTCGGGCCAGATGGACGCGTCCTCGGTGATGAACCAGCCGTGCCAGTGCAGCGCGGTGGGAAATGGAAAGCGGCGGGCTTCACGAGCGAACGAGAGCACCTGATTGAACTGGAGCACCCCGGTCTCCGCGTTGAATGGGCGCTCGTAGGCCCACTCATTGTCGATGACGTCGATGGTCAGGTCGGGCAGCGGCCCCCCCTCCTCGGCGAGGGCGCGAAGCGCCAGCTGCGTGGAGGCGAACCCGTTCGCCAAGCCCCCGTAGTCGTCGTGCGGGCGGATGTCCGGCGGCAGCACCAGGGTGAACTTCATCGCTGCTTCACTTCTCCCTTTGCCATTCGTTCCTCGCCGCGCTTCTGGATTTCGATCTTGGCCCGTTCGTGGCGGACCACGCCGATGCGGTTCGTGACGCTGCCCTCCCGCCAGGTCAGCTGGTACGCGATGCCTGGCAGGAAGTCGATTTCCCAGCCTGCATCCCAGATGCGCCAGTAGCAGTCGTAATCCTCCGCATAGACCATCGGGAAGAACCCGCCGACCGCCGCCCACGCCTCCTTGCGTATCAGGGAGGAACCGTTGGGCACGGGGTTGCCGCGCTCGAACTCCCGGCGCTGGACGCGGTGGGGCGTGTTGCCGCCGGAGCGGTTCTGGCCCAGGCTGGTGACCACGCCGCTGAACACCACGCCCGTCTCCGGATGCTCGTCCAGATGCCTCACCTGGCCCGGCAGCGTTTCCGGGTAGCGGTAATCATCGCCGTCGATGATGGCGATGTACGGGCGGGTGGCGGCCTCGATGCAGCGGTTGTAGTTGTCGGCCACGCTTTTGTTCGGCACCCTGATGTACTTGCAGTGGGCCGGCACCAGGTCCCGGTGCGTCCCGTCGGCGTCGCCCACGATCACTTCGCAGCGGTGGCCCGCGCTGTCGATGGCCCGGCGCAGGGTGTCGCGGTTCCCGTGGCAGAGCGTGACCGTCGAGACGGGCAGCCGCCAGCAGTCCAGGTAGACCTGCTCGATGCGCCTCGCCACCACGCGCCAGTCGTACTCGAGCGCCTCTGTCAGGCAGGCGTCTCGCAGGCCGGGTGCCTCCTCCCAGGCCCGCCGCGCCATCTTCGTCAGCATCGGTATCGAGTACGGTTTGGCGAGCCAGCCGGTCTTCCTGTGCGTCACAAGGTCGGCCACACCGTAGTGCCGCCAGCCGACCACGGGCTTGCCGCTTGCGAACGCCTCCAACACGACCGTCGGGCACTGCTCGCGGCCGCTCGTCGCCAGCAGGAAGCGACAGCCGCCCATCAGCTTGCGGATCCTCTCGCGGGGGACCGGCCCGGCCAGCTCGACGTTCTCCGGCGCGCCGGGGAACCTCTCCGGTGTTATGTTGGGCCCGCAGGCCACGAACCTCCATCCCGGCAGCTTACCGGCCAGCTCGAACAGGTCCTGCGTGCGCTTGACCCTGTCATCGTAGCCGACCCACAGGACGTAGTCGCCGTCGCCGTCGGGCGCGAACTGCGCGGTGTCCACCGCGTTGGGGATGTGCAGGGCGGTGATGTCGTAGTTTTCCTCCAGATAGTCGCGGAACCACTTGCTGACCGCGATGACGGCCATGGAATTCTTATAGACCCCCAGCAGCCGCTCGTTCATCTTCACCTTGTCGGGGTTCTCGTCGGGCGGGAAGACCTCGGGCAGGTAAATGCCATGCGTGGTGGCGACGACGAGCTTGCCGTCCTCGCCCTCCGCCCAGGGGTTCCAGTGCACGATGTCCGCCTCGGCCACGTTGTCCGTCTGTGGGAAGGACAGGAAGCGCCGCAGCTCCCGGATGTATGTGGCGACACCGCCGATCCACTCGCCCCGCGGCGTCGGCTGGACGGAGATCGTGGGGAGCCGCGGCTGCGGCGTGGGCGGCGGGACGCCGGACCGGACGGTCGGTGTCAGCTCGTGCGGATCGACCGGCAGCTCCGCCGGCCGGGGCTGCAGCACCACCCCCGTCTCGCAGGGCAGCTGGCCCGTGGTGCTCATGTGCTCGAGCAGCGCGCCGTGCTTCTCCATCACATAGCTCCGCAGCACCTGCATATCGACGCGCTGACGCAGGGAGCCGAACGTGTCGCGTCGCCACAGGAGTATTTCATCCAGCGCTTCCACGCGCCCGCCCCTGGCGACGACGTGCCAGAAAAACTCCTGGTCCTCCAGGCCCGCCATCTGCTCGTCGAACTCTATCTCGTGCTCGTCTAGGAACTCGCTGCGCACCGCCGCCGTGCCCACCCAGAAGCCGCAGCCATTCTGCACGGTGTCAGCGCGGGGCTGCCGCGCGATGCGATGGTCCTTGCGGCAGGCCGGGTCTTGGGGGTCGTCATCCTGGTCGAACCCCTGCACGTGGCCGAAGACAAGCTCGCAGCTCTCCAGCGCCTCCAACGAGCGCGCGACACGGTCGGGCGGCATTACGTCGTCCGCATCCTGAAACACCAGCACCGCGCCAGTCGCCCGCTGCATTGCCCGGTTCCGCGCCGCCGAAAGGCCGCTGTTGGCCTGCCGCAACAGCAGCAAGTTCGGCCAGCGGTGGGACTTCCACGCTTTGAGCTGGTCCCAGGTCCCATCGTCGCTGCCATCGTCCACGATCACGACCTCCGGGTCCTCGGCCAGGCCCTCCTGCGCGTAGCAGCTCTCGATGCACCTCTCCAAAAACGGGCCGTGGTTGTACGTCGGTATGATGACGGAGACCGCGGCCGCGGGGAACAGCTTCTCCTTCGCCAATGGCTTGATGCCCCACTCCGCGAGAAACGCCTTTGCGTCGTTCTCCGACACGGTTCGCCTGCTCCTGCCGCCCAATTCCTGGCCCGGCAGCGGTGCCAGGGAGTAGCGGTTCTTGCGCAGCCGCAGCGAGGCGTCGTGGGCCGCGATGTCCAATTCCTCGTATCCCTCGGGCCAGCCGCCCGCGACCCGCAGCGCCGACAATCGCAGGACGCAATGGCGGGGGTTCAATCGCCCCTCAACAGCCAGGCCTGCGACGGCGATGCGCGGGTTCGTCAGAAGGTCCATCGCCTGCCGCAGCGACTCGATCGCGCCGAAGCCTGCAGCCTCGCAGACCAGGGCGCGGCTCTCGTTCGCGGAGTTGAGCGCCTTCGCCAGCGCGAGGTTGTCACCGCGACCGACGATCTCGCCGCGTTGGCCGCCGGGCAGGCTGTCGCGCATGGCCCGGGCGACCGTGGCCTGGCCCTTTTTGCGGCCCTTCAGTATCACCACAAGCAGGCCGCCCTCAAGCGCGACCGGACTGGGCGCGACCGAGCGCTTCTCGAACTTCGGCGAGGCGCCCTGTGAAATCTCCTTGCCGGTGGCCACGTCCCGCACCGCCACCTCAACACCATCTCGCCGCATCCGTGGCACGTTTCTTTCCGTTATCACGATCTCGGCAGCTCCTGTTGCCTCAGCCACTCAGACCGGCACCCCTCTCCGGTAGAACCGTATCGTCACTTCCGTGTCGCCGTAGTACGTCTCGCCGCCGCTGCCGACGTTCTCGATGTAGAATCCGAACCCGCCGGGCCGCGCGTTCTCCAGCCGACTGATCTCGAACCCGCCCAATGTGTCGTCCGGCAAGGGGTTATCATACTGCAACAGCCCCAAAAGCTCAAACTCGATGGTGGCGGAGTGGTCGACGTCCACCCAGCGGGCGGCCCCCTCGGCCAGCGCCGTCACGGTCACGTCCACGACCAGCTCCTTGACCGCGACGGGGTAGACGGTCTCGCGGTCCGTCGGCGAGCTGTTGATTGCCGTGACCAGGCCGGCTGCGTCCAGCGTCACGGTTCCCAGCAGGCAGGAGTTGGCCGGCTGCGCGTCCTGCACCACGATGTTGAGCTCCTCGGCGGAGTACGTGTCGCTGTAGGTGGGGTCCCGCGCGGGCGCGGGCGCGTCCACGCGTTGGCACCAGAGGTAGTTGACCTTGTTGTTGACCAGGTCGTCGCCGGGAAAGTAGTCGGACGCCACCGCGCCGATGAACCCACCCACCAGCGCCGTGACCGCCGTGACGTGGACGGTGCCCTTGGCCGCGCCGACCGTGCCCGTGATCACGCCGCCAGCGATGATGCCGGCGCCGCCGATGTACGTGCCTATGTTGTATATCTGCCGGTCGGTGCCCCGCGTGGATTTGTTCCATTGGTCAGGATCGAGCTTGTCATCATAGACCCAGTCCTCTTCCATGAATGCGTTCGGCGACTTAGCCATCATTCATCTGCCTCTCGCCCGGATGTTCCCGTGACCGAATATCGCGTCCTCGAATGTGCTGGTGCCCCATGTCCCCACGCGCACGGTGCTGCCCTCCATCGTCAACCCCCCGCTGCCCGCGCCCGCGCGGTTCGCCGTGCCGAACCTGTTCACCTGGCGCTCAGCGATGCGCCGGGCCGTCTTGGCGCTCTCGCCGACGGGCGAGTCGAACTCCCCGTGTATCGCTGGCTCCAATAGTCTCACTGTCGCACCTCCAGAAGCGCGTTCCTCGCGCCTGACGGGCCACAGGCGGCCTTCCGTGCTCCAAACGAGCAAAGGCCCGCCCTCAATCGAGTCGGCTGCCTGCGGGCGTTCACAGGCCTTACAGCTCCTTCGTCGTCATCGCGCTGTCGCAGTCCGCCATATGCGGGCCCCAGCTGTGCCTGATCTCCTTGACGCCCCACTCCACGGCCGCCTCCACGCCGGCCGCTGTCGCGTTGGCCACGGTGACCCGCTGTCGCTTGTAGATGTCGGGCCTGCCATTGTGCAGGCCGATACCCAGGGAGAACTGCGACAGATGGTCCAAATCGTACATCAGCTGCGCGACGGTGCTGGCCGTGCTGAACTCCGCGCACTCCTGCCCCTCGTGGCGGTGGAACATCCGGCAGCCCGCGAACGGCACGGCGAGCGGATTGTGCTCGCGATCGTAGTCGATCAGCCAGGCCGCGGCCTCCATCCCGTCGCTCGTCTCGCCCTTGGCGATGGCGGCGGTGCGGCCCTCGACGCTCTCGGCTGTCCGCTCCAGCCGTGCGACCGCCGTGTCCCAGGCGGCGGTGTCCCCGTTGTCCAGCGCGTGGACCGTCGCGTCGAACGACGTCGGGTCGTAGGTCTCCCACACGCCGTCGCGCCGGACGTGGATGTCCAGCCCGCAGACCTGCGCCATCAGGCGCATCGCTTCCCACACGGACGTCCCGCAGGGCAGCACGCCCGTCCGCCACCAGATTGGCCTCTCGGGCAGGCCTGCCTGCAGCACATGAGAGGAACAATCGGCGTGCCAATTCCGACGCCCGCCCCTTGCACTCAATGGTATGCCACAATCCGGGCATATCATGTCACTGCAGACCTCGCCTTCCTCCCTCCTCACCTCATACCCGCAAATCGTGCAGTAGCACATATCAGCAGGAATGCCAATTTGGTCCGCTGCATAATCCAGTCCCTGCGCCACGGTCATGCCGTCCAACGGCCGCCACGCCTCCGTCACGCTCGCAGACTTGGCCAGCCAGCTCGCGTCAATCAGCTCCAGCTCCAACTTCAGGCCGTGTTCCCAGTCCGGCATCTGCGCCGTCGAGAAGCTCGCGATGTAGCCGGCGAACGCCGCATAGGAGAGGTCGCTGGCGTCGTCGTAGTGGTAGCCCAGGTCGATTTCCGTGTACAGCCAGCGGTACTCGGTGGAGAATGCCACGCCGGGGTTGAGCAGGCATTGGACGGTTCCCGTGTCCGCGCCCTCCTCCTCCGGGCAGGTCACGTCTATGTCCTCGACCACGCCGACGTCCGCCAGGGAGGTGTACGCGCCGGGCGTCGGGCCCACCAGCGAGACCGGATACTCCATCTCCACGGACATCAATGTGGGGCAGCGCTTCCAGACAATCGGCGCATGGTCCGGCGTCACGGTGGCGGGCGTCAGCACCGCCTCGTACTGGAAGTGCGTCGGGTGCGCGGGCCACGTCGCCACCTGGTTTACTGTGATGCTCGTGCCGTCGGGCACATGCGCGTGCCAATCGTCGGTCGTCCGGCCGACTGGCACCTGCGTCGCCCGGTCCTCGAACAGCGGGATCAGCTCGCCGCGGAAGGTCCCCTCCTCCGCGCCGACCCTGTGCATCATGTACAATGCCCATTGGCCCTTGTTGTAGAACCGCACCTTGCCCGGCGGGCAGACGCAGCCGCTGCCGTCGTCGTAGGCTACGTAGCTTCCGCCGTTGTCCGTGCTCAGCAGCCAGCGGCCGCGCCGGTGCAACACCAGCAGCGACAAATAGCTCCCTCCCATCGCTGTGCCGGGATATGTCTCCATGATCTTGTTCCAAGGCAGCTCCGCGACAATTTCCCAGCCTTCCGAGCCGTTGTGGTAAAAAGCCAGACCATTATTGTGTAGCAGCGCCACGCCCCAAGTATTGTCACCCCACGTTATTCCCGCATAGGGCTCCTCGAGATCGTCCCAGCTCTGCACGCCCACGATGCACTCGAACCAGAAGTCCGGGTCCGAAGGCGCATCAAACTTGCTGGTCAATACCGAGTAATGATCAGCACATACGTTGAAACAGCTTGCAGCGTCAGTAATACCCTCAGGGCAAGGCAACTCAAAATCAAAATCCCAGTCGCCACTCGTTTTGTTCCACCAGGCTGCATTCATCAAAAATGCCTGTCGCTTGAGGATGGGCGCGTTGGTCATTCCCCCCAGTTCGGGAATGACGACGAGCGATGGCTGCTGCCAATCTGTCCCGTTCACCAGCGGGCTGACCCAGCCCTTGTCATAGCTGTCCATCAAAACGTCATAGACGTTCTGCCCCTGGTCAGACACGTAGCCGTCCGCGCCGGGGTCGTATACTCGGACGTCGCACATCGGATGGACCACCTCAGGCATCCTACAGCTCCTTCGGCTTTTTCTCCCCGCCGTTTTCCCAGACTACCTCCATCGGCATCGCCTTGATGTCGTCCGTGACCTGGTCGACGAGATCAAAGGGCACATCGGGATGCGACCAATGAAGCAGGTACGGCCGCTTGCCCAACGCTTCCGATCTGATCCTCTCCGCCAAATCCTTCAACTGTTCGACGAGCAGGTCGACCTCGTCCGCCGTGGCGAACACCAATGCCATTCCGTTCTCGTCGCTCACAACTCTCATAACCAGCTCCCCGTGTTAGCGATCGACGGGTCCTTGCACAGCGTCACGGCCGGGTTCCCGTCCGCATCGATGTAATGGAAGGCCAGCACGCCCTGCTTCGTCCACTCGAAGCTGCCCCGCACTGCCGAGGCCGCCGCCACGAGCACAGCGGTCGAGAGCACGACGGGAAATGCGCCGCCAGACTTGTCGTACTTTATCACCGCCACATCCCAGCCCGTGCCGTTGAACATCGCCACCCAGGCGTACAGGAAGCCCGGTGGTATCTTCGCCTCCACGATGCTGTAGCCTTCCGCAAGCACGGTTGGCACACTGAACGTCCTCCCTCCGTCGTTCGATTTGCAGCAGCAGATGTTCGCACCGTCGCGGACAAAGAACAGATGCTCGTGCCCGTCCGCGTCGACCTCCACGTCCGGGTGCGTGGGCGTCCCGCCCTCCTCGACCGGCGTGGTGTCCGAGTAGCTTTCATAATCGTACGCGTACAGCCTGCGCGTCAAGTGGCCGTCGGCGACCCACCAGACCACGCTCTGCCCGGCGGTGTCCAGGTCGCTGTCCAGGCTGTCGCCCGGTGCGGCAGTGGGGAAGTGGTGCAGGTCGTATTCCCGGTTCACCGCCTCGCCGATCGGATAGAACCCCAGGGCCGCCGTCCACATCGCATAGACCCACCCCTCCTCCGCTAGCGGGTCCGATTGCCAGCGCCCGTGCGCGTCGGTGCCGTAGCTGCCCATCAGCGTCGTGTCCGGATCGAGCTTGTCCCAGCCGCCGACCGCGTCCTCTGGCCGCCGCCAGACCTCGAGCAGGTCAGCCTCGTTCCGTACGCGCATTGTCCGCGCCTCGTTCTTTCCCAGGCCGGTCGCGCGCCCGCGCGGGAACTTGCGCACGTGGATGTTGTACTTGACGCCCGCCGCCAGCTTGAGCGTCCGCACCACAGGCGCGAATCTCAGCGGCACCTCGTTGTCGGGGTCATAGCGGAGCCACCACCAGAAGGCGTGCGACTTGGCGAAGAAGTAGACGTCGTCCTCGTCCCGCATCAGCGCGTCGTAGCCGGCGTCCGTCCAGGTCGCGGCGACGCCCTGCTGGAAGCCCAGCTCCTCGGCCAGGCGCGGCAGCGTCTTGGCGTAGCTCAGGTCGCTGGTCAGCGGCGACGTCGGACAGTGCTGCCGGTACTGCGTGCTCTTCAGGTGGCTCTTTTCGTTGCGCTCGAACTGCTCGTAACCGTAGGGCATGTTCACGATGTCCGCGCCCGCGTGCATGACGTGACCGCTGCTGAAGTTGGCCGCCCAGTTCCACGGTCGCTTGAACTTCCACAGCGGGCCCGGGTCGGAGACCTCGCCGTCGTACAGGTCAAGCTCGTCGGCGACCAGCGTCCAGTCGTCCGCTCCGGCGTCAGGCACCTCGAAGCCGCTGAGCTCGATCCGCGCCACGTGGCAGAGCGCCCCGCGCATCAGGTCTCCCTCGCCCGGGCAGCGCAGATCGATGCAGTGCTCCTGCGCACCCGCGCCGTGGAGGGGGTTGCCCAGATAGTCGACCGCGTAGGTGGCGAGCTGACCGACGCCCTTGGTATAGGTGAACTGCCCGTCCGGCCCGTAGCGATACTGCCAGCAAGTGTAGCAGGGATCGTGGATGCTGGTCAGCCGGTTGTACGTCAGCTGGAGCTGGAGTTCGCTGTCGCGGCCCGCCACGTACTTGAGCCGCAGATATGAGTGGTTCCACCAGTTCGTGACGTCCTCGTCAGCGGTCAGCAGCGCCCGCAGCGGGTCGCCCAGGGGCACGTCGCTGTTGTCCAAATTGTCCTTCAGGTAAATCGGCCAGTCCGGCTTGAACGACAGGCCGGGGTCGGCCTCGCGTGCGGCCAGGCGCCCGAGCTGCGTCCAGTAGCGCGTGTCCAGCACGCGATAGAGCTTGGGGTCGGTGGCCGTGGACGGGATGCGGAACGTCACGGTGGCGGCGTCCTGCGAGAGCACCACGAGGCCGCCACTGCCGGCCCACAGTGTCGGCGGGACCGCCAGGGACGCGGGCTTGTGGACGTTCACCACGCCGTGCGAGACGTCCAGGATACCTGTCAGGTCGACGTAGGGGTCGACGGTATAGTCGTCCTGCGTCAGGTCCCACAGGGCAAGCCCGCAGATGCGATCGTGCAGGGATGTCGCCACGCCACCGACGCTGCCCTCGGCCTCCGGGTTCTCCCCGTTGTCGACCGCCCATTGCTCGTAGAGGTCGCAGTGAATAAGATGATCGAAGCGGTCCTCGATGTACCAGCCGTGATGTGCCTCGGTGTAATAGTCCGACTGGCCCGGTTCTAGGTAGATGCGCTCGCCGTCACTGTCCTTGAGACCTGCGAAGTCGAACTGCATCGGGCCGTCCCAATCGTCCGGGTCGGACTCGCCGTCCTCGAACGGGGCCGCGCCGATGTTGGCAGCCAGGACATAGGGCGCGCGGCTCCAGGCGTCCGCCGAGAAGTCGTCCCACACCTCCGCCGCGTCCGGGTCGAGCAGCCTGTGCAGTCTGATGGTGCCCCCGTCGCCGAAGCACCTCCAGTC
>JALGUG010000423.1 GCA_029820995.1 Candidatus Zipacnadia bacterium
CTTTGTCGGCTGCAGGTGGGAATGACTGCTGACCTCGTGTCGCACGCGCAAGGTCTGCGGCGTCGGCGGTGACGGCTGAGTGCGGAGCAGCTCACTGGATGTAGCCCATGTCCCTGAGGCGCTCGCGGACCTCCGGCGGGATGTCCTCGGCGCCGGCCTTGGCAACGTACTCGTCCATCATCGCCAGCGACTCCTCGGTCCACGCCAGCAGCTCGCGCTCCATCTGGGTCGTGTCCGGCGCCAACGGCGTGCCGTAGATGTTGTGCTGCTCGCCGGGATCTGTCTGCAGGTCATACAGGGAGAACTCATCCCCGTAGAGGTGATAGATCAGCTTGTAGTGATCGGTCATCAGGCCCTTCCGCATGCCGCCGTATACGCAGGCCTCCGCGAACACTCGGAACGGAGGAAGGTTGCCTGTCCTGCCTGCCAGCAGCGGAGTAAGCGAGCGGCCGCGCATGTCCTCTGGCGCGTGGATGCCGCACAGTTCGAGCAGAGTTGGCATCACGTCCAGCAAGCTGACACGCTCTTCGATGCGATGGGAGCCCGATTGGCCGGGGAGATGAATCACCAGTGGTATGTGCAGCAGCTCGTTGAACAGGGTATGACCGTGCTCCCAATGCCCGTGCTCCCAGAACTCCTCTCCATGGTCGCTCCAGAACACCACGATTGAAGACTCCCACAGATCGGTGCGCCGCAGGTAATCCATGATCTGCCCGAGTTGACTGTCGCAGTACTCGATCTCGAATACGTGCGCTGTAAGGAACGCGTTTCTCTCCTCAGCCGAGCGTCCCCGCTTGCCGGCAGCGCCTGCAGCCCACCCGGGTATGACCTGCGCCTCGGTCGGGGCGTCTGGGGCATCGTAGGGCTGGTGCGGATCCATGTAGTGCAGCCACAAGAGCATTGGTGTGTTGATCTGACTGATGGCCTTCATCGCCGCAGTCGACACGACGCTGGCGCGCTCGAGTTCATTTCCGTCTGTCGACGGCCTGACCGCCGGGAACAGCCCCTCGATGGCGGAGAACAGAGGAAGATGCTTATCTGCCCAGCTCGTGCGGGAGGGGCACGAGCAGTGCTGGAACAGGGCGAATCCCTGGTCGGCACGCGCCTCCACTGTGAGGTTATGGTTCGTGACTACTGCCGCAGTGTAGTACCCCGCATCCTGCAGCACCTCTGCGAGTAGCGGCCTGTCCTCGCGCCACTGGTGGGGAATCGGTGCGCCCCACTCCTCGCCCCCAACGCCTCGGACTCGTGCGACGCCCATCTCCGCCGGGTAGCGGCTGCTGAAGAACGAGGCGAAGGACGGCCGGGTCCATGGGGCCACCGAGTACGCGTTCTCGAGGACGTAGCTCGCGGCGGCGAGGGCGTCGATGTTGGGCGTGCGGGCGGGGCCGCCCGCGTAGCCAACGAAGTCGGCACGCAACGTATCGATGCTGATGAGGATCACGTTCGGGCGGGATGGATCGGACTGGGGCGACGAGGCAGCGACCGCGGACAAGTCGCTCTCTGGCGAGGCGGAAAGCTGGATGAGGCCGGCGATCCCGAAGATCACCAACGGCAAGGCGACCAGAGCCGTCACGCCCGCCACTGCCGCGCGCTCGCTGGCCCGTCTGGCCACCAAGTCCATCACCCACGCGAGAAGCCGCCAGGCAAGGCATCCGGCGAGCGCAGCTGGTAGCACCGTGACTACCAGCAGGACGTAGCGCAGCGCCAACGCCATGGTCTCCATGTCCCATATCTGATCCGCCATCAAGAAGAACGTCAACTCTCCGGCCAAGACGGCCACGGCCGCCGAGGCCAGCCGGTTGGGCGCGACCTGCCCGATGCGCCGGTGCAGGGCCATCAGCACGCCCGTCGTGATGAGGGCCAGCGAGACGAGTTCGGACCAACCGTCGAACGGGGATTCGGCAAAGAGCGCACTTCGGACGAGAACCAGCACGCAGGCCGCCAGCAGCGCCAACCAGGCCCTCGGCGTCAGCACGTCGTCGTCGGGCCGCCTGCGCAGGGCCGCGAAGAGAATGCCGCCAACAATAAGCACCGCTGATACCAGCCCGGGCCACCCGCCGAAGGGAGATTCGGCGAAGAGCGCACCTCGGACGACAACCAGCACACCGACGGCCAGAGGCGCCAACCAGGCCCCAACCGTCAGCATGTCGTCGTCGGGCCGCCCGCGCATGGCCGCGAACAGGATGAGGCCGGTCGCGGTACCCACGGCTGCGCCTAGGAGCGCATACAGCAGGATCGTCAGACTGGGCCACGGGAGGTACGTCAGCGGCTCGGACAGCCACCGCTTCTGCTCCTCCATCAGTGCGATCTCACGTCCAGCAAGAGCCAGCCCGGCCGCTAGGCCAGCCAGAGCGCCGATCCGCACCGAATCGCGCACGCCACCTCACCCCTTCGTTCGGCCCACCGCCTATGCCCCCCGGCCGTCAGACACGTGCTGCAAGATAGCGACTCCGCGCGAGTTTACCACAAACGTGTTGCCACGCACCACGAGTCTTACTCACAGGAAGCTCTCATTTGCTCCCGCTACTGCGCTCGAACACCCACAGCTACCGCCCGACCGCGCCCGGGAACAGGTCCGGCGTCCACTCGGTGGCCTGCTCGCCGCGCTCGCACTGCGCCGCGTCCGCCCAGTACGTGCCCGGGTCCTCGCAGTACCAGCT
>JALGUG010000115.1 GCA_029820995.1 Candidatus Zipacnadia bacterium
TGGAAGCTGTAGAGGTGCCGCGTGGGAGTCGCATGGGGGCGCAGACGGGCGGGCTTCGTGCATCTGGAGGAGAGATGAAGTTCGCCGTCGGTTACCAGTTGCCGGAGGAAGATGAGGAACCCCTCACGCGTATCGTAGAGGAGTTCGCCGAGCAGATCGAGGAGGTCTATTTCCCCTGGCTGGACATGCCCAGCGGGCGCTCGCCGATGACGGCGCGCGGGGGGTTCGTTGACTGGGACGGACAGCGGAGGCTGGAGGCTGATCTGCGGACTTTCAAGGAGATGGGCGTCAAGCTGGACTTGCTGTTCAATGCGAACTGCTACGGCGGGGAGAGCCTTTCGCAAGCGCTCGCCAACCGCGTGTGCTCCATCGTGGAGCACTTGCTGGCGACGACGGGACTAGATGCGGTCACGACCACCTCGTTGATGATCGCCAAGACCGTGCAAGAACAGTTCCCGCAGATTGATGTTCGCGCCTCGGTGAACATGCGGATCGGTACGGTCAAAGGAATGGAATACGTAGCCGAGCTGTTCGACAGCTTCTACCTGCAGCGCGAGTATAACCGGGACTTCGACCGGATCGCAGAGATCAAGGCCTGGACCGACGCGAACGGCAAGGAGCTGCACTTTCTGGTCAACAGCGGGTGCATGAATTTCTGCTCGGGCCAGGTATTCCACGACAATCTGGTGGCCCACGAGGCGGCGATCGCGGAGACCGTCAACATTACCGGGTGGAATCCCAGCGTGTGCTGGAACTACTATGCGGACCGGAGCCACTGGGTATCGCTGCTGCAGAACTCCTGGGTCAGACCGGAGGACCTCCACCACTACGAGGGATACTTCTCGGTGGCCAAATTGGCCACCAGGATGCACGCCAATCCGCGGCGGGTAATTGCCGCATATTGCCAGGGGCAATACCGCGGGAATTTGCTGGACCTGTTCGAACCGAGTCACGGTCCGCTGATTGCACCGGCGATCATAGACAACTCGCGGTTCCCGGCGGATTGGTTTGAGCGCACGACGGCGTGCGACAAGCGCTGCTGGCGCTGTGACTACTGCAGCTCAGTGCTTGAGCAGGTGCTGGTGTCCGGCGAGGCGTGAGCGCGTGGAGCTACTCGGCTAGCTCCGGCAGCAGCCGGCGGCCCATGGCGCGCTGGTCCAGGGCCATGTAGGCCTCGGCGTACCGAGCCCCGCACTGCCAGCCGCGAAAAGCGGCCGTGGCCAGCTTCATGTCCCCGTGAGTCCACAGCGCGATCTCCTGCTCGCCGTGCAAGTCCAGGCGAATGTGGGCGCGAGGGCCGGCGCTGGGCCTCGGGTTGTGGATGTCGCCCGCGTAGATCTCATCGAAGTAGTTGGGCCACTGCGCGACTTCTGCGATCACGTCGGTGATGTCTATGAACACGTCGGGCCGGAACTGCGAGATGCGCGGGTAGACCTCAAAGGCGTACATCTCCTGGGAGAAGTCCACGTAGGTGTCGAGCAGGCGCGTGGCGTCGCGGACGGCGCGCTCGGCGATGTAGCCGACGGTCGCGTGATCGGAGGGCGAGGGCTCGAAGCGATTATGGAACAGCGTGATGTCGGGGCGAACGTCAATCACGACTTCGGCGAGCTTCTTGATCGCGCTGAGGTCTCTCGGAACCTGCTGATAACCGTAGCCGAGGAAGCGCTTCTCGACGCCGATCTGGGCCGCCTTGCGTACCACGCGCTCCTTGATCTCTTCCTCTCTGCCCTGGGTAACGCGCCAGGTCGAGTAGTCGCTGGCGACGTTGACCAGGACCACGCGATGGCCCTTCCTGACGGCCTTGGCGATTAGCCCTCCGGCGCCGATCTCGCAGTCATCCATGTGCGCGCCGATGGCCAGTATCGTCTTCTGTTCCATGTCTGCTCTCCTTGACGGACGGGCGCTCCGTGACCGCTGGGAGGACTGCCGGCCCGAGCCACGGAAGTACCGAGCGCGAGCGCGCCGCAATCTGTGTGGGACTTCTCCGGCGACGGTGCAAATCCTGTCCTGCACGAGAGGGCACGCTCTCTCACGACTGAGACACGGAGAACACGGAGCAGGTGTGAGGGCCAATCATTCGGTCCCGTGTTTGGCCCACAAGTCAGTTGCTCTTGCCTTCTCTGTGCTCTCCGTGGTGCAAAGCCCAGTAGTCGTCTGGAAGGAGAGCCAAGATGCTGATCAGCCACTGCCACGTTCAGAGTGCGGGGTTTGGCCTCGAGGTGGAGAGCAACCCCGCGGCGGGGACGCTGCCGGAGCTGCGGCGCATCATGCAGGCGCTCGGCGTTGATCGCGCGGTCGCGTTCGCGCCCTTCGGACCGCAGGAGGGTGTTGAGGCGAATGAGTGGCTGGCGCAGCAGCTCGAGGATTATCCGGAGCTCATCGGATTTGCCACCGTGAATCCCGCGGATGAGCAGGCGCCGGAGAAGCTGAGACGATGCACTCAAAGGGGGCTGGTAGGAGCCAAGGTGCATCCGCCGATCTTCAAGATCACCCTCGACGACCCGGCGATTGATCCCTTCTGGCAGGCCGCCGAGGAGCTCCGGCTGCCCGTACACATTCATACCGGCGTCCACGGCTGGCATCTGCGCCGCTACATGCCCATGCTGCTGGACGACGTGTGCCAGCGGCATCCGGAGCTGCGGATCATTATGGATCATTTGGGCGGGATCGCCATGTTCGACCAAGCCCTGGGAGTTCTGCACAACAACCCCCACTCTTATGCAGGCCTGACACAGTTATCCGGACGCGACCCGCGATATGCGCTGTCGGAGGAGCGGCTGCGGCTCCTGCTCGATACGGTCGGCCCGGAGCGCATCATCTACGGGTTCGACTATCCGTGGAATGAGGATAACCTCGCCGCGCTGGAGCACGATCTGGCATGGATTCGCAGTTGGGGGCTTTCCGACGCCGACGAAGCCAAGATTCTCGGCGGGAATATGGAGCGGTTGCTGCCGCAGTGAGCTGCAGACGGGCAGGGCGGAGACCGAGCGACCTCAGCCGGCCGTGTTGATGCCTGTGAACACGGTCACCTTGGGCCGGACTCCTCCAGCCTCGCCAGGGCCGTTGCCAGCTCGGCGAGGCTCTCGACAATGCAATCGGGCTCCGCGGCGGCGAGGCAGCCCCGGTCGTTGTACTGGTTGAGGATTGCGACGGTTCTGACGCCGGCATTCCGGCCGTAGATGATGTCGGGCGGCAGATCTCCGACCATCGCAATCTCCTCGGGACCGAGGCCGAAGAGCTCCCTCACGTGGAACAGGGAGGCAGGTCGTGGCTTGGGGCCCCAGACGTCCTGCGGTGTGAACACCGCCTCAAAGCGGGGCTTCAGCCTCAAGGCCTCGAGCTTCATCTCCACGAACTGCTTCGGAGTATTGCTGGCCAGGCAGAGCTTGCGGCCCGATTCGTGGAGGCTGTGGAGGACCGCGCGAGCGTCCGGGTACAGCCGCACGTCGCCGGCGGCCAGCATCTCTCGCAGCACGCGTTCCCACGCCTCTGCGAAGCGCGGCTCTCCCGTAATGCCGCGCAACTGCGGGTACTGCGCGCAGGCCTGCTCATACGCGCTCGCCCACGGATCGCCGACCTGCTCAAAGCAGATGGGCTTCAGCCCGGCCAGGCGGATGACCTCACTGAACAGCCGATAGAACAGCTCCCCCGTGTCCACGAGCGTCCCGTCCAGATCGAACACCACACAGCGAATCAAGCGGTTGCACCTTGCTTTCGGCGTAGTCTGGAGGCCTCGCGCGTCAGCGGCGAGCGGGCCGGGTCGGGCAACCGGGGCACAGCGTCTTGGTGAGCTCAAGGGTGCAGGCGATCACATCCCGGCACTTCATCAAGTGCACCTCCGCCTGGCCGATGCGACCGTCAGTGATCAGACCACGCTTGCGCATGAGGCGCTCCAGCGGCTGCCATTCGATCCGGCAGGGGCCGTCGCGCCACAGCACGCTCCAGGCGGTCTCGACCCGGCCATCGGGGCGTCGCACCTTGCGCTCGAACTGACGGAAACCCAGGCAGGGCACCTCGGCGATGGTCTCGCCCACGTGCGCGGACGTGTTAACGTTCATCCCCACTCCGAGCAAGAGCACCCAGCCTCCGAGACGCCCGCAGCGCCCGAGCGGGGAGTCGGCGTCGAAGGTTCGCAGCTCCAGGTGCCCCTGGGTGAGTTGGCGGGCGAGCGGGCCGATGGCGGCCAGAGGATGAGTTGGGTGGACACTGCGCCGGGCCTGCGGGCGGCGCCACAGGGCCTCCGTGATGGCGCCGCTCACCGAGGGCGTGCTGCGCACATCGAAGATCTCGGCGCGGCCATGGTTGAAGGTCGGGACCATCACGGTCCCCTCCGGGCCGACGCCGGCCAACAGCGCATCAACCACGGCCTCCGCTCCACCGATGACATATCCCAAGCTGCTGAGCGAGCTGTGAACATGCACCAGGTCGCCGGGTCGCAAGCCTAGACGACGCAGGCCTGCGGTGATTTCGGCGCCGGTAATCGCAGGACGAGACGAGTAGTCATTCATGGCCGCCGCAAGGCTCGTAGATTGGCGCAGTCGGCTCAGGTCCATCGGTCCGGCGGAACAGAGGCCCAACTTGTTGACTCCGGTTCGCGCCTGATGTCGCGTCTCCTGCACGCTTGCCCAGCTTGCGGCTCGCTCCGTTAGGGCCGACTCGCCCTCGTGCCGTTTGGGGCAGCGCAGAGGAGGTGTCGGCGGGCGAAGCGGCGAAGTGTTAGGAAGAGATGCGCTCTCCCCCGTGTGGCGCCGCGCTGGATTGACCACGTATGAGCCTCAGGGCGTGTTCGGGACCTTGAACGCTGAAAGCCGACGCGGTGGGAGACCCCGGTTGAACGGAGGAGAAAGCGGAAAGGTGGGGCGTTGCAGGGCGCGGCTCGCAGACTGAACATCCGGGGCTCCAGGGCTCACGGCGCAGATAGGCCAGGTGTTATGAACAGTCGCTCCACGAAAGCTGAGGCATGTGTCATTCGTCGTCAGGACAGGCCACTGACCGTTGTGGAAGTCAGTCGGCCGGGGCTGCAGGAGTTCTATGTCACGTGCGCGCCGCAGGACAGCCTCCCGACGGGCGATGCAGCGGCGCAAGCCGCGGAAGTGTACCGGAGGCTGGGCGGCTGGTTGCGTGAGCAGGGAGCCGGCGGCGTCCAGGAACGGATCTTCGGCAGCTTGCGGGACCGCGAAGCCATACTGGCCGAGCGTCAGACGCTCGTGGAGGGTGAGGACCTTGAGCCGTGGCCGATTGCCTTCGTTGAGGGCAAGCCGTGCGACCACGAGGGCCTGGCGGGGGTTCACCTGTACGCCGTGGCCGGGCCGCGATGCTCGCCGATCCACGACAAAGGCCGGCTGTGCGGCATCGTCTTCGAACACCGAGACGCTCGTCATGTGTATCTCAGCGCGCTCCCCGCTCTCGGGAGCACGGCGACACGCCGAGAGGAGGCTCGAGCGCTGTTTGAGCGGGCCGACGAGGTGCTGCGGGGCGTCGGTTGCTCGTACGCGGACGTCGTACGCACGTGGCTATACGTGGCGGACATTCTGGATTGGTACGACGAGTTCAACGCAGGTCGGTCAGCCGCGTATTCGGAGCTATGCCCGCCGGACCGAGCGGGGTCTCGGTGGCTGCCGGCCAGCACGGGGATCGAAGCGCGTCTGCCCGACAGCGCCCACTGCTTGATGGACCTGTTCGCGCTGGGCGGTCCGGGCCGGCAGGCCGTCAGCGTCGAGGCTCTGCGCAATCCTCGGCAATGCGAAGCGCACAGCTATGGTTCAGCCTTCTCGCGGGGTGCGACTGTAGCCTTTGAGGGCGCCGAGACCGTGTACGTGTCCGGAACCGCGGCGATTGATGAAGCAGGACGGTCGGTCTGTCACGGGGACCTCCCCGGCCAGGTGAGCCGCACGCTGGAGAACATCGCTTCACTGCTGAGCACTCGGCAGATGACGCTCGACGATCTGGTTTCCTCAACGATATTCGTCAAACATGGGCAGGACGCGGAGTTGGTTCGGCGGCTAATCGCCGACCGAGGGGGACCCCTGGTAGACAGCGTCTACGTGCTCGCCGACGTGTGCCGGCCCGAGTTGCTGTTCGAGGCGGACGCCATCGCCGTGCGGGCGTCGGGCTAGAGGTGGTTTCGTAACCTCAACGAGGAGGGGCCACGGCGCCTGAAGGCGCTCGTACAGGGGTCATCAAAGACTGAGGCGGGGACGGACGACGCGGCCCCTGGTACGCGTTCTGTTCCGTGCGTAGGGGCGCGAGACCGAGGGCGCGGCGAAGCCGGCGATGAGTTCACACGTAGATCGGCCGAAGGTGCGCCCACCGTGCTGAGACCGGAGATGACGGCAGGCTCGCGGCAGAGGCGCTGGTGGCCGGCGGTTCAGTTCACCTCGTTCTTTGTGGTGTTCTTTCTGTATGTCTGGTTGTGGGTTGATACGACGCTGCTGTACTACAACGTCGGCCCAGTGCATTTTCCGGTCTTCAGGTGGGGTTCGTACTTCTTCGAACAGTTCCTCCGTTATCCCGGCGGCCCGGTCGAGTACCTGTCGGCGCTGCTGTCGCAGTACTATTACTACGCGTGGGCCGGCGCTCTGATCATCACCGCTGTGTCTGCCCTGCTGGGTCTGGCCATGCAGGCTTTCATGGCGGCCGTGGTCGGCAGGCGTGTCGCCGCGGTGGAGTTCGTCCCGGCAATCCTCGTGCTCGCGGTCTGCAACAGATACGTCCACAAGCTGGCCATGCTCGTGGCTCTGCTGGCCGCGATGTTGGCAGTGTGTCTGTACACGCGCACAATGCGGCGCCGGAGTGCACTGCGGCTGGCCGCCTTCGTGGCTCTGTCGGGGCCGCTGTACTACATTGCAGGCGGCGGCGCCTATCTTCTCTATGCAGCGCTCTGCGGGATTCTCGAGTTCCGCGCCAAGCACGGAGGCCTGCTGGGACTGTGCTACCTGTTACTCGGCGAGGTCATTCCCTACGTTTTCGGCGTGCGCCTTTTGGATCTCAGTTTGGCCGACGCATATGGCCGTCTTGTGCCCTTTGACCCGACCACCGATCAACGTGGTGACGCCGCGGCCTTGTGCCTTTACCTGTTCCCGCTGCTGGCCGGTCTGGTAGGCCTGATCCGGGCGTCGGTGACGCGGTCCCGCCGGGCAGCGAGTGGGGATCGTGCCGAGCCGACGACAGAGAGCGTCAAAGCCTCGCGCCTGGGAGCGCCGGCGGGCAAGCGGGGCTTCGGGTCCGCAGCTCTGGTCGCTGCCGTGGCTGTCGTCATGCTGCTCACTTTTAGCACCAGGGACAGGACATTGCTCCGGATTGGCCGGTTCGCGGTGCAGGAGATGTGGCCGCAGGTCCTGCGGGAGGCGCGCCACCTTCGGCACGATCAGTTCACCTTTGCATCCACTCACGCCGTTAACCGGGCCTTGTACGAAACTGGCCGGCTGCCAGATGAGATGTTCTCGTACCCGCAACATCCCGAGTGGTTCATGGTCGGCCTGAACCTGGGCAGTCGCCCGCCCTCGGAGATGTACAGGCTGCGCATGCAGTCCTTTTTCCAGCTTGGCGACTTGGAGCTGCAGCTCGGCCTGGTGAACGAGGAGGAGCACCGGGCGTGCGAGGGTCTGGAGGTAGTCGGGGAGTATCCGCTGATTCTGAAGCGGCTGGCGCTGATCAGCGTCATCAAGGGGCAGACTGAGGCCGCCAAGGTGTTTTTGCGGGCGCTCACGCGCTACATGCGCTACCGAGGCTGGGCGGAGGAGGCTCTGCGGCGTCTGGAGGCCGACCCGCTCTGGTCCACGGACCCGGAGGTGCAGCGAATCCGGTCGGTGATGGTGCGGAGGAAGTCGGCGATCCTCGACATCTTCCTGGAGAATCGGCTGGCCGAGCTGTTGCGCAGAAACAGGCACAATCGAATGGCGTTTGAGTACCGAATGGCTTTCTATCTGGTGATGCGGCGGCTCGAGAAGTTCGCGGGCGAGTTGGACCGTCTGGATGATTTCGACTATCCGGAGATCCCGCGCCACTACCAGGAGGCGATTTTGGTCTACGAGGGCCTCACGGGCCGGAAGGTTGAGCTGCACGGACGACAGATCAGCCCGGAAACGCGCTTGGCCTATGAGCAGTTCACGGTGACGTTCCTGCGCTACCACGCTTTGGGCGATAGAGAGGGAGGCTGGAACGCGCTGGCAAAACGGTTTGGCAATACGTTCTTTTTCTATTACTCCTTCGGCGAGTCGGGGGTGGGCGCAGGATGAGGCGGCGCGTCTGGGTAGCTCTGCTGTGCGTCCTGGCCGCCGCCGCGGTCGGCGTGGTGAGTCTGGCCCGCCGCAGGGCTTACGCGCTGGCCGGCGAGTGTACCGCGGTGCACCGGCTGCCGCGCATCCGCCCCGATTACACGGAGACGGTGATCCCGCCCAACATAGCGCCGCTGAACTTCCTGGTGCAGGAGCCCGGAACTCGCTACCGAGTGGAGATCTCGGCGACAAGCGGCGGCGGGATCAGCGTTCGCAGCCGGTCGCCGCGTATCGTGATCCCACCGGCGCAGTGGCGGAAGTTGCTGGACGCCAACCGGGGGCAGGAACTGAGGTGGGACGTGTATGTGCGCCGGAAGGACGACCACTGGGATCGCTTCGACACGATCACGAACAGGATTGCGCCTGAGGACGTTGACGGTTACCTGGTGTATCGCCTGATTAGACCGGCCTACAATTTCTGGCGGGAGGTGGAGGTCCGTCAACGAGATCTTGCCGGCTACAGCGAGAGGACCGTTCTGCACAGCAGATCGTTCGCCAGGGGCTGCCTGAACTGTCACACGTTCTGCAATAACCGCACCAGCAGGATGACTCTCGGGATCCGCAGCGGGGCCTACGGCAGCTCTGCGCTGATCGCGCAGGAAGATGTCGTGACCAAGCTCGACACCAAGTTCGGTTACACCTCCTGGCACCCGAGCGGCCGGCTGGTGGCCTACTCGCTCAACAAGGTGCGTCAGTTTTTCCATTCGGGCGGTGTCGAAGTCCGTGACGTGGTGGACCTGGACTCGGATCTGGTCTACTACAAGATCGGCTCGCGCACGGTGCAGACGACGGCCGGGATCTCGGACCCAAATCGGTTGGAGACCTATCCGACGTGGTCGCCGGACGGCCGGGATCTCTACTTTTGTAGCGCACCCATTCTGTGGTCCGATCGCCGCAAGACCGTGCCGCCGGAGCATTACGACGAGGTGCGCTACGACCTGATGCGGATCTCCTACGACATTGAGACGGATACGTGGGGCGAGGCCGAAACCGTGCTCTCGGCGGACGAGACGGGCCGGAGCATCATGCTGCCGCGGGCTTCTCCGGATGGACGGTTCTTGCTGTTCTGCATGTGCGAATACGGGTGCTTTCCGATCTACCAGCCGAGCAGCGATCTGTATCTGATGGATCTTCAAACCGGCGACTACCGGCGTCTCGAGATCAATAGTGACCGGAGCGAATCCTGGCATTCCTGGTCGAGCAATAGCCGGTGGTTCGTGTTTAGCAGCAAGAGACGTGACGGCCTGTTTACGCGATCATACCTCAGCTACCTCGACAAAGCCGGCAAGGCCCACAAACCGTTGCTGCTGCCCCAGAAGGACCCGAGCTTCTATGACTCGTTTCTCAAGACCTGCAGCGTGCCGGAGCTGGTCAGGGAGCCCGTTCGCGTGTCGGCCCGGGAGCTTGCCGAGGCGGTCCGCTCGCCCCGCAAGATCAAGGTCAAGATGCCGGTGACCTCGATGTCGCCAAGTCGGGAGCCCTCGCCCTCCTGGAAGCCGGTAGCGCCCGAGAGGGAATAAAGGCCCCATTCGGCTCGTGCCTGGGACTGCGCGTCACGGGGAGCACGACTCGACACTGCGAGCCGGATACTGCGTTAGCAGAGGCGTCGCCTGCTAGTCCAGCCGCTCCAGACGACGATCGCTTTCGCTGCGAACCCGGATCTGGCCTTGACGTCCATTCAAGAAGCGAGACTCGGCGGCAAGGAGAGACCTCGGTGAAGCTTTCACTGGCCATAGCTGCGCTCTGTCTGCCCGCCTGCCTCCTAGCTTCGCAGCCTACCAAGACAATCTTCGCCCACTTTTACTACTGGTATCCGATCAACGCCGAGATCTGCACGCATCATGCGCCGGAGGGTCACTTCGATCGGAATGACGTTAGCTGGTGGCAGGGCGAATTGCGTAACGCCGAGTATGCCGGCGTGGACGTACTCACGCTGATGTACTGGGATGTCCACAAGTATAACCCCGGAGCGCTGGAGGTGCTCATTGCTGCGGTTCGGGAGATGGATGCCGCCGGGGAACGCCACCCGAAGATAGCCCTGCACTTGGACGGAATAGAGCGCTGCGCGAACGTGGACAAGCAGTGGCCGATCAAGCGGTGCGACCTGACGGATCCTGCGGCGCAGGAAGGCGTCTTGCGGGCCTTCGTGAACTTCTTCGGGTTCTTCAAACAGCAGGGAATGCTCGACTTGTGCTTCCGCTACGACGGCAAGCTGGTCGCCTTCGCGTATCGCCCGGAGTACGGCCGGGTCCAGGCCCTCGCCGACAACTCGATGGTTGACCGGTGGCACCGGCGGTTCCGGGAGGAGCTGGGCGAGGAGCTGTATCTTGTGCTGGAGGGCGCGTATTATCACGCCAAGCATCCGGGCACGAAGACCGACATGCAGTGCACGAATGCCGATAACTACTACCGCTGGGACGCCGCGCTCGCCGGGCCACTGCTGGAGAAACGCGGGGAGTTCCCAATCGCCACCATCGGGCCCGGCTTTGACCCCTCCGGTCAGGGCCTTAAGAACCCGCGGCGGCGCGACCGGCGGAACGGCGATACCTTTCGCAGGGACTTCGCTCAGGCCCTCAAATGGGACCCGCCGTGGCTGGTGATCGAGACCTTCAACTTCTTCGAAGAAGGAACGGACATCACCGAAACGAAGGAGTTCGGCAGATCATACCTCGACATTGCCCATGAGTACTCGGCGCGATTCAAGGCCGCAAGGTAACACGCGTGTCCGCGTACCCGCGGAATGTCGGACAGAAGTAATCTTGCCGCAAAGGGGTGCCTCCCATGCGTTCGCTTCGGATTGCTCTGACCACTGTCTTCGTCTTCTGCGTTCTCGGGCTCACGCCAGCCAATGGGCAAGACAAGCTCTTGTTCGGCTGGGAGTTCAATACCGACGGAGACACCGAGGGGTGGTTCAACACCCACGGGATGGCGCCCCTGGAGGTTCGGGGAGGGCTGCTGCACGTCAAGTGCACTGGTTTTGACCCGTACATGCACTCCTCCCGCGGGCACTCGTTCAACATCGAGGGCAACCCGTTCCAGTACATTCAACTTCGGTGCAAGACGAAACTGAGTCGCACGGCCGAATTCTTCTGGGCCAACTCGCTCCAGGGAAAGGACTACGGCTTCGTCGCCGGCAAGGAGCGCCACTTCGGGCTGGTGACGGACGGCGAATTCCATACGGTTCACGTTTTCCCGCTGTGGGAGGGGAAGATCACGCGGATCCGGTTTGACCCCCGAGACGAGGACGAACTGGACATTGACTGGATCCGGATTTACCAGCAGCCGTATGAGATGCCGGCACGGCCGCGGCGCGTGTGGGATTTCGAGACCGCCGGCGACGTGCAGGGCTGCATTCCGGTGCGCGATCTCAGCCTTCTGAAGGTGGGCGATGGACTGGCCCGAGCCGCGGCGATCGCCGATCAGCCGACGCTGCTCTTGTCGCCCACCGATACGCCCGCCGCCGAGTTCCCCTTCGTCAGTCTGCGCCTCAGTTCGTCGGCACCGGCGAAGGCCCGACTGACGTGGAACGCGGACGGCGGCACCACCTTCACTGCGCGCAATACGACCAACTTTGATCTTGTCGGCGACGGTCAACTGCACCTGTACAACCTGCGCTGCGGAGAGAGCCCGTTCTGGACCGGCACGATCAAGCGCCTGCAGCTCGTGTTCGAGTGTCCTCTCGGGACGCAGTTCGGCTTCGACGACATCCGCGTGGCGGCGGTCCCGCAGGGCCCGGCTGAGCTCCGTGTTCGCAGCCTGAGCGCCGGCCCGACCGTCGGTATCTCGGGCGAACCGCTGAAGGTGACGCTGGCGGTCGAGAACGCCGGCGGGGAGCGGCTGGCGCCGGTCCGGTGCATGCTGGAGGTGCCGCCGCCCCTCAGGGCCGCCGAGGCCGCGGAGCAGTCCACGGGAGACCTGGAGCCGGGGCAACGCCGGAGCATGTCCTGGCGGGTGCAAGCTCCCGAGGACTTCTCCGGCGAGCTCCGCGCCCGAGTGAGGCTGGTGGGTACAAGCGCGCCGTCGCCGAGCGTGGTCTTGCGCTCATATCACGTCACGCCCCTGGCGCCCAAGGGCCGCCGGCGTTTTGTCGCCACGGCCGATGGGTTGTACTACGCGGGCAACGGCGCCATCCAGATTGCCGTGCCGCAGACAAAGGGCGTGGCCCCGCCGGCATTCTTGTTCATGCGGAAGGGCTCCGGTTGGATCAGCGTGGCGCGGGCCACCCATGTGGCCGAGCTCTGGACGCCGCAAGGCGACGGCGAGGCCCAGCAGGTGCCGCTTCTGCTCTCGGGAGCAAAGACGATCCGTGACCGCACGCTGCGACTGACCTTGAGCCCGGAGGGCGGAGGCGCAACCGTGCGAGTGGAGTTCACGCCCGACGAGAAGGCACCGGAGGTCGAGGTTTCGGCATCTGCTGCGAACCTGAGCGGCTTTGTCCGGTTCTCCGGTCCCATTTGGCTCGTGGGCGACGGGACCTTCGGGTCCCGGTTGGATCTGGGGCTGTTCCCCGGCTTGGAGTACCTCGTGACCGGCGAACGCTCATCCAGCACTCTGGATATCGCGCCGCCGAACAACCTGCGGTATGCTCCGCATCCCAATCGCGTGACTGTGCCGACGATGGCCATTGAGCAGGGGGGACGGGTGATCGGGCTGCGATGGGACCCGCACCAGAAATGGGACGGCGACCACACCCGGCCTACGGCGCTGTTTGCTTCGCCCAACTTCCTCGACGCCGCCGAGAACCATCTGCTGGGGCTGTTCCTGCCGTCCATCCCGGACTTCGTGGCAGAGAATGGGCTCTACGCGACGCAGGCCTGTCCCGCTCGGCAGGTTACGCTGACTCACACGGTCTTCGCGCAGCACGGCGACGTGCTGCGCGCGTCGGATTGGTTCTTCGCTAAGGAGCGCGTACCGCCGCCGCTGAAGCGGATACGGTCGGACAAGCAGAGCCTGCGGCTGAGCATGCGGGCCTTTGAGGAGGTGCTCTGGAGCGAGGAGCAGCAGGCCTGGTCGGGCGTGAAGGGATGGGCGCCGCACGACAAGGCCGGGACGGCGCTGCACATGCTGCTGACAGCCGAGCTACTGCCGCAGGACCCGCAGGCGTCCGCGTGGGCCGAGAAGGCAATCCGAGTGGGCCAGTCGGCGCACGGCTGGCCGCTGGCCTTTCATTTGGGCGGTGTGCTGCCGGCGCTGCAACGTCTGCGCGAGAACGCGCTGCGCGCTATGGCGCAACAGCGCGAGGACGGCGGCTGGGGCTTTCA
>JALGUG010000116.1 GCA_029820995.1 Candidatus Zipacnadia bacterium
TCGCCGGCGCCGCGCTCCCAGACGCGCAGCTTCAGATACCGCCGATCAAGCACCTGGCAGAACTCCACGTTGGTCCGCTGGGGGAAAGCGGAGTGGGACTCAATAGCCGGACCGATGTCGCGCACATCGTAGTTGTCCACAGCATCCACAAAGACAACGCAATGGGGGTTGCCCATGGAAACGCAGGTAATAGTTAGCTCCAGGCCCGAGACCGCGAACCTCTCGCCCACGACGGGCTGGTCGGCGGGCTCGCCGAGCATCGGGATCTCTGCCCGCTTCAGGCGTGGCTGACCCAAGTCCACGCGGACCAGGGCGACCTGGCCGTCCTCGATGGTCAGCGCGGGCCTGATGATCCCGGCGCCGGTCTCGATCTCCAGCTCCGTCTTCGACGTCAGGCCCTGCTCGTACACCAGCTTGGCGAAGCAGCGGATCCCGTTGCCGCACATCTCGGCCTCGCTGCCATCCGAGTTGAAGATCCGCATGCGGAAGTCGGCCTGGGCGGAGGGCAACACCAGAATAAGGCCGTCGCCGCCGATGCCGAAATTGCGGTCCGAGACCACGCGGCTCAGCTCGCCCAGGTCATAGCCGCTCAGGTCCTCTCGGCTGCCATCCACGTAGATGTAGTCGTTGCCGATGCCGTGCATCTTCACGAACTTCATGTCAATCCCTCGGGTACGGGCCGACAGCCGACACGGCCGTGGGATCGCCCGCAAGCCGACCTAGGCGGACGTTTTCTTGCTGGCGGGCCCGATGACGCTAATGTTGCTCTTGTAGATCAGCAGGTTGCCGTTCCTGGCGCTGAGCAGAATTGTGAAAGCGTCAAAGGCCTTGACACGGCCGTGGATCTCCTGGCCGGTGGCCAGATGCACGAACACCGGCGTTTCATTCTTGCGCATGTCGTTCAGGTACTCGTCCTGAAGGCTCTGCTTGTCTTTGGCAGGCACGATAGCCCTCCTTGAGAACGAACATGGCTGATTAGTGCACAATGGGAGGTAGAAAGGAGACCGCGGCGTCCGAAGCCGCGGCCCGATCGCCCTGGGAACGCATGACAAGACCGAAGCTTTCCTCGTTTGGGTCAACAGCTCTGCTTCGCGCGTTCCACGATGGTCTCGGCTGCCTGCCGCAAGTCCGTCACATCCCGACATTCCAACCAGGCAATGGCTGAATCCCTCCGAAACCACGTCAATTGACGCTTGGCAAATCGGCGCGTATCACGCTTGATCAGCCGGACCGCCTCAGCCAGGTCGTATTCTCCGCGCAGGTAGCCCAGGATCTGACGATACCCCAGCGCCTGGAACGCGGTCGTCTCGGCGGATACCCCCTGTCCCAGCAGCTCCTGCGTCTCCTCCACCATGCCGCCTGCAACCATCGCCTCGGCGCGCCGATCAATGCGCCCGTAGAGCAATTCGCGCGGCCAGGCCAAACCGAATTTAGCGGCATTATAGTGAATTTCGGGGTCTCGGTCAACTGCCTGCTGGGGCGTCAGAGGACGCCCTGTTTCCGCTATGACCTCCAGTGCGCGAACCACGCGGCGGACGTCGTGAGGATGGAGCCGAGCGGCGCTTTCAGCATCGCGGCGGGCCAGCTCGCGGTGCAGCGCCTCGGGCCCATGTTCCCGGGCAAAGGCCTCCCATCGGGCGCGCGTCGGTCCCGCGGTTCGGCCCGGCGGGATGGTGAAGTGCTCCAGAACTGCTTTGATGTATAGGCCGGTGCCGCCGCACAGGATCGCCTGCTTCCCCCGCTGATGGATGTCGCTGATCGCTGCCTCAGCCATCTGTTGGTACTGCCGGACGCTGTATAGTTCCGTGACGCTGACACAGTCCAGCAGGTGAAAGCGGACGCGCGCCCGTTGCTCCGCGGTCGGTTTGGCGGTGCCGGCGTTGAGCTCGCGATACACCTGCATCGAATCGGCGTTGACGATCTCGCCGCCGAGAGCTTCCGCCACATCAACCGCAACTTCCGTCTTCCCCGAGGCAGTGGGCCCCAAAATCACGATGAGCGGGATGGCCGAATCACTGGGCATGGATCTCATCTTGCGGCCGGGGTCGAAAAGAGGCGGCGCTCATGCGCCTTTACCGCTGGATCTTGCGGTCCAATTCCTCCAGGGAGACGCTCAGGGCGATGGCTGAGCCATGGGGGCAGCGATCCGGCATCTCAGTCTGGGCCAGGTCCTCCAACAGTTGGCTGATCTCAGCAGGGCTCAGGGCCTGCCCGGCTTTCAGGGCCGCCTTGCACGCGACCATGGCCAGGAACTCCTCGTGCGGCCCCCCGAGACCCTCAGGAATCCTCCCTTCCGCCAGGTCCGCAATCAGTTCCCGCACCGCTTCCTCGTAGCTCGTGCCCACCAGAACCAGCGGAATGCCGCTCAAGAGGAAGGTGTGTTGTCCGAAGGGCTCAAGGTGAAAACCGAGCGCCGCGAAGGACTCCAGGTGCTGTTCAACGGCCGCGGCCTCGCGAGCCGTCAGCTCGAGCGTCACGGGCACCACGAGCATCTGCGATTCGGGCGCCCGCCGCTGCTCGGCAGCCACGAGGCGCTGGTAGATCACTCGCTCGGCGGCCCGGTGCTGGTTGATGAGGACGAGTTCGCCCTCGGCTTCCGCGACGATGTACGTCTTGGCCAATTGGCCTAGGGGCCGCAGTTCGCGCCCGGCGAGGCCGGCTGCCTCCTGCACCGGCACCGCAGGCGTCGCTGTCGCTGCGTTCTTCGGTGAGATGCCCGCGCGGCGACGCAACTCCTGCCGGAAAGGCTCGAACTCCAGCTCGCTGGTCACGCCGTGCATCGTTACCCGGTCCCCCCCGGCCATCGGCTGACGCACACCCTTCGCGGATGCGGGAATGCGGGGAACCAGGTCCTGCCCGGCCAGTGCCTCGCGCACCGCCTCGCGCAGGACGTTGTGCACCTCCCACTCGCGCGTGAATCGCACCTCAGTCTTCGTGGGATGAACGTTGGGGTCCACCAGTCTGGGGTCAGACACGATATGCACTGCGCAGATGGCGTACTTGCCGGCGGGCAGGATGCCTTGATAGGCCTCGGTGAGCGCGTGGCTAAAGATGCGGCTGCGCACGTAGCGCCCGTTGACGAAAAACATCTCATACGAGCGGTTGACCCGCGTGAGCGTCGGACGCGAGACGAAGCCGTAGATGCGCAAGCCTCCGACGTTATGCTCAACGGGCACGAATTGGCGCACGGCGTTACCGCCGTAGATGGCGCCGAGCACGGCCAGCAGATCGCCCTGGCCGGGGCTGACCAGGCTTACAGCATTGTTGTGCGTGAAGCGGAAGGCGATATCGGGGCGGGCGAGCGCGCTGCGACCAACCCAGTCGGCGACATGCCCGCGCTCGGTGGCGGAGGTCTTCAGGAACTTGAGCCGCGCCGGTGTATTGTAGAACAGGTTGTGGACCTCCAGCGTCGTGCCGGGCGGGCAACCGCAGGTGCGGAGGTCCGTGACCTCCCCGCCCTCCGCGACCAGCAGGACACCCTCGTCGGCGCCTTGCTCTCGCGTCTGCATGCGTAGGCGGGAAACGGAGGCGATGCTGGGCAGCGCCTCGCCGCGGAATCCCAGGGTCGTGATCTCGTCCAGGTCCTCGGCACACCGGATCTTGCTCGTCGCGAACCGCTGGATTGAGAGGACGGCGTCCTCCTGGCTCATGCCGCAACCGTTGTCGGTCACGCGCACGAGCTTCTTGCCGCCTTCGAGGATATCCACCTCAATGCGCGTGGCGCCGGCGTCCACGGAGTTCTCGACGAGCTCCTTGACGATCGAGGCGGGACGCTCGACCACCTCGCCGGCGGCGATCTTGTTGGCGACCTCTTCGTCCAGCAGAATAATACGTTGGGCCATGAAGAGTCGGCGTCCTGCCTCTCCAATGCTAGCGCTCCCAGCGGTCGTGGCTGATGATCTCGGCCAGCGGCTTACGCGGCTTGCGCGGCGCCTGCTCGGGCGCGACGGCCGGATACCCCAGGGGCGTGAGCGCGACGACCTTGACATCGTCCGGGATCCCCAGCAACTTGCGCACCTCGGCCTCCTTGAAGGACCCGATCCAGCAGGTGCCCAGGCCCTCCGCGGCCGCCGCCAGGGTCAGGTGATCGAGCGCAATGGCCACGTCCACGTCGAGGCTGTTCCAGTAGCCGCCCATGCCCCCATAGGCATCAGCCTCACGGCCACACGCCACGACGATCACCGCCGCGTCCGCCATCCACGCCTGCCCGTTGCACGCCTGCGCCACTTGAGGCCTCAGGTCGGCGTCCTCCACCAGTATGAAACGCCAGGGCTGCTTGTTGCCCGCTGAGGGCGCCAGGCGCATGGCCTCCAGGACGCGCTCCCGAACGTCCTCGGGAATCGGGTCCGGCCGGTACTTACGCACGCTGGCACGCGTGCGGATCGCCTCGTACAGCTCCATCGCGACATCACCTCCGGTCTGTAGAATCGCGCGGCGGCAACCGCCGCTCATTCACTTACGGTGCAGCCACTGCTCGAACTCACCGGCGCTGCGCGTGTTGACCACATCCTTGGCCTCCAGCCAACCGCGGCGGGCAGTGGTCACTCCGAACTGCATGTAGTCCAGGTGCGCGGGATCGTGGGCATCGGTGTTGATCATGATATCCACGCCGCGGTCGCGGGCCAGACGGCAGTGCACATCGTCCAGGTCGAGCCGCTCAGGAAAGGCATTGATCTCGAGGGCCACGTCGTGCTCGGCGGCCAGGTCAATGAGCTCGGCGAGGTTGACGGCGTACGCCTCGCGCGTGTTGATCAGCCGGCCGGTCGGGTGCGCGACGCAATCCACGTGCGGATTCTCGAGGGCCGCGCGGAGCCGCTTCATGATACGTTGCTCGTCCCGCGAGAAGCCCTGGTGGATGGCGACAATCACGAAGTCCACCGCGGCCAGCACGTCGTCATCATAGTCCAGGCTGCCGTCGGCGAGGATATCCACCTCGGTGCCGTGGAACACGCGGAAGTCTATTCCCTCCGCCCTCAGTTTCTCGTTAAGCTCGGCGATCTCCGCGGCTTCCGCCTGAACCTGCTCCGGCGTCAGGCCACCGGCAACGCCGAGCGAGACCGAGTGATCGGTGATCACGCAGTACTCGTAGCCGCGTTCGCGACACGCGGTGGCCATTTCAGCGATGGAGGTGTGGCCGTCGCTCCACTCGGAGTGCATCTGACAATCGCCACGGATGTCGTCGAGGGTGATCAGCTCCGGCAGCCGCCCTGCTTCGGCCGCCTCGATCTCGCCGCGCGCCTCCCGCAGCTCCGGCGGAATCCAGGGCAGGCCCACCGCCTCGTAGACACCCTCCTCGGTCTCGCCGGCCACCTTCTCGCCGCGTTCATCCTGCTCCATGACCCGGAACACGCCGTACTCGTTGATGGTCAGGTCGCGCTTCTGGGCCCGCTCCCGCAGCTCAATGTTGTGAGCTTGCGAGCCGGTGAAGTACTGCAAGGCGGCCCCGAACGACTCCGGCTCCACGGCCCGCAGGTCCACCTGGAGGTTATCCTCAAACCGGGCGCTGACCTTGGTCTCGCCGTGAGCGATGACTTCGCTGAACTGCGGCAGCCCGGCGAAGAACTCGCACACGCCGGCGGCGTCGGTCGAGGTCGCGAGGATATCCATGTCGCCGATGGTCTCCCGGCCGCGCCGAAGACTGCCCGCGATGCTGACCTGCAGGACGTCATCCCGTGCCTGCAGGAGCTTGACAAGCTCCTGTGCGCGCGGCAGGGCGCTGCCGAGTAGGGTCCGCTTCTGTCCCTGACGGTAGAGCGCGATGCTGCGCAGGAGATTCTCCTCGCTCTTGGCCCCGAAGCCCTGCAGCTCGCGCAGCCGTCCCTCCTCGGCTGCCTCCTCCAGCTCCTCCACGGACTTAATGCCCAGCTCGTTGTACACCAGGGCAACCTTGCGCGGACCGAAGCCGGAAATGGACAGCATCTCCAGCAGCGTCTCCGGAAACTTCGCCCGCAGCTCCTGATGGGCCGCCACCACACCCGTGTCCAGCAGCTCCGAGATCTTCTTGGCCGTGCTCTTCCCGACGCCGGGGATCTTCTGCAGCTCGCCCCGGGCGTAGATGTCGGCAACGTTCTCCCCCAGGCTCTCCAGCGAATCGGCCACGCGCTGATAGCTACGGACTCGGAACGTATCGGCGCCGTCAATCTCCAGCAGCGCGGCGATCTCGCGAAACACGGCGGCGATCTCAGCGTTGGTCATGGCTCCTGCTCCACAGATCGGTCCCCTCCGCCTGCTCGGGCCAGCCGCTGCAGGAACTCAAGCGAGCGCAGCTTGAGGTCCAGATGATAGTCAATGTGTCGTCTCAGGATTCGACGTAATTCCTCCCGCACCTGCGACGGCGGCCGCAGCCGCAGCCAGCGGTCGCTGCCCCTCTCCCCCAGAGCCTCCAGTGTCCGCAGTGTGCCCGCGCAAACCGGAATACCGCGGCGGGTGGGCGCACACTTCGCGCAGACGACGCCCCCGGCGGCCGGAGAAAAGGCGATCTGTGTCCCCTCCAGAGGCACCGCGGCCCCGCAGGAGGCACACTGCGAAGTGACCGCCGCGAAGCCCATGGCGGCCAGCCAGTGCACCTCGAACCGCCGGACGGCCATTTCGGGATCAGCGCCCTTCTGAAGGACCTCCAACGTCTCCCGCAAGAGGTCAAATACTTCCGGCTGCGGGTGGCCGACCTCTGTAGACTTGGTGGTCAGCTCGGCGATATAGGAGGCGTAGGCGGTGCGCCAAATGTCGCTGCGCAGATGCGGGAAGGTGTCCACAACCTCGACCTGGGCAACGACATCGAGGTTCTTGCCCTCAGCCAGGAGCAAACGGGCGCAGGTGAAGAGCTGAGCACACGGCCCCAGCTTCGAACCGGGCTTGCCCACGCCCTTGACAATGGCCTCGATGCGCCCTCGCTCGCGGGAAAACAGGGTCAGCACGCGATCGGTCTCGCGCAGTGCGCGAGCAGATAGAGTGAGCGCTTCCACGGCATAGGTGGCCACTGAAGATGCTACCTGTCAAGAGGATGCCGACGCGCTGCGCAGCTCATGGACCAGGGCCACCGACGAGCTGGTCCCCAGACGCGTGGCCCCGGCCTCCACGAGAGCGAGCGCATCGGTCAGCGTGCGAATTCCGCCGGCCGCCTTGATACCCGTTGCCGACCCGACGACCTCACGGATGAGCCGCACATCCGCTACCGTCGCTCCCGCCGGACCAAAGCCGGTGGAAGTCTTAACATAGTCCGCGCCGGCTTGCACAACCACCTCGCTTGCGCGGCGCTTCTCATCGTCGTCCAGATACGCGGTCTCGATGATGACCTTGGTCAGCAGCGGCTTGGTGCCCGCGTTGGCCTCCGCGACCAGGGCACGCAGGTCCTCTTCCACCTCCGCATACCGGCCCGACTTGAAGGCCGTCAGGTTCATCACAATGTCCAGCTCGCCGGCCCCGTCCTCGATCGCCGCCCGCAGCTCGGCGAGGCGGGCACGAGTCGTCTGGCCGCCGAAGGGGAAACCGATCGGCGCCGCCGCCTGGACGCCGCAGCTTGCCAGCTCTCCCACAACGGTCTGAATCCAGTACGGGAGCACACACACCGAGGCAAAGCCGTACTCGCGGGCCTCCCGGCAGGCGCGTAGCACATCGGCCTCCGGGGCGTTCGGCTTGAGCACGGCATGATCAATCAGCGCGCAGAATTCGCTTTCGCTGAGCATCGCAGTCGCCCTCGGGCAGTGCCAGCTACTCTCACGGATTAGAGCGCCGCGTCCCGCGCGCAAGATCAGCCACGAAGTCCCCGATCTTGGTCACCAGCGCCGGATCCTCGGAGAGATCGGCAATCCGCTGAACGACAGCGCTGCCGACGATGGCGCCATCGGCGAGACCACAGACCGCCTGCACCTGCTCGGGCTTCGAGATGCCGAAGCCCACTGCGACAGGGCGATCCGTCGCGGCTCGGACCCGGGCCATGACTTCCGGCAGGTCCGGCGGCAGCTCCTCGCGAGCACCGGTCACGCCGGTCACCGAGACACAGTATACAAAACCTGTGCACAGTTCGGCAATCAGAGCGACCCGGTCCCTCGGCGTCGTGGGAGCCACCAGGAAGACCGTGCCCAGCGCGTTCTCTGCCGCCAGCGCGGCCCAATCGCCGGCTTCGGAAGGCGGCAAGTCGGAGATGAGCACGCCGTCCACGCCCTGCGCCGCGGCCTCCCGCGCGAAGACGGGCGGCTGGAAGCAGTACACGGGATTGTAAGCCGTCATCAGCACAAGCGGCACATCGCACCGCGCACGGATCCGGCCGGCACACTCCAGTACTCCGTCGGGCGTGGTGCCCGAGGCGATGGCCTGATTGGCCGCTCCCTGGATTACCGGCCCGTCGGCGAGCGAGTCCGAGAAGGGGAGGCCCAGCTCGATCAGGTCTGCGCCGCGCTCGGCCAGTTCCACCGCGATATCCGCTGTCGCCGCAAGGGACGGCGCGCCGGCGGTCAGGTAGATGATGAGAGCACCGCGGTTCTCGCGCTGGGCGCCGGCAAAGGCGGCGTGGATGCGATTCATAGGAAGACCTCGTTGCCGTCAAGTGAGCAGGCGGCTTGTCTCTAGCCGAGCTGCAGTAAGTCGCGGGCCTGTTCGGCATCCTTGTCGCCGCGACCGGACAGGTTGACGATGATCAGCTCATCCGAATTGAAGCCGCCGGCGTTGTCCAGCAGCCACCCCACGGCATGGGCCGACTCGAGGGCCGGGATAATCCCTTCCAGTTCCGCCAGACGCTGAAAGGCGCCCAGGGCGCTCTCGTCGGTGACCGCATAGTACTCGGCCCGGCCCGTGTTCTTCAGGCGACTGTGCTCCGGCCCAACTCCGGGGTAGTCCAGCCCCGCCGAGACCGAGTGCGTCCCCAAGATCTGCCCGTGTGCGTCCTGCAGCACGTAGGTCTCGGCCCCGTGCAGCACGCCCACCGTTCCCGCGCACAGGCTGGCGGCATGCTCACCGGTCCCCAGCCCGCGGCCCGCCGCCTCCAGGCCCACCAGGCGAACGCCCTCGTCCGGTATGAAGTTGTAGAACAGCCCCATGGCGTTCGATCCGCCCCCGACGCAGGCGGCCAGAATCGTGGGCAGCCGGCCTTCTTTCTCCAGGATTTGCCGGCGCGCTTCCTGCCCGATAATGGACTGGAAGTCGCGCACCAGCGTAGGGTACGGGTGCGGGCCGCACACGCTGCCGAACAGGTAGTGCGTCGTCCGCACATTCGTGATCCAGTCGCGGATCGCTTCGTTGATCGCGTCCTTCAGCGTGCAGGAGCCGGTGGCGACCGGCACAACCTCGGTGCCGAGAAGCTGCATCCGGAACACATTGAGCGCCTGTCGCCGAATGTCCTCGGTGCCCATGTACACGGCGCATTCCATGCCGAACAGGGCGGCCACAGTCGCCGTCGCGACGCCGTGCTGCCCCGCGCCGGTCTCGGCAATCAGCCGGGGCTTGCCCATCCGGCGGCAGAGCAGTCCCTGGCCGACCGCGTTGTTCGCCTTGTGCGCGCCCGTGTGGCAGAGGTCCTCGCGCTTGAGGTACACCTTGGCGCCGACGGCCTCGCTGAGCCGCGCGGCGAAATACAGCGGCGTAGGGCGACCGACGTACTCGCGCAGGTAGTACGCCAACTCCTCCTGAAAGCCGGGATCGCTCCAGGCCTCCTGGTGGGCCGCTTCCAGCTCGGCGAGGGCGGGCACAAGCGTCTCCGGGACGTATTGTCCGCCGAAACGGCCGAAACGACCGGGCTTGCTCGAAGTAGTGGTCATCGCTTCACGTTCCCATTCGTGATTGAACGGATCTGCACAGGCTTGTGCGACCTCGGTCCGCCGCCGGATCGGCCCCTAAAGCCCCTGTAGCTCCCGCAGCCTGAGCCCGATGTCCTCCGACTGCATCAGGGTTGTGCCGACCAGAACAGCATCCACCCCTTGACGCTCCAGCAGCTCAACGTCGCGGCGGGAGCTGATGCCGCTCTCGCTGACGACGAGCCGGTCGTCGGGGATCAGCCGCCTCAGGCCCAGAGTCGTCTGCAGGTCAGTGCCGAAGGTCTCCAGGTCCCGGTTGTTGATGCCGATCACACCGGCGTCGAGACCGACGGCGACTTCAACCTCGTGTTTGTCGTGGCACTCGACCAGCGCAGTCATGCCCAGCTCGGCTGTGAGCGCCAGCAACTCACCCAGCTCGTCCGGTTTGACAGCCCTCACGATGAGCAAGACTGCATCGGCGCCCAGCAGCCGGCTCTCGTAGATCTGATACGCCTCCAGGATGAAGTCCTTGCGCAGCACCGGTAGGTCGCAGGCGTCGCGGGCGCTACGAAGGTCCTCCGGATGGCCCTGGAAGTACCGTTGATCGGTGAGTACGCTCAGTGCAGCGGCGCCATGTTTCGCGTAGAGCGTTACCACCTCGGCAGGATCGGCGCCCGGTCGGATTGCTCCGCGGGACGGCGAGGCGCGCTTGAACTCGGCAATGATGCTCATGCCCGGCGACCGGAGTGCTCCCGCGAAGTCCCGGACCGGGGGCGCCTGATGCAAGCGGCCCTTCAGCAAGTCGAGCGGCTGCCGCTCCATAGCGCGTTCGACCTCGAAGTACTTGTTGGCGAGAATCTCGTCCAAGATCATGGCACAATCACGCGGCTGACAGCTCCTGAGACAGCCGCCGTAGGTCCTCCAGCTTTTGCCGAGCGGCGCCGCTGTCAATGGCCGCGGCGGCTCGTGTGATGCCGTCGCGGAGGTCCTCGGCCAAGTCGGCGACCACCAGAGCGCCGGCCGCATTGGCCAGGACGATGTCACGACGAGGCCCCTGCTCGCCCTCGAGGACAGCTTGCATGGAAACCGCGCAGGCCTGCGCAGAGCCGCCGTAGATGCCCTCCGCCGAGACGACCGGCAGGCCAAGGTCTTCGGGCGCAATGGTGCGCACGGTGATGCTGCCCTGATGCAGCTCGGCCATGTGCGTGGCGCCCAAAGTCGAGATCTCATCCAGGCCGGGCTCGCCGTGCACGACCAGGACGTGCTCCGAGCCGAGTTCGGCCAGCGCGCGGCACACGGGCTCGACGAGGGCATCGTGATAGACGCCGAGAAGCTGCCGCGTGGCGCCCGCCGGATTCGTCAGGGGGCCCAGGATGTTGAAGACCGTTCGGATTCCAAGCTCCCGGCGCGGCACCGCGGCGTGGCGCATGGCGGGATGCAGCGCCGGCGCAAACAGGAAGCCGATGCCGATCTCATCCAGGCACCGCCCGACGTGCTCGGGCGGCAGCTCGATGTGCAGGCCCAGCTCCTCCAGCACGTCGGCGCTGCCGCATTGAGTTGTCATGGAATGATTGCCGTGTTTGGCAATCGCGGCCCCGGCAGCGCAGGCCACAACGGCGGCCACGGTCGAGATGTTGAACGTATCGAGCGCATCGCCGCCGGTGCCGCAGGTGTCAACCAGAGGACTCCGCTCGGTTGTCACGCGCAGAGCGTTCTCGCGCATGGCACGAGCAAAGCCCGCAATCTCGCCGGGCGTCTCGCCCTTCATCCGCAACGCCACCAACAGCCCCGCCAGTTGACTCTCGGTGGCTTGGCCTTGCATCACCTGATCCAGCACTTCCCGGGCCTCGCCGGGCTCCAGATCGTGACCATCCACGACTTGCGACAAGGCTTCGCGAATGTTCATCGCTTCCCCCTCACTCCCCTCCGGTTGCGCCTCTATTTCGCCTTCATACCTTGAGCTCCAGGAAATTGCGTAAGAGCTGCATGCCCGGCTCGGTCTTGATCGATTCCGGGTGGAACTGCACCCCCTCCACGCACAGCTCACGATGCCGCAGCCCCATGATCTCCTCCCGATCCGTCTCCGCCGAGATCTCGAGGCACTCAGGCAGCGTGTCCTTCCTGACCAGCAGCGAGTGGTAGCGGGCGGCCTCAAAGGGATTGGGCAGGTCCCTGAAGATTGTCCTGCCGTCGTGGTAGACCATGGAGGTCTTGCCGTGCATCAGCCGGCCGCCGACCAGCTCGGCGCGCAGGACTTCGCCGCCGAACACCTCGCCGATAGCCTGGTGCCCCAGGCAAACCCCGAGAATGGGGATCTGCCCGGCCAGGGCGCTAATCAGCTCCATGGAGATGCCGGCCTCCGCGGGCGTCTTGGGGCCCGGCGAGATGACGATCCGCTCCGGTCCGAGCGCGCGCACCTCATCCACGGTGATCTTGTCGTTGCGCTTGACCACCAGCTCCTGCCCCAGCACGCCCAGATACTGCACCAGGTTGTAGGTGAAGCTGTCATAGTTGTCAATCAGCAGGATCATGACGACCAATCCCTTTCTCGCAGTGCGGAACCCGCCTGAGCAGCGGCGGGGCTGCTCACTTGAGTCCGGCTTCCGCCATCCGGATTGCGTCGAGCAGCGCGCCTGCCTTCATCATCGTCTCATTGTACTCGGCCTCGGGGTCCGAGTCGGCCACGATGCCGCCGCCCGCCTGGATGTAGGCCGTGTTGCCCTTCATGACAATCGTGCGCAGCGTAATGCAGGTGTCCATCGTCCCCGAAAAGCCGAAGTACCCGACCGCACCGCCGTACGGGCCCCGGCGCACCGGCTCGAGCTCCTCGATGATCTCCATGGCGCGGATCTTCGGCGCGCCCGACAGAGTGCCTGCCGGAAAGGTCGCCCGAATCAGGTCGAACTGGTCGCAGTCGGGCCGCAGCCGGCCCACGACATTGGAGACAATGTGCATCACATGAGAGTACCGCTCCACAACCATCAGCTCGTCCACCTCAACGCTGCCGTATTCGCACACGCGTCCGATGTCGTTGCGGTGCAGGTCCACCAGCATGATGTGCTCGGCCTGCTCCTTTTCGTCGGCGAGCAGCTCGCGTTCCAGGGCCTGGTCCTCCTCGTCGGTGGCGCCGCGCCGGCGCGTGCCGGCGATGGGCCGCGTCCGCACGTGGCCGGCCTCCTCGGTCACCAGAATCTCCGGCGAGGCCCCGATGAGCTTCAGATCGCCGAAGGACAGATAGAACATGTACGGCGAGGGATTGATGGACCGGAGCGCCCGATAGATGTCGAAGGGATCGGCAGTGACCTGCGTGCTCATGCGGTGGGCGATCACGGCCTGAATAACGTCGCCGGCGACGATATACTCCTTGGCCTTCAGCACGGCCTGCTCGTGCTGCTCCTTGGTCATGGTCGAAACAACCTCCAGCGGCCGGCCATTACTGGCGGGCAGCGGAACCGGAACCGGGCGCCGCAGGCGCTCGAGAAATTGCTCGATCTTGAGGACGGCGGCGTCATACGCTGCATCCGGGTCGCCCTCCACCAGCGCATTGGTGACGACCATCACCCGGTTCATCACGTGGTCGAACACCAGCAGGGTGTCCGCAATCATGAAGGCGCAATCCGGCAATCCCAGATCGTCCGGGTTGTCCGCCGGGAGCTCTTCGAAGAAGCGCACGAGGTCGTACGCCATGTAGCCGACCGCGCCGCCCGGAAAGCGCCGCCATCCGGGCAGCGGCACGAAATGGTACTGCGCCAACAGAGC
>JALGUG010000424.1 GCA_029820995.1 Candidatus Zipacnadia bacterium
CGGAGGGCGACAAAGCGGATGTAGCGGCAACTGGTCGCCCGATCGAAGGGCACGTCCTTGCGGTCTTTGGTCTTGGCGAAGGTCCCCTTGGCGGCGGGCGCGCCCCAGTGCTCGTGGTCCCGGCTCACGTAGACTTCGTAGTCCGAGATCCAACCGTTGGAGCCCTTCTGCCGGGGCAGCACCGTGATCCCCTTGATGGTCATTGGCTTGCCGAGGTCAATCACGATCTCGTGCGGGTAGCCGGGGACCGTGCCGCCGCGCCATCTGCTGTGCCAGATAGTGTCCGGGAACCCATCCACGGCGTTGGCGCCCTCGTCGCCCCGGTTCTCGCTGCTGACTTTGATCACTACGGCGTCGGGGGCGGCTCTGTGCTCCCGCGGGTCTGACGGAGGGAAGTTCTCGGGCATCCAGACGGGGAGATTGGCGACCGCGGCCCTCGCCTCCTGGGAAGTCGGAACGCCCCAGGCCTGGAAGAAGGGCCCCAGATTCCGGCCCACGGTCCGCGAGAAACGAACCAGCCACTGGTCTCGCCTCTCATCATCGTTCCGGGGCGGCTGATCATCGAGCAGGTCGCGATACTCGGCAAAGACGGTCTTGAAGGCGTCCCACCCAAAGGCCTCCTGCATCTGAACATACATCGCCAGCGCCAGGAACGGCTTTCGCTTCCACTCCTGGAAGTCGCAGCCGTTCTTCACATACGTGAAGACGCTGTGGAGGGTGTTCGCCTCCGCCATTCGGCCGTCTGCGGGCATGATGCCGCAGATTTTCTCCAGCACGTAGAGCGTAAACAGATTGACCGTGACCTCGCCGGTGCCGCCGAAGGTCCAGTCCCGGCTCTGATGGTTGTGGCCGGTCTCGTGGTAGAGACCCCAGTCGCCCTCGGTGGTTAGGTGCTCGGTGCTCAAGAGGTGGGGGACCGCGCTGACCGGGATCATGATCGGGTAGCCGGCGTGCATGTAGCCGGCACACAACTGCACGTCGGCAACGTAGCGCTCCGGTCGCCGGCGTTCGTGCGAGCGCCAGGCGGCCAGGTCGGCGCAGGTGTCCAGGATGCGGTCCCACAACCGGAGGAGGCCGGCCGGGTCTTCGACGGTGCGGGCCTGCTCCGAGGGAACGGTCAAGATGGCCTTGCTGGAGGCGAACTCGGCCCAAGGAGCCGGGCGCTTGCTGATGGTACTGCGCCACTCGTTGAGAGTGGTCTTACCCAGCTCGAAGAATGGCGCCTCGACTGCACCGGCGATGGTGACACTGATCGTCCCTAGTGGGCACTTGTCGGGAACCACGATGTAGATGGGTCCGCCGAAGGCGTTCGCCGCCTCGGTGTCGGGCCGGTTCAGAGGATACTGCCGGGTGATCTCGGGCGCGCGGAGCCACTTAGCGTGGTGCCAATTCTTGCAGTGGGTGGCCCCGATGCGGACCCGGAGCCCTTTGTCGGCTGCAGGCTCCGGCACGCTGACCGTGATCAGCTCACCGGGCGCGGCGTACAGGCCGGTGCTGTGCCAGGCGGGCACCTTAGTGTCGAGGTCAATGGTCCGGCTGACCCGGGGGGCATCGGCGGGCACAGCGCCCGGGAAGTGCGCAGCGGCAGGATGCGCTCGAACCTCCCGCGGCGGCAGGCGGCGGAGGTCCTCGAGCTGCAAGGTCAGGGCCAGGCGCGCCAGTGGCTGCGCCATCGTGAGCGGCCTGTCAACGGTCGGGATCGCCTCGGCAGCGTGCTCATCCCGTAGACGGCGCAGCTTGGGCAGCAGCAGCTCATCGGTGGGCGGAAGGGCCCGTGCCGCGTGGGCGATCACCCAGGAAGCCTGGGCCATTTCCTCCTTGCTGAGCGATCGCGCGCCCCCAGTCTCGGCCTCCACTGCCTCCAGCGCCCGGCCGGCATGGGTTAGCTCGGATGGCGGCTTGCCGGCCGCGAAGCCCGCGTCGGTAGTGCGTTTCAGGGAGCCATCGCACCACACGAGGCCGGCGGGCGCCAGCAATTTGTTTCCGGTGTGGTCGGCCGTGAGGGTTCGGCCGGGGTGCAACTGCAGCCAGCCCCAGCCCGTCTCTCCGGCGATCAGGCCCCCGCCCTGGCGCACGAACTGCGAAACTGCCGCCGACTGCGAGGCGGAGGAGATGTCCGTCGGGTGGAGGCACAAGACGTTGAAGGGGCCCAGCGAACCGGGCCAGTCGGCGCCATCCAGCGCTTCGGCGGCGAGGCCTTTGCTCTGCAGGAACGCCAGCAAGCCGGCCCGCCGGTACACGGCGACGTGCGGCGCACTATCACCCGCGACCCAGCGGACCGCGTTCTCCATCAGCCGTCCGGTATCGGCGACGGCCAGGCTCTCCTTCCCCAAGTAGCCGTCGTGCCCGAAAGCAACGATGCGGCCTCGGCCCAGTCTGGCTGCGGCGACCACCGGCTCCTGAAATGCCTTGCCGGCTTTGCCGGTGACCACTGCGAAGGCCTCGTCGCCGAATACGCAGAGCGTCCCCGGTAAACCGGGAGCGCCGATCTCGCTGACCCCGTTGAGCAGGATCTTCAGATCGGCGTCGTCCGCAACGGCCGGGCCGGAGACGGGCGGACCCGCCAGTACCGCCGCCACGCAGAGGCCGACAACGATGCTCCAAGTTCTCATCG
>JALGUG010000117.1 GCA_029820995.1 Candidatus Zipacnadia bacterium
CTCACCCCGACCATCACATAAATCAGCAGCATCTCGGCTCGGGTGAAGGTGTAACGTGGGAAGATCAGGCGAAGTAGCGCGTTGAAGCCCAGCAAGGCGGCCAGGAGGATGACGGCGTGGAAGAAGACCGACAGGTACGTGGGTCGGCCGCCGTAGACATTCTCCATCCCGGCGACCCACAGACTGACAAGTGGGATTAAGACCGCACCCAACAGAAAACTGCGGGCCCTCAATTCCGCTGACCCACTTGGGGCTTTACGTGCCGGCATCGGTCACATGCTTCCCGTCAGAAACAGTTGAGCGGACCCCCGCTTCCGCGGCAGACAACAGGCTTGAGACGGCGCTCAAGGGGCGAGGATATACTTCGCAGCTTCGGGCTGCGTCCGAAACCACATCTTGCCGTTCCGGCGAGTCACTGCCGGCGGCGGGAGGTCTTGCCCCTCACCGTTCAGACACCTCAGGCTCCCGGTCTTCCCGCGCAGGCCTACGGTCATGCTTTCGCCCACTGGGACGGGAACGATCTCCCGCCTTGCGCCGGCCTTCCGAAGGACCACCGCGCCGTTCGTGGCCACTTCGCCGAAGTCAATGACCTTCCGGGCAACGTTCGCGCCCTTCAGGTATTCTTGGGGGTCTGTGCCGGGCGTGCGATCGGGCGGAGTGGGCTCGTAACTGACAGCCGTTGCCCTGCCGCCGTCCCGTTTGACGAGCAGGCGTCCGATCCGGAGCTCGTTGGCTCCCCGCACGAGAGGGGCCCGTCCCTGCTTGTCGTAGAGGCCCACGACAATGTCATACACCGTAACGTTCGCGTCATCTTCGACCGTCACACTCAGTGGTCCATCGGTGACGGTCTCTCCCACTTGCCATGTCGTCGCCGGTCTCGCAGGCTTGTGATCGCGCTGGAATGCGATCTTGCCGTCCCGCTTGAAGTGCCAGAAGATCGTGTAGTCCCTCTGGGGCTTACGCGCGACCTTCCAATTCACTGTGAGTTCGAATTGCCTCCCGCCCACATCCTTCACCGCCGCGACGGACGGCTCGATGGGCGGCGGCGCAGTCGGCGGCTGCCAGACGTGGGATCGTGCGTCAACATAGATGAGGTCGCCGTATGCAGCGTAGTCGCAAATCTGACCATCGCGCAGGGCCGTCCACGCCTGGGCCCGCGGGCCGACCGTGAGCATGCCAAACTGCGGGAGCTTCTGTCCGTGGACTTCGAGCGTACTGTCGGCCAGGTTGACGTAGACCTGCTGGCCATCCTCATATTCCACGTTGAGACGCGCCAGCTCGCCGTAACGCGCGGCCGTGCCCGCGTCCACCCACTTGTCGTCCACCTGGTAACGAATGTGCTCCACCAGTCTGCCTGTGTACGCCCGACCCAAGGCCTGCATCAGGTAGTACTCCCGCACCACGCCATGAGGGTGTTTCATCAACTGCTGCCCGATGAATCCCGTGCGCCCGAAGGCGATCTCGTAGGCTCGATACTTGTCCAGCTCGCGATCGGTCATCACGTATGTGCCCCAGCCGGGTCCGTAGCCCCAGGGGAGCCAGCGCTCGTAGTATCCGAAGCCGTGTTCCGACATCTTGGGATGAACCTTCAGCACTTCGTACGCGACGGCGACAGGCGTCCGGTAGGTGTCAACCCCGTGGTTGCAGCCGCCGTCGTAGACGCCGGCCATGCGGGGACTTGCAGCCTCGAACACGACTGGTCCGCCGAACAGCTCCCGGTCATAGTCGCAAAGCTGTCGCGTGTACTCGTCAGTGACTCGCAGCTTTCCGGCGTCCGCGACATTGGCGTCAAAGTCCACACGCGTGGTGGGCATGATGTCATGGTACGCGGCGTTACACTCGTAGCGCCGCTTGATCTCCGGCGAGAAGACCCTCACATATTCCATCAACTTCGACGGCTTAAGTATGGAGGCCACCACCGGCCCGCGGTCCCACCCTCGTTGGGGCTTGCCCGCAGGGTCCAGCGCACAGTCCGCAGCCTTGAAAGCCTCGGCATTGGGATAGTAGTCGTAGTAGTTCTCGTGCACACAAAAACGATGGCCGAGTCGCTGCGCCGCCAAAGACAGGCGCTTCAGGTTCTCATCGCCACCTTGCGCTGCGTTAGCTGGAATCGTATTGGGATAGCTGCGATCATACCCGTCACGCTGCCATACGTGCTTGATGATCAGGAACCCGTCAATCCCATAGGCCGCCATCTCCCTCAGCCATCGTTCGTTGTCAGCGAAGGCTCCTCCCCAGACGTCGAGCACGAGTCGGTGCGCCAGCTCGCCCAGGAACGGCGAAGGACTGTGCGTGATGTTGGGAAGGGTTTCCTCGTATCGGCTTGTCACAGTTAGGTACAGATAATCGTGCATGGCGTTGCGCTTGCCGTTGGTCAGCGGTGTATAGGTTACTCCATCTCTCCCCACCACGGAGGCTTCCGATCGGGTGACGTCCGCGACTGTGGACACGTACACGCCCTCGCGGCGCCAGACGGCGGGGCCGCCGGCTGCAAAGGCGGCAGGCACCGGCTGGCCGAGATATGGCTTGGCCAAGAAGCCGCTGGCGCCATCCGGCTCCCCCCGCACTTCCAGTCCCAGCGACTTCCCCTCCGGCCACAGGACCACGGTGAGCCGCGTGGAAGACCCGGTCTCCGGATTCGTGTACCGGTAGCGACAGGTCACCTTCACGCCGTCGCGTTTGGCTGCCACCAGCTCGGCTTGCAGGCTCCGCGTCGGTGCCGCGAAGTCCCGACCGTCCAGATGGATCCGCGGGCCCCCGTAGAACGGCGCCGGCTTTAGGGCCTGATCATTGACTGAGACCGAGACCCCGGAGAGCAGGCCCTTCTTGGGGGCAAAACGATACTCGATGCGCTCATCACCCACGCAGGAGAACACATACGCGCCGTCGTCCTCGCGCGTCGTTACCTTCGTGGGGTGCAGCACACCGGGACAGATTGAGTCATTGCGATGGGAGGTCAGCGGCGCCAGCGACACCTCGGCCAGTCTCTGGCCTCGCTCGAGGTCGGCCGCGCGGCGTTTGGCCGCCTCGACCTCGGCCCGGGCTTTCGCAGCAGCAATTTCGACCTCACTGCCGGCGAGTATTTCAACCTTGCGCCAGAGCGACCAGTCATCCGTGGTATCGCGCGCCGGACCGGGGTCAACCTCCAGCCGCAGCGCGATCTGCGTTCCGGCGAACTCGCTCAAGTCCACCTCAAAGGGCCGGAACTCCTTCCAGCGACAATGCTGCTCAAACAGCATCTTGTTCCCGGCTCGCACCCGGTAGGTCACACCATCAGTCTTCTTAGCGGTCGGCCGGATGCCGATCTCGAACCGGAGTCGGATCCGTGTGGTCTTGGGCAAGTTCAAGAGGTAGTCGGCAAACGCAGTGCCCTTCCCTCCCCGCCATGGGCAGTGCATGAACACCTGACCCACCATTCCCGTGGCGTCCTCCGGTACGAAGTACACTCCGCTAGCCGCATCGAAGCCGACCCACCCATAGCCCAGCGTGGAGGGTTCCTGATCGAAGTACCGGTATCCCACAAGCGCCTGAGCCTCGTTGAACAGATTCGTCAGACCAATTGCGACCTTTGTCCCCTCGATCTCTTGGCCCTGCACAGTACCACTGACCGCGATGACCACAACTGCCATTCCCACTAGCCTTCCCACTTGTCTCACCTCACTGTGAGGGCGCCATGTGTGAAGGCGCCCACGCTCGACGCCCGGTGCATTCAGCAGTCCATGAATGGAGACATTGCCTCCGCTCCTGGCAGCGAATGTGACCTGGATTCATTCCACAAACTAGAAGGCGTACAGCTTTGCCACACGCGTCACAAAGCGCTATCTCAGCCGCCTGCCCACGAGGGAGGACACATCCGGCTTGCCCTCCCAGGTGACCACCTGGGCCATGAAGTTCCAGTGAATGGGATCACAAGCGACGGCCCACGAAGGTTAACGGGGGCGTGACTAACGTGCGGCCCGTCAACTCCGCGTCGGCCGACACCACCTTGACGCCCTCAACCAGCGCTTCCCTTGACCCTTCGCGCCTATCCGGCCATTCCGCGTCCCGCGTCTGTGTTCCTTCCGGCGATTTGTCTCGCGCCTGCTCCTTGGGCCCCAGCACTGGAGCCTCGACGCTTCAGCGTCCTCACTCCCCCTGCACCGGCGGCACTTCGTCGGCGAAGTCGGGATTCCGGAGCTCGCCGACCGCGCGAACCATCGCCCGGTAGTTCTCCGGCTGCACCCCGGGGTTGATCTCACTGGATGACCCGACGAACATTCCGCCCGTTTGCCGGGCGTTGGTCTCCCTGATGTGGCGCTCCACCTCCCGGGCGACGTCCTCCGGCGTTCCTCGCTCCATCAGATCAACACCGTCCACTCCACCGGCCCAGATATGCCGGGGCCAGGTCCGTTTCAACTGGACGATGTCCATGCCCAGCGCCGGCTCCAGGCAGTAGAAGCCGTCCACGCCGCAGGCCACCAGCTCCGGGATCACGCTCCTCCAATTGCCGTCGCTGTGGTACAGCACCTTCATTCCGTGACTTTGCCAGGCCTCCGTCAAGCGGCGCAGCCGCGGGAAATGCTCCGCTTGCAGGAAGGCGGGGCTGAAAATCGGACCGTGCTTTGTGGCAAAGTCGTCGGCGATTAAGATCACCGGCGAGAGGCTGACGTCTGCGACGGCGTGAACCCGGCGGATCTCCCTGGTGACGTACGCCTCGATGAACTCCGAGATGACCTGCGGCTGCTCAGCGTACAGGTAGCAGAACAGCGTCAGTCCCACGCGGGACCAACAGCTACACAACCCGACCGCACTGCTGGTATCTATGATGACCGTGTCGCCGACCAGCCGCTGGAGGCTCTGCATCCGCTGGCGGTACTCGCGACGCGCCTGCTCGGCATCGAAGGCGCCCTTGTGTAGGGCTTCGGTTCGCCTGAGCAGATACTGGCGGGCGCCGGCGACATCGCTGAAGGGTCGCTCAACGGTCCACGAGGTCCAGTTGTCGTGCTGCGTCACGAAGCCCTCCGCATCGGTCACGCGGGCCGTTCCGCGCGGAACCACCGGAGGAAAGCAGGCGTCGAGGCTCTGCCGGATGACGGTACAGATGTCCTCGAGAGTATAGTTGAAGCCTTGGACCTTCTTCCCGGTGTAAAGCGAAATGACGCCGGGGTTGAAGCTGACCTGGTCCTGCAGTGCCACGCGGTCAACGGGCTCCAGGTTCAATGTGCGCTCGACTCTCTCTCGCTTGGAGAGCACATCGGACTCGAACAGCCTGCCTTGGCTCCCGGTCATCGAACGCGAGGCTCCACGCGAACACGGAAAGGATAAACAGTGCGCGCCAACTTACCGCTTCGCCTTGTCGTCGCTCATCTATGTGCCAGCTCGGCGGACAGATCCAGGTAGCGCTTGATCGCCTCCGGCGGGATGTTCCATGGGATGTGGTTGCCGATGCACATCATATAGCCGCCGGTCATCCTGGCGGTCTCGACCATGCTGCGCACCATGGCGGCGATCTCCTCCGGGTCATTGCGCATAAGCACGCGATTGTCGCCTTCGCCGGCCAGAAAGCAATTCTCGTGCCGGCGGGCGATCGCCTTGTAGTCCGTGTACGGCTCGGTGATGACGCCGCGGGCGCCGCAGGCCATGACCTCGTCGGCGTACGCATCCATGCAGCCGTCCGCCATGAAGATGATCTCCTTGCCCGCCGCTCGGAGCATTCCCCAGAACTCCTCATAGCGCGGAAAGATGAACTTGTGCATCCACGCCGGCGAGCACACCGGGCCGCGCGAGGTGACGATATCGTCATGGCAGACGACGAAGTTGACGGGCAGGCGCGCAAACACCCGGAACACGCGGCGGTTGATTTCGGCGAACTCGTCCATGATCCGCTCGAACCGCGGGTCGAGGCAGGTTTCCAGGAACAGCTCCCACCCGAAGGTCAGCAGGGGCCACATGAACATCGTGTTATAGAACCCCACGGAGGCCGTCGAGCCCTCCGGCGCCTTGTCGCCCCATTCTGCCGGGTAGTTCTTCCGATACATCTCGTAAAGCTTCTCTTCGTCGGAATAGTCACGAGATTCGACTACGGGGATCCGGGTGAAATCCCCTTGTTCGAGCGGTGAAAAGGCGAATACGTCTTCGGCCGTCTTGAACTGGCACCCCCAGTCCCAGATGCCGCTCTCCCCGTCGCCCCACCGCACGCGATGCCTGCCGGCCTCGTCCGTGCGCGAGGTCTGACCCTCGAGCCCCAATGCGGGCCGTGGCTTGGGATCATCGCTCGCCGGGATCGGTAGCTCGAGTTGCGGGTATAGCTCCCGCAGCCGCAGGCGACACAGCCGGGGATGCTCGTAATGGTCAATTCCGGTCAGATAAGTCTCGGCGTCCGGGCAAGACCAGTGCTCCCAATGCGGAATCCGCTGGGGGGCGAGGCCCATGAAGGCCAGGTATCGGTCGCTGCACTTCATATTGCCTCTTGCTCCCGCCGAGCGCGTGCGGGTTGTCGGCTGATGCAGCGTGCAACCCGCCACAGAACGGGTACCCACGCTCACTTGTTCATTGGCGCTCGCTGTTCCTTCCGAAGAGACAGCGATTCGGCCTCGGCCGGCACCCGGCGCGAGGAGGTGAAATCGGGTGGCGGGGGAAGGCTGCGTGGGCCCCGAAGGAAGGAGAGTGACAGAGTGGACAGTGGTCAGTGATCAGCAGTCAGTAATCAGCAGTCAGCTAACGACAGGCGGCTGATCGCCTTGCGCTGATTGTTGACAACTGACAGAGCGCCCTGGCGCGTCGCGGAAAGCGGCCACACGGACGTGGTGCAATTGCTGAACAGGCACGACGCCAGGCAGTGAGCGGGCCGGCCACCCCCCGAGGTCCGGTTCTGACGCCGGAGGAGGAAGCCATGCGAGTTCTGGTGCTCAACGCGAGCCCGCGCAAGAAGGGCACGGTCGCGACCTTGCTGCGGGCCGTGGCCGACGCCGCAGGCGACAAGCACGACGTCGAATGGGTTGACGTTTATGGCCTCAACGTCCAGCCATGCATCGCCTGCATGAAGTGCCGGCCCGAGCAGGACTGCGTCCTACCTGAGGACGACGGCCACGTCATCGCGCGAAAGATCCGCGAGGCCGACGCCCTGGTCGTGGGTACGCCGACGCACTGGGGCAACATGAGCGCGCAGCTCAAAGTCCTGCTTGATCGCAACGTGCCGGTATTCATGGGCGAAGGGCCGCGCGGCTGGCCCCAGCCTCAACAGAAGGGGAAGCGCGCCATCATCGTGGTCGCCTGCACCGCTCCGGCGCCGTTCGACTTCCTCGGCAACCACAGTCGAGGCGCGCTGCACGCCGTCCGCCAGGTGCTGCGGACCGGCGGCTACAAGATCGTCGGCCAGGTAGTGCAGCCCGGCACCAAGGGCCTCTCCGCGCCTTCGGGCAGGGCTCTTTGGAAGGCCGAACGCCTGGGCCGAAGGCTCTGAGGCGAAGAGCGGAGGTCGCCGCGTCCTGGTTCGTTGTCTGAGGCTATCGTGCGTCCTTGCCGCCGGAGCCCTGTTGACCGCCGCCTCTAGGCCCGGGTACCCGGCGGCGGCGTCCGACGTGCCTGAGACGCCCCGCCCGCCGCCCTCGCGCGTCGAACTGGATGGCGCGGAGCTGGGTCACCTCGCTGATAAGGAAGGCCGGGATCGCGAACTGGAGCGATTCGGGAAGGCTCAGCCCGGCGAGCCGGGCTGGTACTGGTATGAAGGCGGCAAGACGATCATCGTCGAAGCGGGCGAGCGAGACACCGGGCCGGCGACGCTCGAGGTCTGGCTCTGAGCGAAAGGCAGTTCCGGCCTGGCTGCTCCGCCTTCAGCCCCTCCTCCTGCGACTCGCGTCACTTCGCGGTCACGGTCGCGTGCCACAGATACTTCGTGCCTCCGCCCTTCAGTGGCGGCAGCGGCGGATGGGTGTAGATGTGCTTCATGGCGGCGACCGCGGCGGGCAGCGCCACCTCCGGGTTCGGGTGGAAGCCGCCAATTCGCCAGAGCCAACCCCAGCCGTCAAGCCGGTAGCCGCCGATGAAGTCCGCGCGCCGGCCGGCGACCAGCGTTAGGTGGCCCGGATCGCCGCCACGCCGAGGCAGCCCGCGGTTGACCGTGCTCATGGCGCGTGCGATGCGCGCGCTCAACTCCTCGCCGAGCCACTGCCGGCCCTCTGGCGTCACTCGCAGCCGCTCCGGCGGCTGGTCCACCTGCCCGCCACCGACTGGCAGCCCCAGATAGTCCATGCCGCCAGGCCCCACTGCTTGTCGACGCCAGCCTCCCTCAGTCGGTGACAGTGCGCTGTAGAAGGAGTAGCCTGCCGTCTCCCACCAGCAGCCGCCATGGTTGACGTAGTCTCGGATGAGGTCGAGCGCCGGCGTCCACTGCCCCGGCGCGCCGGCCGGGAACGTCTCGCCGTACGGGTTGATGATCGCCAGCCAGGTGCGCGGTCCCGCCCTCAGAGCCTTAAACAGCGCCTCGACCTTTGTGATCCGCCGGATGGGAACGCCCAGTTCTTGCGCCAGCCGCGACTGCTCGAAGGCCTTGAACCACTCCCCCACTGCGATGTCGGTCCAACTCGGGCGGACACCTTCACCGAGGTCCAGGACCCCGATTGCGGGCTTCGGGCCGGGCCACTCGCCTGGAGCCTTGCCGGCGAGTTCTGCCGGCGGCAAGACCCGTTCGCGTTGGCGTCGCTCCGGCAGAGCGAAGCGGACACAGCCGCCTTCCGCCCTGCCCCGCACTTGGCCGGCGCCATCCAGGGCCATCGAAAGCTCGCCCGTCATTCCGGCCGGCAGCTCGACAGTCACGTTCCGGCCCGGCGGCGCGTAGACCCAGACGTCGGCCTTGGCCGCAGTACCCTCGACCACGAAGCAGACGCCCTCGACGCCGAAGTCCTGCCCGGCAACCGTTTTGAGATTGGCCGCCACCACACCCGGCGCCCGGGCGTAGAAGCCGTAGCCCGGCAGCTCGCGTCCGCCCTCGGTGCGCGGGTCCGGGCCGAGATTGGCTACAACCTGGACGGGCCCATAGGCCGCCCGGATGATCCCGTCATCCTCGATGCTCGGCTTGGGCCCGCGGTCATGCTCGAACCGCTTCACCGGCTCGCCCACGTAGCGGGCGCAGAGAGACTTCTGCAGCCGGTCGAGCCACCGGAGCCACTCGCGCGGCTCGTCATTCTTCAGCGACAGAGCGCCGACCCGATAGCTGAGGCAGAACCCGAGACCCAGCGCCCAGGCGAGCACCTCGCGGTCCGTCACGAACTGCCCGAGATCGTGATAGAGCATTGCCGTCTTGTCGTGGGCAATGTACTGTGCTAGCGGGAAGACCTGCCAGGTCTCGGGCGGCACGTCGTACTTCATCAGCGTGCGCCACGACGGCCCGCCCTCGGTGGGCACGAGCCGCCAGCTCATCCCGCAAAGCTGCGCCTCGTAGTTCACGACGCCGTCCCAGCCGCTCTCAGTGGACAGCGGCTTCCTTTGGCTGTCCTCGGCCACCATCGAGACGAGCCCCTCGGTGTACGCGTACGGCGTCGGCGAGGCTGAGTTGGTATCGTACCGCCAACTCCGGGCCCCGCACTGATCCTGGAACAGGACGTCCACCGGATATTCCTCGGTGAACTGCCGCACGGTTTTCCGATTGGCCGCCTGCACCGCGGGGTGCCAATGACAGACCGTGAAGCCCTCGTTGAGGGCGTAGCGCTCGTGGGAGAGTTGGCCGTCGAGAGTCCTCAGTAGAGGTGCCTCGCCCTCGCGTTCAAACGTGGGTCCCCTGGGCCCATCGCACCACCACGTGGGGTTCGTGTACGGCATCACCAGGTGCCCCAGTTGGTGCGCGCGGTCGAAGAACGCCCGAAACTGCTCAGGGCTGCCGAAATCGGGGCGAGGCGGCAGGTGGTCGGGATACTGCTTGTCAAAGCCGCCCTTCAGGTAGTCTGCAAAGTGGATCAGCGTCGGCACCGGCAACCGTTCCAGGTTCTCCAGCTTCTCCCGGCAATTGCCACCATAGTACACGAGGACGGCCCGCCTAAATTTCTCAAGGACTTCGGGCGCCATCTTGTCCTCCAGCCGCCGCTTGATTGCGTTCGCCTGGCAGTAGGCCTGCAGGCTTTCAGCGGCCGAGCGCCCGACGGCCAATCGAACCGTGGGCGCCTGCCAGGTCTGCCCCGGCTCCACGAAGGTCCCAAAAGGCCGATCACAGTAGCCGCCCTGTTCATCGCCCCCGCAAGCCAACCGTCCGGGAACGAAGATCGCCTGGGGATCTTTGGCACCCTCCCACGGCGGCCAGGCTCGAGGCTGCACTCGGTAGATGGACGCCGTGCCCGCCTGGGTATCGAGATGGAAGAAGTCGGCAAAACCGGCGGGATATAGCGTTCCATACCTCAGGTAGCGAACGGGCAGCAGCTCGTAGTAGAAGGGATAGCCGCCGACCTCGAACCAGTTGCCCCCGGCCCGGACGTATTGCCCGATGGCCTCCACCGTCGCCCCCATCCCGCCTTCTTTGACCACTGGTGTGCCCTCGCCGTACGGGTTGAGAATCGCGATGAAGTCGCCGGCTTCCAGTGCCCTCATCATCTCGCCCGGCGTGGTGAGCTCGACCACTTCCGCCTTCTGTGCCCGCGCGGCCTTGGAGCTCGTGAGCCGTGCGAGCCAGTCGCTGACGCGGACGCCGGCCCATCCGCCCACCTGGGGACCGTGTTTGAGCCGCACCAGTCCCAACTTCTTGCGACTCGCGGCTGCAGAGGCTGCCAGCTTCTCGATGACGGCGATGACCATGTCGGCCGCGTTACGCTGCTCCTGGTCGCCAACGAGCCCGCCCAGCCGCCACAGCAGCCCCTTCCCGCCGAGATGGTTTGCGGAAAAGTACGGGCCATTCGGTGAGTCCACGAGCGTGAGTTCCGCCTGCTCCCCCCTCGGCGGCCGGTTCACCACGGCGCGCGTGCCCTCCAGGCGACCGGCCAACGCCGCGCCGAGCCAGTCCCGACCCGCAGCGGTGACCGTCAGCGTCGTGGGCGGGTCCCGGTCCGCCCGCTGGTCCAGCGGGCCGCCGTAGAGGCTCTCATACCCCGCCGAACCGACCGAATGCATCCGCCACGCCGTTGGCTTGTCCTGCGGCTGACGCCGGAAAAAGCTGCTCTGGAATGCCGCGCCGACGGACTCGTTGCCGTTCATTGGCGAGATGAAACGCTCGAGCCGGTCCGGGTCAAACCGCAGGCGCGCGGGCAGCGCGAAATCCAGCACGGTCTTCTCTCGCGGCGCGACCTCGCCCCCGAACTCCACGCTACCCGACCGGCCGGTCGCAGTGACCGTGACTGTAATCTGCGCGCTGCGGAAGACCAGACGCACGGCATTGCGTGCGGCATCCACCTCGCAAGTGAATGAGCGCGTCGTCGAATCGGCGCTGAAGTCGGCGGCCTTGATCACGCTCCCGTCTCGGCAGCGGACCTGCCACAGCCCCGCCTCGCCGCTGCGGACGATGGAGCCGGTCTTCCCGGCCTGGCTGACCGAGCGCATCGAGCCGTTGTCCGCGCTGATCGTGACCGCGTACGTGTCACCCGACAGGACGATCGCGTCCCCACGGCGCTTAACCGCAGCGGAGCCCGTTCCCGCCGCCAAGGCAACAAGCACGAGAACGACAATGACCGGTCTCATGTGCCAGCCCCCAATCATGGTCCGAACTCCCAGTCTTCCGGCGTAAAGCCTGGGCGCCGCTCGGTCTTGGTCTCGTAGCGACACGTGACGACGTGGAACTCCTCAACCTCGCCGGGCGGGATGTTCACCTGAAGAGTCGTGCCCGGCCGGCCCCAGGCCTGGTAGCCGCGCCGGGCCGAGGGCCGAATGAGGTGCCCGTCGAGCCGGACCTCCTGGATCGTGGCGTCCGCGTAGGGAATGTGCAGCCGCAGCGCCAGGCCGTTCTGTGGCGGCTCGCTCGACTTCGCCGGTTCCTCGGGGTACTTCGTACCGGCGTGAGTTGAGGGCGTCGCCTCCAGATAGGCGGCAATAGCCTCGGCGTCGAAGCGCCGCTCCTGCCGCAGGCGTCGCATCAGAACGTCCAGATGGGGCCCCTCTCCGTCAATGCTTGGCACGCCCCCGGGGTCCAGGAACCGTTTGATGCCCGCCGGTGTGGTTGCACAGAAGGCGAGCATCAGCCCGCGGGCCGGCTCGGGATGGCCGCACCCGTAGGCGAACTGGTTGGTCTTGCGCCACAGTTCCACGCGGCTACGCCGCCGCTCGGCGGCCGTCTCGCCCCAGGCGGCCACGGTCATGGACACCCACCCGCCGACTTGCCCGGTGGGATAGCCGGTGTAAAGCTCCCCTCGCCAGCGCACGGTTCCCAGCTCCAGGCAGCGCCGCAGTCGCACGAGAGTGCTCTCATCGTAGCCGGACTCGATGTGGAAGGCGATTGTGTGATAGCGGTGCGTGGAGAAAACGGCAGCGCTGATCTGAGGTGGGGCGCGATAGAAATGGTCGCGCGCGCCGTCGAGTTCGTGCGTCACGCGCAGTCGGCCCGACGCGTCCTCGGGGAAGATCGGGAAGAACCCCTCGGCATCCGCCGCATAGTCCATTTCGTGGACGAGTCGTCGGCAATAGGGCCGCGCCAGGCTGGAGCCCCAGGACCAGCCCGTGGTATCCCACATCGCCTGCTCGGCATAGCGCACCCCGTGAACGTCCACGTGAACATCCGGGCAGTAGTCATCCATCAGGCCCACCAGGGCCACCGCCTCCGGGTTCTGCTCCGGCCTGCGAACTCCCTCCCAGCTATAGAATCCCATGCACGGGTTCCCGCCCAGTGAGTTGGACCAACCCCGTTTGGGGTCTTGCTCGGCGATCTCATAGCCGTCCGGGTTGACACAGGGGCAGATTAGCGTGATGACCTTCCGGCGCAGCTCCGGCGCCGACCCCTCGTCACCCAGCAGCCACTTTGCGGTCCGCAGCAGCCCGGTGCACGAGTTGAACTCCGGCCCCGCGTGGGTCGCTGTGAACAGGACGATCTGCTTATCGTCATCCGGTACAGCTTGGTCGCTGATCCGGGCGCACAGCAGCGGGTAGTCCTGAGCGGTCCGCCCGAACTCGATCACCTTGAGCCGATCCGGGAAGCGCTCTTCCCAGCGGCGTAGGCCGGCCTCGATCTCAGCGACGGACGGATGCGGAAGAAAAGTGAGCTCGGACATCCGGAGGCCTCCGGTATCTGCCATTCGATCGTGTCGGCGAGCGCCTCACGTCACACCGCCTTCAGATGAGGTCACCTTCCCCCGCCGGCAGGTGTGCTCCTTCCAGCGCGGTGCTGTGGCGCTTCCCTTGGGTGGAGGCGAGCTCGGCGTCCCGCTTCCTTGTCCGGCTGATCGGAGCGATCTTCCGGAGAGG
>JALGUG010000425.1 GCA_029820995.1 Candidatus Zipacnadia bacterium
GCCCGTGGAGTATCGCGACTACATCGCCCTGGACTACCTGCTGAACCGCCCGCAGGTCGCCTCGCGGCTCTATCCCGCAGGACTGCTCGGCCGCCGCCGGTTCGTCTCCATGCTCTTTGATTGGGGGCAGGGTGAGGTCTTCGTTGCGCGGCTCAACGAGCGGCCGATTGGCGTGGGAATGGTCAAGGCGGGCCGCGAGGGCATTTGGGTGGACGTATACTCTCTGAGCGAGGCCGTGATGACGAGCCTGCTCGAGGCGTCGCGCCGGGAGGAGGCCGGACCGCTGGTCGCGCGCGTCTGTCCCGATGATGCGGCCAAGGTCCGGGCCTTTGAGGCGGCGGGCTTTGCGGGCCTTGAGCTGAGCATGGAGCGGCACCTGGACCGCGAGCTGGAGTTGCAGACCTTTCGGGCCTGAGCCGTCGCGATTGGAGCCGCTCGTACCGGCAAAGCCATGCCTCTTCCCGCCCTGTAGGATAACATAGAGCGCGTTTACGCGCGACCTCGCAGCTCGAAGAACACGAGGCCCTGGAGCGCGTATTGGAAGGCGGCATCGTAGTCTCGGCCCTCGACGCGGGGCGCGGCGCAGATGATCCCGAAGGCCTGGCCGTTGGCGACCGCAAAATACGAACTCAGGTTCCAGTGCTTCGACCTGGTGTCGAGCCGGTAGGCCGCCCGCCCGCAGAGGCTCATCTGCCGCAAGGCGAGCAGCTCTTCCCGGCGGCTGTTGGCCTGGGAGGCCGCGCCCTCGGCCAGTGCCCGTGCGGCCGCGGCTCCCGAAGTGCGCTCCGGGGCCTCGAACCGGCAGACCACGATGGTCGGCCGTCGGCCTTCCGCCGGTGGGCCGTGCAGCACTCCCAAGACGTTCTGCTCCGCCGTCTCCTTCTCGCCGGTCCAGCCGGGGGGCACGGCGATCCGACACGGGCCGAGGTTCAACTGTGTCGGGCGTGGCGCTTTCGGCGCGGCGGCGTGGTGTGCGGGCGCTCCTGGTGCCGGCGCTGTGGGCGGGCGAGCGGCGGGTCTCGAGCTCCCGCCCGTGGTCTCCGATGGGTGACCGCAGCCGCCCAGCACCAGGAGGCACAATACCACCGCGGCAAGGCCGCACGCCCGCAAAGGTCTTCCTCCTGTGTGTTCCCGGTGGTATAATCTTCGGCGGAATCCGAGGCATCTTGAGGCTGCGACATGTTGCTGATCGTTCCCTATGGCACCACACGGCCGCTGCGCCGGCCGCCGTACGCGACTTACGCGCTGATCGGCCTCAACACAGCCGTGTACCTCGTGTCACTGGCGGTGCTGGTGGGCGCCGGCCTCAAGGGAGTAAGGTCGTTCCTGGAATGGGGCGGGCTGACGCCGGAGGATCTGCGCTGGCACTCCCTACTGACCAACGCCTTTTTTCACGATTCGCCCCTGCCCATGCATCTGGCGGGCAATATGCTGTTCCTGTTCATCTTCGGGCGGAACGTGGAGGATGCCCTCGGACCGGTGCTGTTTCTGGTGGCGTACCTGTCGGGCCACGCCGCGGCGATGCTGAGCCACGTGGGGTTCGCCTACGCCCTTTCGCCCGCGGACCTGGAGGTGCCGGTGCTCGGTGCTTCGGGCGCTATCGCGGCGGTGCTGGGCGTGTTCCTGATCCGGTTCTATCGCACCCGGATCAAGGTCTTCTGGCTGGCCTCGCTGTTCGGGCTGCTGGGCCGAGCCGGCACCGTGCTCGTCACCTCGCTGTGGGCGCTGCCCGCATGGTTTCTGTGGGACCTCGTTCAGGGACTGCTAAACCTCGGGCACGCCGGCGAAGCGACTGCGGGGGGCGTGGCCAACTGGGCGCATGTCGGCGGCTTTGCCTTCGGATGTCTGCTCGGCCTGGCCCTGGGACTGCGCGAAGAGGCCGTGGACATGTACGCGGAGAGCGACGCCTATGCCTTCTTCCGCGAGGGGGAATGGCGGCGCGCGGCGGCCTGCTTCGAGCAGTTAGTGCTGGAGGAGCCCGAGAACGTGGACGCCCACTTCAAGCTGGCCCTGGCCTATGACTTGACGCACCGGGGGCGGCGCGCGGTGCCGGAATATGTGGAGGCGATCCGGCTGGCCGAGGCCGCGGGCGACGCCAGTCTGGCCGCGGCAACCTGCCTGCAGCTCTTCCGCTACCACCCGGCGACCCACCGACTGCCGGCGCCCAGCTATCTGCGGGCTGCCTCTGAGTTGGAGCGGCATGGTGAGTACGTGCAGGCGGCGTACGTGCTGGAGAGCCTGGTGCGCGCGCATGGGCGTTTGCCCGAAGCGGAGCAGGCGGCTGTGCGAGCGGGACACCTGTTCCTGGAGCACCTGGCCGATCCTCGGCGCGCCTACCAGATCTTCGAGGCTCTGCTACGCCAGCGGCCCAACTCGCCGTACGCTGACGCAGCCCGGGAGGGCGCCCGGGCCGCTCGGGCTCGACTGGGGCCGAGGGGACTGGCTTGAACCACCGCCTACCGAACCCGGATGCGTTCGAGCCAGGTCGGATAGGGGCCGACGAACCGCAGGGACACCACAGCCACCCCCAAGGGTTCGAGCTGAATCCGCAGCATATGCGACTTGCGAATCCGCTCCT
>JALGUG010000426.1 GCA_029820995.1 Candidatus Zipacnadia bacterium
GAGGCGAGACGCGCGAAGTATCCGGCCCGTACGGGCTACTTGAGCCTCTTGATCCACTCCACCATCTGCGCCCGGATCTCGTACAGGTCCCCCGACGGGTCCAGCCCGTCCAGCCACGCCTGCGCCTCCTTCGCCGCAGCCGCCTTCTCCTTGGGCGCCTCCTTGATTGCCTTCAGCAGCGTCGCCACGTACCGCGTGTCGTCCACCGCCTCCCGGAAGCCCTCCCATTGCACCGTGTCCACGATCCCGTTCACCGTCGGGTACGTGAAGTTGTGATCGCGGTAGTGGTTGTGGTCGAAGTCGTTCCAGATGTGGCCGAACGAGTGCTGATAGGCGTAGTCCATCGCCCCGTCGAACCCGGCCTGCCACAGCACCAGGCCGAAATTGCGCCGATAGGTCTCCGGCTCTTCGTTGCCGACCTGCGGGTACGCGTAGCAGAACGCCTGGTGCCCGATGCCGTGGTACTTCTTCGCCTCCTCCGGGTTGGGCCGACCCGCCAGCACCGCCACATCCAGCAGGTCCCCCATCGCCTCGAACGTGCCCTTGTAGCAGGCCACAAACATCTTCGCACCCGCCTCGTGTACCGCTTGCCAGGCCGCCCGTTGGGCCTTCAGCCGCTCGCCTCGGGCCTCGTCAATCCCGTACACATGCACTTCCTCGTATCCGAACCGCTTGCCCATCGCGATCCAGCTCTGCACGCCCTGCTTCAGCCGCGCCAGGGCCTCCGCCGTGGTCGGCGCGCCGCTGCTGATGCCGAGCGTGAACATCTTCCCCGCCGGCAGGCCCGCCTGTCGCCGCAGCTCCAGCGCACGCGGCAGCAGGTCCTCGCTGTACCCCTGGTAGATCGTCGGATACAGCACTCCGTGGGACGCCAGGTCGCGCATCTCGGCCAGATACTGCTCCTCCGACTTGGCCTCCGAAGAGATCGAGCCCTCCGCCGCCAGCTTCCCCCGATAGTAGATCGAGTACGTCAGCGGCGTGGGCTCCAGCTCAAAGGGATGCACGGTTACCCGCAGCGGGATCTCCTTCGTCTTGCCGCTCGTCGTGAGGTTCAGCCGCCCCTCGTACTCGCCCGGCTTCGCGTCCTCCGGCACGTGCACCGTCAGCCAGACCTGCTTCACCTGCTTGGCCGGCAGGTCGAAGGGCTGCAGCGTCTCGGCGTCCACGGGCCGCAGCTCCTTCAGGTTCTCGCTCGTCTTCCCGCTGGCCAACAGGTACGTCTCCGTCCCGTCCTTCGCGGTGCTGCGCACGTAGTTTTCCCGCTTTTCCAGGTCCACCCGCACCAGCCGGTCGTCCTTCAGCAGCAGCTCCGGCGCCAGCGTCGTGTGCGTCCGGTCGCCGATCCCGAACCCCGCCTGCCACCAGCACTTGACCACTGAGATGTCCACCGCCTCGCGCGGGATCGTGCCCGGCCCCCTGAGGTCCGTCGCCGACACCAGCAGACTCTTCACGTCCGTGAGAGCATACAGCGCCAGCGACGCCGACTCATACTCCCCCCGGCACGCGCTCAGCCTTACCTCGTCGCCGATCCGTGCCGGCACCGGGAACTCGTTGGTCCTGATCCGCTGGTTGGAAATCGCCCGCGGCACGTAGACGATGTACGGCTGCGCCGTCTTGGCCCCTTGCGCCAACGCCGCCAGACTACCCGGCGCGTAGGCCAGCAATTCCAGATACCCCTCCAGTTGAGTCAGCTCCGTGGCCGATCCGTAGCCCCGCTTCGCCAACTGCTCGATCAGCTTCTTGGCCTCCGCTGCGCTCTCCTGAGCCGCCTCCAGCGCCGGTTGAGCAGCCGCCGGCAGTGCCGCCACCTTGCCCAGCGCGTCCTCCGCCTTGCGCAACTGCTCCCGCCAGCCCCGAATCCGTGCCTGCAGCCTCTCCTGTCCCTTGGCCCAGCGCCGCTTGATGTCCGCCTGATAGGCCGCCTCCTCCGGCGCCTCGCCCTCGATCCGCACATCATCCACGTACACCACGGCCCGCTTGCCCTGGCCGCCGTAGATGAAGATCCCCCACCGATCCACGTACACGCCCACCTCATCGGCCCGCGCCGTCGCCGTATAGCGGGATATGACTCCCTCCGCGTCCGCGAGCCCGACATTCGTCACATCGAACTCCACCAGCTTCCACTCCCCCGTCGGCTTGTCCGGGCCCTCGCGACTGCTGCAGCCGCTGTGACTGGTGGGCGGAAACTGGAAGTTCAGCCCCACTTGCGCTCGCGTGTTGGTGCCCTCGCCCAGCATCAGCCGGGCACTGAATTTCAGCTTCCCGCCGCAGGCCACCTTGACCGGCGCCGACCAGTAGTGATAGCTCCCACTCAGCAGCGTCACGTCCAGCTTGAAGCACTTCTGCCCCTCAAAGGCCTGCTCATCCGTGAGACCCTTGAAGTTCACCTTGAACTTCCCGTTGCTGACCCAGGGAACCACCGGGTCCCGCTCCTCGAAGCCCTCGTGATACGAGAACTTCTTCATCGGCAACTGCGCCCAGCCGCCCGCCGCGGTCAGCATCAACACCAGCACCGCCAACATGGGCCAACTTCGCTCTCGGGTTATCATGCTAGCCGCCTCCTCGAACG
>JALGUG010000427.1 GCA_029820995.1 Candidatus Zipacnadia bacterium
GCCTTCGACGGGCAGTCGGAGCTCGGCGGGCGCGGCCAGCCGGTCTTTGTGGACAACCAGATGTTCTGGGGCCTCGAATACCCGGGGGGGGTCAACGAATGCCACGACGGCGTGCTCTCCCTGCGGCATTATCCGGGGCGACCATGGGGTCCCGACGCCGTGCGCACCAAAACCGCCGTCTGGGGGGTCGCTGCCCAGGGCGACGTGCGGCGGGCTTTCCGCTCGTACTACGAGGCGATCCGACTGCCGCCCCGGTCGCTGATCCAGTACAATAGTTGGTATGACATTCGCCACAAAGAAATGAGCACGGAGAACTTCGCTCGCACCTTTGACCTCCTCAAAGCGCGATTGCTCGACCCGTACGGGCTCAAGCTCGGCGCCTTCGTGCCCGATGACGGCTGGCAAGACCGGAACTCCATCTGGCAAGTTGACCGCACGATCCTCCCCGACGGCTTTGCTCCGCTGAGCCGCCACTTGCAGGCGAATGGCAGTGCCCTCGGGCTCTGGATGCCCCTCAACGGCACCAACCTCAACCAGGACTGGGGGCGCCAGCAGGGCTACGAAACGCCGCCCGGAGGGCGTTACTACTGCCTGAGCGCGCCCAAGTACAACGCCAAGATCCGCGAGGTCATCAAGCAGCGGATCCGCGAAGGCGACCTGCGGTACTTCAAGCACGACTTCAACTGGTATCGCTGCCGGGGCGAGGGCCACGGGCACTTGCCCGACGACCGGCACAGCTTCGAGGCCAACCTGGACGCCGAGCTGGCACTCCTGAAGTACGAGCGCGAGCTCCAGCCCGACATCTTCCTCAACGTCACCTCCGGCATGTGGCTGTCGCCCTGGTGGCTCCAGCATGCCGACACGATCTGGATGGCGGCCTCGGACTTCGGCTACGTGCGCAGCGTTCCAGCCTTCGCGCCGCGCCAGTGGGCCATGACCTATCGCGATACCCACCTGTGGTATCGCTTCGCCCGGGAGCAAGCGCAGTTCCCCTTGTCGGCGCTGATGACCCACGGCATGATCTACGGCAAGCTCAATCGCCTCGGCGGGCGGAATGAAGCCTTGCAGGATTGGGCCGACAATGCGGTGCTTTACCTGGCCCGTGGAGTCATGCTCAAGGAGCTCTACATCACGCCCGAAATCCTCACGGACGAGCAGTGGAACATCCTGGGCAAGGCGCTCCAGTGGGCCGAATCGCATACCGACATCTTTGTCCGGTCCCACATGATCCTGGGCTGCCCGATTAAGGGCGAGGCCTACGGCTTCGCCTCCTGGGGCGCAGGGCCGCCGCGAGGCGTCATCGCCGTCCGCAACCCCGGCCTCAAGCCGCAGCGGGTCGAGGTGCCGATCGAGTACCGGGAGATGGGCCTGAAGCAGGGCGGCTCGAAGCTCGCGGTCGAAGTCATCTACCCTTATCGGCAGACGCTCCTCGACAGCCTGGAGGGTCGTCAGACCATCGAGCTCGATCTGCCCAGTTGGATGTTCATGGTGCTGGAGGTGGGTGAGAAGGGGCGCCTGGGCCCCGAGACGGTACAGACGGCCGGCAACCGATATGAACTCATTGAGCGCGACGAGCGCACCGCACGACTGAAGGTCTACCAGCCCGCAGCCGGGCCCCCCGCACGAGTCCCGAAGGCCAAACTCACCCAGGGCGCCGAGGTGACGCTCACGGCCGCCGTGGAGCTTCCCGCGGGCGCACAGGCGGCGGAACTCGTGCTCCTTCAGCAGGGCGGCAAGCAGACCTCGGCGCCATCCCAGGTGCTTCTCGCTGGACACGAAGTCGCTCCTCAACGGGTGCACGGCGAGGGCTGGAGCGCCTATCGCATCCCGCTTGAAAGCCCTGGGCTCAAACATGTGAAAGCGACGTGGCGAGCCGGTGCCAAAGGACCCTTTGAGCAGAAGTCCTTCCGCTTGAGCGCGTGGCTTTTGTGGCAGCGTCGGCTGCACGCCGACTTCATCAACGTGAAGGGCGCCGGTCGCCGGCCTCTGCCCCAGCCCGTGCACGCCGAGCTGGAGCGACACACGACGCCCGTTCTCGCCGAACAGCAGGTTGAGGTGGGCAAGGGGTTGCTACCCGTGGCGATCAGCGAGCAGGACCTGCGACAGACCAGGGCCGCCAAGCTGCGCTTGGAGGTCTTCGGAGTGAACGGCGATCAGTACGAGAATAAGCCGATGTCGCTCAACGGTGTGCCGCTGGGGAACCTGCCGGTCAACAAAGGGAGGTTGGACGCCTGGCAGGAGGTCATCCTCGACCTCCCGGAGCCCGCTCGGTTGGCGCTTCGCATCCAAAACGAGCTGACGCTCACCAATCCCACCGGCGATTGCTTCAAGGTGCGCGGCCTCGCCCTGGCCGTGCAGCTCAAGGACGGTCGGTGGTGCCACACGCCGTACGACCAGAAGACGTACAGCACTCCCGCGGGCTGGTTGCACGCCGAGGGCCAAACCATAGCCGGGGCTCGGTGGCCGCCGCTCAAGTTGAAGTTCCCAAAGAAGCAATAGCCGGGCGCATCCAGGGGTGAGATTGTGGCTGCAATCTACGCCGCACTGTGGTTCGACGCCGAA
>JALGUG010000118.1 GCA_029820995.1 Candidatus Zipacnadia bacterium
CCCGTTAGCGCAAAAAAGGAGCCAGAGATTGATGAAGATCGTAAGTAAGGAAGATCTAATAAAAGCCCTTACGGAAATTCGTGCGATGGCGTGGGTTCCAAATGCGAGGCCGGGAAATGATGGAGGCGTAGGCAATACCCTTGAGGATTTGTTAGGTATATCAGAAAACAACCTGCCAATACCTAATGCTGCCGAATGGGAACTGAAATGCCAAAGAATGGACACGAGTTCTCTCACGACATTATTCCACATGGAGCCTTCACCTCGAGCAGTGAGGTTTGTGCCTAGTATCTTATTGCCCAAGTACGGTTGGCCCCATGAACAAGCAGGAACTCGATACCCTGAAACAGAGATGAGTTTCCGGCAAACAATAAATGCTCTTTCGAGAACTGACAGAGGATTCGGCATAGTGGTTGATAGGCAGAACAGGAAGGTTATCGTTTCTTTCGACGCCACCAAGGTAGATGTCCCGCACAAAGCGTGGCTGGAGACGGTAAGGCAACGCGTCGGACTTGGTGAACTGTCTCCACAACCGTACTGGGGGTTTGATGACTTGTTCCATAAGGCAGGCACAAAGCTGTTAAACTGTTTTTACGTTCGAGCGAAGGTCAAGCGGGAAGGAAGAAAAGAATATTATCACTATTGCGATATTTTGATGCTTCAAAGGTTTTCATTGGAGAAGTTCATTAGTGCCATTGAGAAAGGCTTTATTCTAATCGATTTTGACGCAAGAACGGGTCATAACCATGGTACAAAATTCCGACTTCGCCAAGATAAGTTTCCCGAGTTATATGACGAAGTAACCGTAATATCATAGCATAGTTATCTTCCTTTCTCGCGCCACGCGGCGTCCACCGCCTCCAACTCCGACCCCTTCTTGGCGAAGACGGGTTCCGGGGCCGGCGGCGGAACGGGCGGACCAGATGTTGTTTCATAACCCTCGTAGGATAACCATAGAGCGCCTTCAGGCGCGATTGTCCTTGGTCGCTGAGTTTACCGGCCCAAGGTCGTCCGCCTCCAAGGCCCAATGGCCCGCCCGCCTCCTCAAATCAAGACGTCCTCCGCCCACCCCAGCTTGATTAGCTCGATCCGCTTCAGGTCGGCCACGCCGATCCCGTGTTTCGTGTCGGCGACGTTGACGTGCTTGGTCCGCGCTCCTCGCCGAAGTACAGCCGCCGCTTTACTTGCAGCAGCTTGACCCCGACCGCGTCCACGGCCACCGGGTCCTGCGAGAGCAGGAGGCCCTTGTACGGCCAGACGTACCTCGGGTCGAAGTTGTGCGGCCCGCGCCCGTGGAACTGAGGCGTCAGCACCACAAGCACATTCAGCTTGACCTTACCCTTGATCCCCGGCAGCTTCCACATTGCACCCAGATCGGCGCATGAGTCGTGGTGGTACTCCACCGGTCGGGGCACGAACATGATCATGTTCTTGAGGCATCCGCCAATGCCGGCCCAATGGTGGGTCCGCAGCGGCCGCACGTTGATCAGCGCCGTGCAGTTGGCCAGCGTGCGCCGCGCGCCGCGGTCATCAATGGCAATCTTGCCCGCCGACACGCCGGCACTCATCATGCCCTTCTTGATCGCCTGCTCGACTTCCGGCGGCGTCCGCAGCGGACGCCAGACGTTGGTCTTGATGCCCACCCGGTCCGTCGGCTTCACCAGTTCCTTCCAGGCAGCCGCCGCCTCGTTGGCCCCCAGCAGTTTCGCCACGCCCTGGTCGAGCATCCGCTGCACCACCTCGGCGTTGACGCGGCTCTCTGAGTCCACCGCGCTCTCATCCCGGATCAGAACCACCCTCGCCTTCCGGGCGCCCTCGCCCTGCGCGCTTGCCTCCAGCCCGGCTGCCGCGGCCAGTGCCCCCAGACCCACGCCTCGCATGAAATCCCGCCGCGTGATCCTTCGCTCGCTGTCACTCATCCCTCTTCCCTCCCAGCCCACGCAGTGTATCGTCCAGCAATTCCTCCGCTGTCCCCTTCCTCGGCACATCGAATACCGCTACCACGAACTCCCCCTGCGCCGCTGACGCCGTCCACTTTCCGTTCTCCAGCCGGATGATCCCGCTCTCTTTCGCCTCCGGCATATAGGCCTCCGCGAAGCTCTTCAGCGCCGCCGCGGCCTTGTCGGCCCGCGGGTATCGGATCAGCAGAAGGTAGGGCTTCTCCTCATCGCGCCGATAGCGCGCCAGCACGCCCTCGGTCCGGCGGTCCAGGTTCAGGATGTTCTTCTCAGCCACAAAGTAATGGTAGTTCAGGCAGGGGTGCTGATGGAAGTACCGCACGCTATCGGCGATCAGGCCGCTCCTGGGCAGATAGTCCAGTAGTTGCGGCGCGGGCCCCTCCCGCTTGATCGCCCCGGCGATCCGCCGGCCCAGGTCCAGCACTGCCGCCTTCCCGGCCGGCGTCTCAGGGTAGGCCAGCACCGACACATAGTACCGCCCCTTCCAGAACCGCAGCCAACCCGCCGCGTACTCCGACCCCTGCCCGATCTCCCGCTCCTCGACCTCGCGCTCGAAGCTGAAGATCCCGTACGCGTCCGCCGAGGAGCCCATATCGTAGATCTCCACCACGATCGGCTTGGTTTCGGCCTTCACATACCGGCGGACGAACACCTCGCGAAACCCGTAGGTCAGGTACACCTCCGCGGCACCGTCAATATACTTGTGCAGCCTCTCCCGGTCGAAGCTCTCGTCCTTTCCGTCGGCCTTCCAGCCGTGAACCTCCGGCGGGACGAGCTCCTGCATCCGCGCGCCTCCCTCCCCCCCGGCGCCCAGCACCGAGCCGCCCACCACCGCGAGCAGCGCAACCCCGGCTGCCGGCATCAACCTCGCATCACAGACCCACCGGCCGGCCCGTGCGACCCGACTTGAACACCGCATCTATGATCTCCAGCACCCGCACTCCATCGTCGCCTGTGGTCGCGGGCGGCCGATCCTCGCGAATCGCCCCGATGAAATCCGTCATCTCGGCTGCCCACATGCGGACATACTTGATCCCGGTCACACTCACAATCGGCTCCGCCACCACCGGTGGCAGATACGGGTCCGCCGGCACCTCGATCTCCGTTGGGTGCCGGTACGAGTCGAACTCCCTGCTCTCGATATAGAGCACGTTGCTCTCCCATTCGGACCGCAGCCGCCCCCCCGACCCGATCACATCGAGCCACCCATATCGCCCGCCCATCTTCTGGGAGGTGCACACCTGAGCCACCACGCCGCCCTCAAACTGGATCGTCAGCGATGCCGCCGCCTCCACGTCCTCCTTGGACGGCCGTTCCACCTCCGCAAACACTCGCCGAGCGCTCTGCCCCACCACCCAAAGGACCTGGTCAATCACATGGCTGCCGACGTACATCAGCGGCCCGCCGCCCCGGGCGCTATCGCCCAGCCAGCCGCCCAGGTGCCCGATCAGTTGACCCGCGATGACGTGGCAGGTATCGCCGATGGCGCCCGAGTCGAGCAGCTTCTTCAGCAGGATCCTCTCGGGCATGAACCGCAGCGTATACCCCACCATCAACTTAACTCCGGCCCGGTCCGCCTCCGCGACCAACTTCCTCCCGTCCGCCGCGGTCAGCGCCATCGGCTTCTCCACGAAGGCGTGCTTGCCCGCCCGCACCGCCGCCATCGCCGCCGGCTGCAACTGGTCGTGGGTCGTGGCCACGATGACGGCATCCAGCTCCTCTTGTCCCAGCATCTCCTCCGCATCGGCGTACGCTGTCTCGTAGCCGCACTCCCTGACGGCCTTCTGGGCCGCCTCTTCGTTCGGGTCCGCGCACGCGACCAGGTCGGCCTGCCCCGTCAGCGCCAGCGCCTGCGACAGATATCGCCCCTGGCTTCCGCTCCCAATCAGCCCGAACCGCAAACGATCGGCCATTCGATCATCCCTCCGTCAGTGCCGTCTCGCCTCAAACCCCTCTCCTGCAGCGGCTTGGTGGGTTGGGGCCGCGAGGGAGCCGGAGGCGAGGCCTCAGCTCGGCCCTTACCTTCCCCCTCATCGTTCCGCGTTCATCCTTTCGCCTTCCTTACTTCCCCCACTCCTTCAGCTTCTTCAGGCACAGCTCCACGCACTCCAGCGGCGGGTGGGCGTAGCTCTCCTGCTCGACGATGTACCATTCGGTCCCGCCCGTGCTCTCACATAGCCGGAACACTTCCTCCCAGCGCACATCGCCCTCGCCGATTACAGCCTTGTCATTCGTCTTCGAGTACTCCTTCAGGTGCACGGTCGCCGCCCGGCCGGGGTAGCGCTCCAGGAAGGGCACCGGGTCGGCGCCGCCGTGCAGCGCATTGCCCAGGTCAAGCTGCATGACCACCTCGGGGCTGGTGTGGCCAAAGAAGGTGTCCCACGGCAGCTCGCCCTCCATCGGCGTGAACTCGATATGGTGGTTGTGGTAGCCGGTCCTCATCCCATGCGGCTTCAACCTCTTCGCGATCTCGTTGAACACGTCCGCCGTGTCCCGCCAGGCCGCTCTGCTGTTGCGCCGCTCCTCCGCCAGACCGGGCACAATGAGGAACTTGTTGCCGAGGGTGCGGTTGAACTCCACCGTGCGCTCCAGCTCGTCGCCCAGCAGCGTGTCGAGCGCGATGTGTGTCCCGGCGACCTTCAGCCCCAGGTCGTCCAGCATCTTGCGCAGCTCTTCCGCGGTCCGGTCGTAGTACCCGGCGAACTCCACCCCCTCATACCCCATCTTCGCCACTGCCTGAAGACTCCCCGGCAGGTCCTGCTTGCAGTCCTCGCGGATCGAATACAGTTGCAGTGCAATCGGAATCCGGGCCATCCTGTCTCCCTCCTATGTTAAGAACAATCTGCGCCTCGTTTCGCCACCTCACCACCCGGCCACGGCGCGATCTAGGCCTCCGCTTTCTCCGACCCCAGGGGCCGCTTGAGGAATAGCACGAAGCTGTCGCGCTTGACCGTTGTGGCGCCCATCGCCACTTGGTACGTGAAAGGCGCGACCACGACCGACACCAACTGCCAACCCTCTTCCGTCGCCTGCACCAGTTCTTTCTGTACGGCTTCCCTGGAGATCTCCACCACCTTGGCATCGTACTCCCACTTCGGCATCACCTGCGCCTCCCCTCTGCTTTTCGCTCATTCCGTCGCCCTTCTCCTCCTCCTTCGACGCCCACAGCCTACCATCGCGCCCCTTCCTGTCCCTCAGCCCCCACTCCTGCCGTCGTGGGGCCATTGTCGCCTCAAGCCGTACAAGCCTCCACCACCGCCCTGATCCCCGCAGCCATATCCTCGACCTCTTTCTCGCCGTACCACTCGTACACGTGCAGCACAATCAAATCGTCCAGCGCCGCCTCGGTCTGCGGGCACTCGCCCTGCTCGTAGCGGACCTCCTGCCCCCGCGGCTGGAGCGACCAGGGGTAGTTGGAGGTCCCGTAGACACGCTTCTCCCTCAGCAGGTCGTACATGAAGATCGGCTGCCCGATATAGTGCGCGCCGGCCGGGATCCCCGTCGCCCGCAGCGCCGCGGCGAACTCGTCGGTCGTGCAACCCAACCTCTCCTGGTCAATCAGCAGCGGGTAGTACCAATACGTGTGCACGTTCCCTTCCCGCACCACCGCCGGCGTGATCCCCGGCAGGTCCGAGATCAGCTCCGTTAACCGATTGCCCCGCGCCGACCGCGTCGTCGTGATATGGTCGAGCTTCTTGAGCTGCGCCAGCGCCACCGCCGCCTGCAGCTCGGTCATCCGGTAGTTGACCCCGAACATCACGTAGTCCCGGTCGCCCTTCCCATAGTTCGGCCACCCCTTGTTCGCGAACAGCGTGCAGCGCTCGCCCAGCTCGTCGTCGTTCGTGACCGTCAGGCCCCCGTCGCCCGTCGTGATATGCTTGCTCTGCTGCAGGCTGAACGTCCCAATATCCCCGATGAGCCCTACCTGCTGCCCATGGTATTTGGTCCCATACGCTTGCGAGCAATCCTCGATCACGTACAGCTTGTGCTGCTGGGCCAGGTCCATGATCGGATCCATCTCGCACGGGTTGCCCGTCAGATGCACCGGCATGATTGCTTTTGTACGGTCGGTGATCCGACGCTTCAGATCGTCCGGGTCCATGTTCAGCGTGTCGTGCTCGACGTCCGCGAACACGGGCACGCAGTTTTGCAGCAGAATGGGGATCACCGTGCCCATGTCCGTGATCGGCGCAGTGATCACCTCGCTGCCCGGCTCGAGGTTGAGCGCACCCAGCGCCACATGGATCGCCGCCGTGCCCGAGGTCGAGGCGGTGCAGTGCCTGGCGCCCATGTACTGCGCAAACTCCTCCTCCAATTGCTTCGCCTTCGTCCCTCCGCCGCGATTGAGCTGCTTGCTCTCGATCACCTCACGGAGCTGTTCCAGCTCTTCCGCGCCGATGTCGCGATTGCTGGGAAAAGGCTCCGTCCGCACTTTCGGCATCTTCTTGGGGTCCGGTCGCCCCATGGCAATCGTCCTCCTGCGCTCCACACTTCGCTAAGTCACCCCGGCGAACCGCCGGGGCTCACACATCGCAACTCAGAATGTACCTGTATCTCATGCCGGGTCCGCCTCTTCCGGCTCATCCGCCTCCTCCGCCCGGCTCCCAGCCTCTTCCGACGCTGCTCCCGACTCCGGTTCGACGTACCGCGCCGCGACCACGGTGATGTTATCGTGTCCCCCGTTCTCATTGGCCAGGTCCACAAGCTGCGCGCACGCCGTCTGCAGGTCTCGCGAGCCGTGCAGGACCTCACCGATGGTCTCGTCCGGGACCATGTCGGTCAGCCCGTCGGAACACACCAGCACGATCCCGTCCGGGGGCATCTCTCCGCTGGTAACGTCGGGCCGCACCCGCTTCGTCACGCCGATCGAGCGCACAATCTGGTTCCGAAAGGGCGATTGCGCTGCCTCCTCCTCCGTGAGCACGCCCTCCCTCACCTGCGCCGCCACCCACGTGTGGTCTTCGCTGACCTGCTTGATTGCGCTTTCCGTGATCAAGTACGCCCGGCTGTCACCCACGTGCCCCAGCACATATCGGCCCTGATGCAGCAGAACGATGGTCAGCGTCGTGCCCATCTGCCGCGACGCCGCCTCACGCTCGGACCGCTCGTAGACCCGCGCATTGGCCAGACTCACGGCCTTCCTCAAGCCCCACCGCGGCGCAGACAATAGCCGCAGACGCCGCTTCGTCCCCTCCCGTGGGGCGAAGACTTCCATCACCGTCTCCGCAGCTAACCGGCTCGCCACTTCACCCGCCAGATGCCCTCCGATCCCGTCAGCGACGGCTATCACCGCCTCCACTCCGTACGGATTCCGGCCGAGATCCGGCACCGCCGCGACCAGACTATCCTCATTGTGATCTCGCACCTGCCCGCGGTGGCTCGCGCTGCCCAACTCCACTCTGTCCGGCTGTGGCTCAATACTCATAAACGATTACAGTCCCTCGCGTCCTTTCCCGCCGCTCCTGTTCCTTGCTGGTGCACCGATTCCTGCCCCTCATTTCCGCCACCACAAGGACCCAGCCCCACTGCCGCAGAAGAGCTAGCCTGACCTGGGTCCGTCTGCAGGGAAGTGTGATCCACGCGTGGCCACTGCGCCTCCCACTCAACGCCAGGGCCTGCATACCTCCGGCGCTCGCCGGCGTCAAGTCGCGCGTCTGGCGATGGCCGCGGCCGTGGGCGCCCTGCTTGGCCTCTGGGCCCACATGTACGTGGCCGAAGGCTGGCGCGGCTCTCGTCGGCTGGAGATGCTGGAGCTGATGCTCTACGACGCCCACTTCGGCTTCCGCGCCGCATTGCCGCCGTCTCAACAGATCGTGATTATCGCCATTGACAATGACTCACTGCGCGAACTAAACACCCAGAAGATCAGTCGCGCCGACCATGCCCGCCTGCTCGACTTCTTGCACGATGCTGGAGCCGCTGTGGTCGGCTTCGACCTCGTGTTCGATCTTCCCTCGGGAGCCACTGCGGCCCCCGAGACCGACGAAATGGCGCCCTACCCGGAGCCCGGCCCCGACGACCTTCGGTTCGCCGCTGCGATCCGCCCCTGGGGTCCCCGGGTGGTCCTGGCGGCCGACTTCGTCTCCAAAAGCCGCGACCTCTATGCCACGGTCCAGCCCGTCTTGCCACTGTACGAGTTCGAGCAGGCCGGCGCGCGCTGGGGGCCGGTCAACCTGCCCCGCGACACGGACAAGGTGGTTCGCCGCTTCCACGTCGCCCGCCCGCTACATGGCGTCTTCTACGCCTCGTTTGCCACACAAGTTGCCTGCCAGTACTCTCGCGCCATACCTGCAGCCCGCATCTCATGGGACGTGGCCCAGTGGCCCGTGGATGGCGACAATGCGCTGCTCATCAACTTCCTGGGCCAGCCACGTAGCACGACCCCGATGTATCCCTACTACCAGGTGCTTCACCAACACGTCCCGCCCGCCGCCTTCCGCCACAAGATCGTCCTCGTCGGCGCCACCGATCCCCTGGCCCACGATGACTATCCTGTTCCGCTGGGCGGTTCGGAGCAGGAGGGCGCCGGCCAGGCGGCAGGCAACATGCCGGGGGTCGAAGTCCAGGCCAACGCCGTCCAGACCTTGCTCAGCGGCTCATTTCTGCGCCCCGTCCCTCCTCTGTGGCAAGCCCTGCTCGCCGGCCTATTCGGCCTGCTGGGCGCCGTCGGCACCATCGCTCTGCGCCCCACACGCGCGGCCTTCGGCGTCGCTGCCTTGACCGCTGCCCTGGGCCTCCTGGCACACCGGCTATTCATTCATCACCGCGTCTGGCTCTGGACCACGATGCCCACGCTCGCCTTGCTCGTCTCCTATGTCGGCGCCACCGTCTACAGTTGGGCCACGGTCGAACGCGAGCGCCGCCGCATCCGCAGCGCCTGGGTTCAGCGGGCACCCAAAGCCATCGTGGACGCTCTGATCCACAACCCCGAGCTGATCGCCGGTCAGGGCCGCAGTCTCACAGCTACGGTGCTCTTCTCAGACCTCCGCGGCTTTACCACCATGTGCCATGCTCTGCCGCCCGAGGAGGTGGTGAGCATGCTCAACGAGTACCTCGAGCGCATGACCGCCGTTATTCACAAACACCGCGGGGTTATTGACAAGTTCATCGGAGATGGTATCATGGCCGTATTCGGTGCTCCGGAGCCCGACCCGGAGCATGCCGTGAACGCTGTCCGGGCCGCTCTGGAAATGCAACAGGCAATGGCTCGGCTCCGTGCCGAACGGGTCAGGGCCGGTCGGGAGCCCCTCTACATGCGCATCGGGGTCCACACCGGCGAGCTGGTCGCGGGGGATATCGGTTCGGTCCTGCGCCTCGAGTACACCCACATCGGCGACACGGTCAGCGTCGCCTCCCGCTTGGAGGAACTCAACAAGGAGTTAAGCACCGAGATCCTCATCAGCGGTGCCACTCTCGAAGCCACACAGGGAGCAATCGCCGCTGAATCGCTGGGGGCCTTTGCAGTTCGCGGTCGCGCTGAAGAGCTTCAGATCTACCGGCCCCTCGGGCCGGCAGGCGACACGGTCTCCCCGCCTGAGTCCACAGATCGGGCAGCCGTTCAGTCCCAGCCGGAACAGGAGGACACGGCATGATTCGCACCTCGACCACCACAGCAGCGACCGCTGCTCTCATCGCGCTACTGCTCGTGGCCGGCCCCACGCCGGCGCAGCAGACCACCCGAGCCAAGATTGCCGCGGTCATTGCTGATGTCACTCACCGGTTAGCCGGCACGCAGAAATGGGCCCGCTCCAAGGTCGGCACACTGCTCGAGGCCGGCAGCCGCGTCCGGACCGCCCGGCGCTCCAAGGCCCAGGTCAGCTTCCCCGACAAGAGCTTCGTGCGTCTGGGAGAGCTGTCCGAGTTGGTCGTCCGCGTCGCCGCCGGCACGGGCCGCGAGATCAACATCACCCGGGGCAAGCTATACGGCAGCTTCGTCAAGGGCTCGCCCATGAGAATCACTTCCCCCCAGGTCACCGCAGCCATCCGCGGCACCCGCATCGAGGCCACAATCGGCCAGGGCGGCGAAGTCTGGAAATCGTACGACGGAAGCATCGAGATCACCACCCGCACCGGCAAGCGCATCGTGGTCGGCCCGGGATACGAGGCCCGCATCAGCGTGCTCGGCGACATCTTCTTGCGCGGCTTCGGCGCCCCCGAGAAGTTCGCGGGCGCCCATGAACAGCCCTGGTTCGGCGGTGTTTATCCCGGACTGAGCGGTCCCGCCTTCGTCGGCAAACGCGCCCGCCGACTCCGCGAGCAGCGCCTCGCCATTGAGCGCGTCGGCATCTTGCAGGCCCGGCACAACTTCCTCCCACCGAGCAAGCGCGGAGATCTGGTCGTCGAGGTGCGTAACGCCGCCCAGCTTCCCTCCGTCGGCCCCGACTCGGCCGGCGCCGCCTGGGCCATCGCCACGCTCATCGGCCAGGGCATCTTGAGCCAGGTGGAGCAACAGCAGAAGGCTGGCCGCTCGCCCCGAATATCCGAGACCCACTTCGGCGCCGATGCGTACGTGATCGCCGCCGAAGGCGAGTGGGGCGGCGGAGTGCGACTCCGACCCCGTGGCGTGGCGCGCGGCGTGTACTACGAGGTCGAGGGCCTCGTCGGCACTGAGTTCCGCGAAGCCGGGGAAAGCCAGATCACCGGCACCTTCATCACGCTGCGCGACAAGCACTGGGGCGACCTGCGCCTGGGCCGTCAGCGCTTCCTGAAGAGCCCCGTCAACAACGGCGAGATCGGCACGCTGATGAACTTCACCATCGGCGACGGCGTCACTTGGTCCCCGCCCGCCGGGCGCGCTGATGTGGACCTCGCCTATCTGTGGAACACCGAGGTGTACGACAACGACCCCGACTTCGAGGGCTGGTACGGCCGCGTTGCCGTCCCTGTCGGCCCGGTAGTCCTGGGCCTCAACGTCCTTGACGTCTCCGGGCCGGGCAACACCGGCATCACGGGCGAGTTCTCCCTGCCGCTCGTCCCGCGGCACCTCCAGGCCTACGGCGAGGTCGGCGAGGACGCCTTCGGCAACGACCTGCACACCTGGGGGCTGTACTTCCCCGGCCTCTACCGAAATCATCGCCTCGACGCCTTCCTCGAGTTCGCCGACCGCGGCTCGTACGACTCCCAGGTCAGTCTGCGGCTGTATAAGGAGTTCGACGACCGCTGGACCGGACTGCTCATCGTCGAAAAAGTCCACAATCAGGACGTTGATCTGGGCGTCGGCTTCTCGTACACCTTCGGGGAAAAGTGATCGCGCCCATTCAATCGTCCGCTGGTCGTGCTGATTGTGGGCGCGCCTTTCGGCGCGACGATACGGGGTACGACCGCCCTTACGCGCGATTGCCTTTGCTCGTTGCGATTATGAAACCAGCTTCGGTCTGCGCCGTGATATCTCATGTTTGACACCATGCACCACACAAGGGCAGGTGGAACCGTGCGAAGCTTACTCTGGACTACCGCGGCTGTTATTGTCGTCCTCGTGATCATCGGCTGTAGCGGCGGCAGTGGCGGCGGAGGCAGTCTGCCGGCTGCTGGCAGCGGCGTGGGCACCGTCACGGTCAGGGTCACATTCCCACCGACTGACGCCACCGGCGGAGCACAGAGCCGGGTCATCCCGGTCGGCACCTCGAGCATTGCGCTTCAGTTGCTTGCGCCGGTCACCAACCGGCCTTTGGCGCCCCGCATCGTCATCCGCCGCAGCCCGACCGGCGGAACCCAGACCGCACGGTTCGCAGGCGTTCGCGCCGGCCCGGCTCGGCTCGTTGTCACCGCGCACTCCAGCATTGACGGCTCCGGCGTCCCCTTGGCGCAGCAGCACGCCCTGGTAATCATCCGTCCGGGCGCCACAACCTTCGTCTCCATCGAACTGGAGAGCACGGTCTTTCAGGTCCTGGTCTCGCCCCCCTCGCTGGCGCTCGACGAGGGCGGCGGCTACGATCTACAGGCCGAAGCCCGCAACGAAGACGGCGACATCTTGCTCGGCGCCACCTTTCACTGGTCCAGCGATGACCCCGCTGTCGCCACCGTGGACGCCGCCGGCCACGTCACCGCCGTTGCTCCCGGCCACACCCTCATCCGCGCTACCGAGGATGCCAGCGGCATTGTCGGTACCTGCCAGCTCCAGGTCGTTCAGGTACTCGTGGTCAGCGAGGTCCGCATCGAGCCCGACCAGGCCGACCTCGACCCCGGAGACGCCTTCGACTTTACCGTAGCGGCACTCGACCAGAATGGCGATCCTCTTACCGCCGACTTCAATTGGACCACCGACGATCCCGGCATCGCCACGGTCAATCAACAGGGCCGGGTTCAGGCAGTGGCACCCGGCGTGACCTTGGTTCGCGCCACGGAGACCATAACCGGGCTGTTCGACACCGCTGTCGTCATCGTCAACGAGCCCCCGCACCTCGACTCGGTTGTCGTTACTCCGCCCTCGGCCAACATTGCGGTTGGCGGCTCCGTGCAGTTGGCCGCTGCCGGCTATGACCAGTTCGGCGATCCCTTCCCGGCCCCGCTGACCTGGCAGAGCGACGATGCAGCCATCGCCGCCGTCAGCCCCTCCGGCCTCGTCACCGGCGTGGCGTCCGGCCAGGTCCTCGTGCGCGCCGTGCACCTTCCCACCGGCATTGAGGGCGCCTGCCTGATCACCGTGACGCCGGGCCCGGTCGTTACCACCGTTCTGGTCACGCCGGCCGTCCTGAACCTCAATCTCGGCGAGACCGGCCAGCTCACGGCCGAGGTGCGCGACCAGAACGGGCAGGCCATCCCCGGCGCCACAGTCAACTGGGGCTCCGCCGCTCCAGGCATTGCTACCGTGGACCAGAACGGTCAAGTCCTGGCCGTCGGTGGCGGCTCCACCACTATCTTCGCCCTTGAGCCCACCAGCGGCGTTCAGGGCGCCGCCCAGGTCAACGTCACGGTGGTGCCGGTCTGTACACGCATCGAGATCGAGCCTACCACCGCCACCGTGCAGGTCGGTCAGCAGGTCACCTTCACGGCCACGGCCTTCGACCAGTTCGACAACCCGATGCCCGGCTTGCCACTCGACTGGTCCTCCGACAACACCTCTGTCGCCAGCGTCAATCAAAGCGGCGTCGCTACCGGCGTGGCCGACGGACAGACGCAGATCCACGCCCAGCACACCGCCAGCGGCTGCACGGGCGACGCCACGCTGACCGTGACCTCTCAGCCCCCGGCTCTCAGCCGGCTTGTCATTGACTTCGCCGACGTTCAGCTCAAGATCGGCGGCAGTATCGTGCTCTCCGCCGGCGCGCTGGACCAGTACGGCGACCCCTTCCCGACGACCATCAATTGGCGGTCCCTCGATCCCACGGTCGCCCAGGTTGAAGCTGTCGGCAGCCTCCAGCTCGGGGCCGCCGCCGTGACCGGAGGTTCGGTCAAGGTCACCGGCCTCAAGGAAGGGCAGACCCAGGTCGAGGCTCAGGCCGACGGCCAAACGGCGACCACGAACGTCGAGGTCACTTCCGAGCGCGCGGTAGACCGGGTCATCGTCACGCCCAGCCACGCCTTCGGTGCGCTCGGCGAGACGGTCAACTTCCACGCCGACGCCGTGGACTATCTGGGCCACAGCATCCCGGGCAAGACCTTCACCTGGGTCTCCAGCGCACCCGACATTGCCGCCACCTCCGCCACCGGCGCCGCACAGTGTCTCAAGATCGGCGGCACGACCATCAGCGCCACCGAGACCGAATCAGGCAAGACCGGCCAGGCAACGCTCACCGTTGTGCCGCAGCGCACTGTGACCACCGTCCGCGTCATTCCCTCGTCCGCCAGCATGACGGTCGGAGACGATCAGGTCTTCTCCGCCACCGCCTATGACCAGTACGGCTCCGCCATGCCCGGACGGACCTTCTCATGGGCAACTGTGCCCGCCTCGGTCCTCACCGTGAAAACCGTAGGAGACAAGGCGCTAGCCGGCTCAGGCACCGCCACAATCACCGCCGTTGGGGCCGGCAAGGGAACGGTCATCGCCACTGACACCGCCAGCAGCATCAGCGGCTCGGCTACAGTAGTCGTCACGGCGCATGTCAGCGGTGTCGTCATCGGTCCCGACTAAATCCGACTGGGACCAGGGCTAGCGGGAGAAGGCGCCGGCGAGCGACAGGTTCAGCTCCTGCCGTTCGTCCACCTCCGGTTGGCCGCAAAGCGACAGAGCAACCAGCGCGCTGCTCGACCCCCGGCAAGCCGCGCCATTCTTGCTTCGCAGCAGGTCGTAGCTACAGCCTTCGACCCCGACGACAATCCCGTTCCGGATGCCGAGTTTACCTGGGGAAGCGAGAACATCGCAGTCG
>JALGUG010000119.1 GCA_029820995.1 Candidatus Zipacnadia bacterium
TCCACGACCGGCTGCTCGAGGTCCCAGTTCGCGCCAAAGTACTGCGAGCCGTTGAGCAGGCCGAGCAGGTACTCTTCCAGCCCTGCCAGGATGTCCTGCCCCTGGGTTTGCAGCCATGTGGGGCAGATGACGTGCTTGAGCGGCTGGCCGTTGAAGCCCTGTGCGCAAAGCTCGGGATGCTCCTCCAGGAAGTTTCGGCGCGTCGGGGGCGCGTGCCAGGGCTCGTAGGGGATCGAGAGAATCACTCGCAGGCCCTTGGGGAGCAGCTTGGCCGCCACCCGGTTCGCCGTCCTCCCGTACGTCCACGTGATCCCCGAATTCCAGCAATTGTCCGCGTACGCCGCCTGCACTTCCGGGGCCTCGAACATGCTGCTGTAGTAGCACGGGCAAATGCGTGCCCGCCGCGGTCGGATGCCCTTCAGCGGCGGCAGAATCTGCAGCTCTGCGCTGCGCCAAACCTCCGTCACGCTGTCGCCTTCCGCCTCGAAGTACGTGAAGATCGGCTGCACACCCTCGGCGGCATCCTCGGCGGTGCGAAACAGGGCCGCCATCCTCGGCCTCTGGTCCGGGGAGCCGACGTTCTCGGCCTTGGCGTCCATCTCGATGATGTACTTTCGCCCTGCGACGACGGGCACTGCATCCTTGCCGACCCAGAGCGCCTGCTGCCGGTCCGCCGTCTTTTCCGTGCTCACGATCTTGCAGCACTGGGACCCGCTCACGCCCTCTCCCGCCACAATCCTCCCGCCCGGCTTCCACACCGGCTCATCAAACGTGCTGACCGCAAGTAGGTTCTTCTCGCTCCCTTCCTCGCGTACCACCACGTTGTCCACCCAGAAGGTCCCCGTGATGCCCCGCTGCTGCCATTTGATGATCAGCGGCTTCACACTGCGCGCGCCGGTCGGCGCCGTCACGGTTCGTCTGAAGTGCGTCCAGTCGAAGGTCCCGCCGGCCTGGATCGCCGGTTGGTACGCCAGGGTCGCCCCGGCGTCGTCGCCCCAGCGCATGTTCAGCTCCAGCCCCGTGCCGGGATAGAGCGCATACCTCGCCTCGTACCGTCGGTACTTCCGCCCCCCGACCCCCACCTCTCCGCGCGGCGTGACTTCCGCCGGCTTGCTACCCGCCGTCCCGTCCGCGGCGACGAACTCCAGCTCCGTCGGCACCACCGTCACCAGCCGATAGCCCCTGACGTCCAGGCCCTCCGGCTTGGGCAGGTAGGGCTTCAGCAACTGCGCGCTCCCACGCGGCATGTACACCCTCGCCATCTTCGGTGCGAAGCGCGGCCCCTCCGGTGAGACGTAGACGCCTCTCCGCAGATAGACCTTGGCTGCCTGGGCTTCCGCCCACAGCCCCTCGCCCACACGTTTGGCGTGGCCCCAGCCCTTCGCCGAGCCGCTGGTCATCCAGCCCTCGGGCGGCTCGTGCTCGAGCGCGAGCCATCGCTCGTCCGCCGGCAGTGTCTGATCGTCAATCGTGAGCACCGGCGCCACCATGCTGTCCGGCCCGGTTGACTCGGCCACGAGGGCCACCGTGTTGAGCCCCTCCGAAAGCTGGAGTTCAGCTTCGCGCTCAGTACCGAGCATCTGCCCGTTCAGGAAGACCTCGAACCGCGCGCCGGTCGCGGTTACTTTGAGCGTCGCGGCCGCGGCAGACCAGGCCTCCGGCGCCCCTGCGACCAGGACCGCCGCGAGAGCCAGCGCATTCAACAGAACTGTCCTGCTCGTCGGACTCATCACAGCCTCCTTGACGCGGGCGAGTGAAGCCGCCCTGCAAGCCGCGCTCGCAGTAGCACACCTCCGGCCCGCTTACCTCTCGCTCAGTCGAACCCCAGGCGCACCATTTCCTCCCGGCACGGATACCCCGCCGTCGCCCAGATCTCCGGCCCCTCGGGACACATGATCACCGCGCCGCAGGTCGCCGAATAGTCGCCATGCCGGCAGATGCTGTGCCGCTCGTGGTGATAGGACAGAGCCTTGGTGATGTGCTCCACCGTCAGCCGGCCGGATTTCTGGTCCAGCAGCTCGCGCAACCGGCGCTCCCTCTCCACCGAGTTCTCCCCGCGCTCAGCCGCCGCGTACTGCTCCTGGAGCCGGTCCGATTGGTAGTGGTTCGCGTGGGTGAACACGCCCCGCCCCGGCTCGATGATCTCTAGGTCCGTCGCGGTCGTCTCGATGTCCCACAGCTCGCCCTCGGGTCCCGCAACGTAGTAGTTGTGCCCCGAGGCGCGCGCCGCCCGAGTGAGGCAATCCCGCGCCTCCGCCGCCGTCTCCTGGCGCAACGCCTCATGCAGCATCGTCAAGTAGATCACGCCCGGGCGGGCATCATTTGGCACCAGATTGTTATTCCCCACGCAAACCCCGCATTCGTTGATCCCGATGAGCGAAAGACACCCCGCTGTCGTGAACACCAGGCTCCGGGGAGCGTCGTCCGGCCGCCGAACGAAGAGCACCGCAAAGGGGCGCGCCGAGGCGTGCATGTCCCAGGTTTGGCCCACGTAGGTCCGCCCGTCGGCGGTCGCCTCCGCACCGGCCGTGAAGGCCGTGCAGCCATGGCTCTCCCTCTGCCGCTGCTTTGCAACATCCGAGAAGTCCGTGAAGCCGTTCCCGATTAGCAGCTCACCCAAGGGGACCCCGGCCGCCTCGCCGATGGCGCGGAACTCCTCGTAGGCCGCCGCAGAGTACTCCTCCTGGGCCCTCAAGTGCTCCTCTCCGAGCGCCACCAGGTCCGCCTTGGTCACGTGCGGGTAATCCTTGTGCAGCGTCTCCAGCACCAGCCGGATCCGCTCCTCGGTCAGCCCCCTTACGCCCTCCTGAAGCTGCGTACCGTGCTTCAGACCCATCTCTTGAGGTGTACCCTCGAGCCGTACAACGTCCACTGCCATGTTTCTCCGCCCCTCTCACGAGTGCCTGGGTCTCTCCAAGGTTCTTCGCCCTGAGTGTGCCCCGTCCCTGCGCCGGCGCACTTTGCCGGCACGGTCCGGCGGCTACGCCGGACCTCCCTTGTTTGCCAGGCTACAATGGGCCACCGCTGCTTGGAGGTTCCCGGGTGTCCGCCCGCGAAGTCAACGAGTCCTAGACGCAAGTCGTCCCATGCCTTGGCCCAACGCGGCCCTGGGAGCGTTTCGGCTGTCAGCAGCCCATGAATCTGGAGGGAAACCCTTGCCTGCACGTATCGGAGTCATCGGCGTCGGCACTTTTGGCCTCAACCATCTGCGCGCCTTTCGTCAATTGGGATACGTCGGCAGCGCCCAACTCGTGGCCGCGGCGGATCTCAACGACCAGCTCCTGGAAGAGCGCCAGGCCGAGTTCGGCATGAAAGCGTACACCGACTATCGGGAGATGATCGAGCAGGAGAATCTGGACGCAGTCACAATCGTCACGCCCGACCCGTTGCACCATGACATCGCCATCACCTGCGCCGAGGCGGGGCTGCATATTCTCTGCGAAAAGCCGCTTGACGTTACGCCCGACGGCTGCCAAGAGATGATTGACGCGGCCGCCCGGAACAACGTCCTGCTGCAGGTTGACTTCCACAAACGCTTCGATGAGTTCCACCGGGAGATGAAGCGCCGCCTGGACCTGGGCGAGTTCGGCACGATCCAGTACGGCTACGCTCACATGGAAGATCGCATCGAAGTCCCTCGCGACTGGTTCCCCGGCTGGGCCCAGCGCAGTTCGCCGGCATGGTTCCTGGGCATTCACTTCTATGACCTGGCCCTCTGGTGGCTGGGGGCCGCCGGGAAGACCGTCTACGCCACCGGGCAGAAAGGGAAACTCTCCAGCCTCGGGGTGGACACCCTCGACTCGGTGCAGGCCAAGGTGCAGTTCGACACCGGGGCCACGGTCTGCTTCGACACCTCCTGGATCTTGCCCGACGGCTTCGAGGCCATCGTGAACCAGGGCATCCGACTCGTCGGCACCGAAGGTCTAATCGAGTGTGATTCCCAGGACCGCGGGACCGTCACCTGTTCGACGCGATACGAGCAGGAGAAGCGGGGGATGATGACCCACAACCCCAGCTTCCTGCGCGAGATCACCGACCGGCGGGGCCGCCAAATCTTCGAGGGCTACGGCATCACCAGCATCGCCGACTTCGCCGAGAACGTGAACCTGCTCCTGGAAGGCACAAAGCTGGACGAGCTGGCACCCTATCCCAGCGGGCTCGACGGCTTGAGAGCGACACAAGTGGCGTATGCGGTTCACGAGAGCCTTGACCGCGGAACTGTGATCACGATCTAGCTCGCGATCAATCGGCAAGCGTCGAGCAGTCCTCTTGCGCTGAGCGGTCGGATAGTACATACTAGCCGGTGAGCGTTGCCGGTCGCAGCACGAAGCCTGTCAGGCTGTTGAAGGGATTCTCGCAATGTCTAAGGCTGCCCCGCAGTCGAGCACCGTCAAGCTGGTCTCGGACCTCCCGGGTCCCCGCGCGCGGGAGTTTCTGGAGAAGTCGAAACAGTATGAGCCGCGCTCGATGAGCGACCAGGTGCCCCTGGTCTGGAAACGGGCCAAGGGCGTGGTCATTGAGGATGTGGACGGCAATCACTTCCTTGATTTCTCCAGCGGCGTGCTGGTCACCAACATCGGTCACTCGCACCCCGACTATGTGGCAGCCGTTCAGCAGCAAGCCGGCGAGCTGCTCAATTGCTACGACTTCGTCAGCCCGCATCGGGCGAACCTGGTGCAGAAGCTGGTCGAAATCACACCACCTCACCTGGACAAAGGCATCATTCTGACCACGGGAGCCGAGGTGACCGAGGCCGCCATCAAGATGGCGCGCCGAGCTCACAGCGGGTACGAAATCTTCGCCTTCCACGGCGCGTTCCACGGCCGGACCTACGGGGCCATGTCGGTCGGCGGCAGCATGGGCCCCAAAAAGGGCTTCGGGCCGTTGCTCACCGGCGTCATCCATGCGCCCTTCTGCTATTGCTACCGCTGCGCCTTCGACAAGCACTATCCGGACTGCAACTTCTACTGCCTTGACCACTTGGACTATGTCGTGGCGCGGGAATCGACCGGCGAGCTGTGTGCGCTGATCACCGAGCCTTACCAGGGCGGCGCCGGCAGCATCGTTCCGCCGCCGGGATATATGGAGCGCCTGCAGCAGTGGGTCCGGGAACAGGGCATGTATTTCATCCTCGACGAGGTGCAGTCCAGCTTCGGACGCACGGGCGCGATGTTCGCCTTCGAACACTATGACATTGAGCCGGACCTGGTCTGTCTGGGCAAGGGGCTCGGCAGCGGCGTTCCCTGCTCGGCGGTGCTGGGTCGGAGCGAGATCATGAGCGTGCTGCAACCGGGCGAGTTGGGCAGCACCAACGGCGGCAATCCGCTCTCCGCCCGGGCCGCCCTCGCCGCGATCGAGATCATCGAGCGGGAGGGCCTGGTCCAGAATTCCGCCCGCGTTGGTGCGGTCATGATGACCCGCTTGCAGCAAATGGTCGAAGACCTGGAGCAATTCGGTGATGTTCGCGGCCAGGGGCTGGTGCTCGGCATTGAAATCGTCGAGGATAAGAAGAGCAAGACGCCGGCCAAGGAGCTGACGCGCCGCATTGTACACGAGGCCTATCGGCGCGGCCTGTGCCTGATTGCCCCCATTGGTATGTACGGGAACGTGATCCGCGTTGCGCCACCGCTGGTGATCACGGAGGCCCAGGCGCAGGAGGGCCTCGACATTCTCGAGGCCGCCGCGCGAGCGGCCATAGCTTAGCCGAGATGCTTGGCCTAAACCTGGGGCGCACGAGGGCTTATGAGCGACGAACTCGTGGAGATGAAAGTGCAGGGGATCGCGAAGGACGAACGCGATCAGCACATCGTGATCCTGCGCGAGGGTACAGGCGAGGCGGGTGAGTGGGCCGAGGAGGCGCTGCCCATCGTGGTCGGGCCCTTTGAGGCGCGCGCCATCCACATGGAGTTGCAGGGCTTTGAGCCTCCGCGCCCGATGAGCCACGATCTGATCATGAACGTGCTCGACGGCTTGGACGCTCAGATCACCAAGGTCGTGGTCGCCGAGCTGCGGGAGGAGATCTTCTACGCCGTCCTGCATCTCTGGCGCGGCGGCGAGACCTATGAAATCGATTCGCGGCCCAGTGACGCCATTGCGCTGGCTCTGAAGGCCCACGCGCCCATCTATGTCGCGCGCAAAGTCGCCGAGCAAGCCACGGTCCCTGTAGACGACCAGGCCCAAGACGAACAGGCACAAGACGAACACCGACGCCTCCGCGACCTTCTCCAAGGTATTGAGCCGCCCGAGGAGGACGAGGAGGAGTAGCGGGCCGGGATTCAGGCTTGCCACATGCGGCTGGCATCCTTGGCGGCGCAGTCCTTCCTGACGGCCTTGTCCGGCGCGCTGATGCCGGGGCCTCTTCTGACCGTCACCATCGCGCGTGCGCCGCGCGGCGGCGTAGCCTCGGCCTTCTTCCTGATCACGGGACACGCGGGCCTGGAACTCGTCCTGCTGGTGCTGTTCTTCGGCGAACTGCGCCAGGTGTTCCAGCACCCAATGGTCCGGGGTGTGATCGGCCTGGTGGGGGGCGCAGCAATGCTCTGGTTGGGCCACGGCATGTTGCGCAGCGCCCAGCGTCGCGCGATTGAAGTGGATCTCGACCCCGGAGCAAGCGAGCAGCATGGCCCCAACCCCGGACTGGCGCCTCTGGCCCTCATCGCGACCGGCGCCTTCGTCAGCATCAGCAACCCGTATTTCGCCTTCTGGTGGGCCACGGTAGGTGCAGCTCAGGCGGCCGAGGCCTGGCGGCCGGGGGACCTCGGATGGGTGGCCTTCTACCTCGGCCACATCGCCGCCGACTACGGCTGGTACTTGCTCGTCGGTTGGCTGGTCGTGCGGGGGGCCCATCGCCTCAGCCCACTCTGGCACGCACGGCTGGTGGGCGTCTGTGGCCTGGGCTTGCTGGCCTTGGGCGTGTGGTTCATCTATTCCGGCGCTGGTCTTCTCCAGCGTGTCTGATGGAGGGCCGCCATGTTTTCCTCGACCAACCTTGTCCTGGCAACACTCCTCGCATCGCTGGCCCCCCTGGCGGCGCAGGTCCCGGTCGAGCGTCCCCTGGCCGCACACGTCCCCCTGGCAACCGTCTGGCGGGCCGACCAGCCGCGCTTGGAAGTGCCCGTCGCCGACACGCCACAGTCCGTGACCGTCCAACTCCCCGCTCTTCCAGCCCCGGAGGGCAGTGTGCTCTGCCTTCGCTTCCAGGCGCTCCTATACACCAAGTCGCCGGCCGGCTGGAACAACTTCCTCGGCCTCAAGTGGAACGATGCCCCCCTCGAGCAAGACACGGCAGCTCATCTACCGCGCGTGCTCAACCGCCGCGCAAGCGTTGAGACAACCCATCCCACCGAAGCGCGCTTCCCGGTTTACCGTTCCCGCTCGGGGCTTCCCTGTCTCGTTACCTTCTTTGGCCCGGACTTCGACACGTTGGACGAGCGCGTGATCGCGCCGCGGGACGAGGGCTGCTGGTTCCTGCTCGACATCTCGGACGTCGCTCGCGCCGATCAGCCCAACAAGCTGGAGCTCGTCAACACTGCCCTCGCGCAGTACTGGGGCGGCAACCCGCCGCCCGACCTGCGCCTGATCGTCGGTAACCTCGAGATTGGTTCTGTCGACGCGAAGGTCGTCGAATCGTTGCGAGGCGCACTCCTGGAGAAGCGCGAGCTCATTGCCGCTCCCGCAGTCGAGCTTCGAGGGACGAAGGTCAGCATCGTTCCCGGTGGCGGAATCCAGTTGCAGCGCGGCGGGGAAGCCTACTTCGTCGAGACCCGTCTGCGCGTCGGCGGAAAGGATGACTGGCTACGCTGTTCTGCCGCTCCTTTCGGCAGCACGCCCAAATGGCGGCCAACCTGCCGCCGGGCGGGCGATGCGTCCTGGGAAGTGGCGGCCGAGCACCCCGCGTACCGCCTCGACCGACGGGTCGAGGTGTCGGGCGGCAGAATCTCGGTCCGCGATATGCTCACCAATCGAACCAGCCAACCCCTCGGCGTCGTCTACCACCATCAGGTGATCGTGCCGCGACCGCCCCGCGAGTACCGCTTGGGAGGCGTCCAACGCCGCTCTGTTTCGCCCTTCCGCTCTCCGGAGAATCCCACGCTTTTTCTAGCGCAGGAAGCCTCAGGGCTCGGGCTCGTAACCGAGGACGACGTACTGCGCCTGCAGTTGGAATCACTGGTCGAAGCCAACCTCGCCCGGGCCGGGACGACGCACTTTGCTCTCGACGCCGGGCGCAGCTACACCTTTGAGTGGGCGCTTTACCCGGGGCCGGCCGACTATTTCGCCTTCATCAATGCGGTCCGCCGGGACTGGCGGGTCAATTTCACCGTTCTCGGCCCCTTTGACTTCGTGCCCGCCGGCGAGTACCAAACCGCTGCCGACCAGGGCAAGCTCCGGTCCTACCTGGCCCGCAAGAAGCTGATGCTCTTCGCCCTCTCGCCGTGGTTCGAGTACTACAGCGGCTACTCGCTGAGCCGCGAGCAGTACAAAGACCTGATGCAAAAGGCCATGGGCGTCATCAAGTCGCTGCAGCCCGAGGCCAAATGCCTGGCGCTGACCGAGACCAACCTGGCGCCGGTGCCGTTGTCGTTCTTCCAGGGCAAGCTGCCACCGGACTTCGGCTGGGGCCGCGGCAATGGTGGCGTCTACGGCAAGCCGGCGCCGCCCGAGGCCGCCCAGGCCATCGAGAACTCCCCGTGGGCCGATTCGGTCATCCGCGGGCCCGATGGCGCGCCTCTGCTGGACACCTGGTACGTTGGCCACTACAAGGAGCCGCGCGGCCTCAACTTGATGGTCTTCCCCACGCTGACCAACTACCGCCACCGGCTGATGCTCGACCAGCTCCACTTCCTGCTGGACGAGGTCGGCTTCGACGGCGTTTACATAGACCAGTTCAGCCTCGGCTATGGCACCAAGGACCACTTCACCCACGGCCGCTGGGACGGCCACACGGTGGACCTCGACCTCAAAACCGGCGCCATTCAGCGTCGCTACTCGGACCTCAGTTTGATCAGCGCGCCGGCGCGCCGCGCCTGGTGTGAATACGCGCTCTCCCGCAACAAGGTCGTCGTCGCCAACAGCATGCCGACCGTACGCGAGCTCCAGTCCCTGCCCGTCATGCGCTTCATGGAGACCCAGGGCTATGACCCGATCAGCGGCGCCATTCCCGACCAGCCGCGCTGCGCCAAGGGGCAGCTAGCCAGCCCAATCGGCCTCGGGCATTCCTGGGGCTACGGCCGCGGCAGCAAACCGCGCGGCGGCGAATTCCTGATGCGGACCGTCATCGCCCATTTGCGTTATGGCCTGCTGTACTACTATTATGGAGCCAACGTGCCGGCCGAGGGCGAGGCTGCGGGCGGCTACGGACCGGTGAATCACATGTTCCCCTTCACGCCGGTCGAGCTGCACCGCGGCTGGCTGCTGGGGAAGGAACGCACAATCACCTGCATCTCGGGGACCTTCCCCTGGCTCGGCACAGGTGAGCCCCAGGTGCACCTGTTCGACAGCGTGGGCCGTGAGAGGCCTGCGGCGCCGAAGATCGAGCAGGAAGGCGGTCGGCTGACTGTAAAGATCGCCCTGCGGGACTGGCACGAGGTGGCCGTGATCGAGTGACCGGGAGCCCGAAGACCTAACAGACGCCTGCGTCTTGACTGCTACTACTGAGAGGTGCGACCGAAGTGTCCGAACAAAGAAAACTAAGACTGGGCCTGCCCAAAGGCAGCTTGCAGGAGGCCACCCTGGCGATGTTCAAGCGCGCCGGTTTCACGATCACCGTGGGACCGCGGGCATACTTCCCGGATATTGACGACCCCGAGCTGGAGGGCGTGCTGCTCCGGGCCCAGGAGATCGCGCGCTACGTGGAGCAGGGCGTCCTGGACGCGGGCTTGACCGGCAAGGACTGGATCATGGAGCAGGATGCCGATGTCGTGGAAGTCGCCGACCTCGTCTACAACAAGCAGGGGCTGCGCCCCTATCGCTGGGTCTTGGCAGTGCACCAGAGCTCGGATATCCAATCCGTACAAGACCTGCAAGACAAGCGAATCGCCACTGAGATCGTGAACGTAGCTCAGCGCTACCTGAAGGAACAGGGCGTGGAGGCGACGGTCGAGTATTCCTGGGGGGCCACCGAGGCCAAGTGCCCCGAGCTGGTGGACGCGATCATCGAAGGCACCGAGACCGGCAGCACGCTCCGGGCGCATAATCTGCGTATCGTCGAGGTGCTGTTCGAATCCACTACCCGCCTGGTGGCCAACAAGCAGGCTTGGGAAGACCCGTGGAAACGTGCCAAGGCCGAGAGCATCGCCTTGCTGCTTCAGGGCGCGCTCGCGGCCGAGGAGATGGTGGGCCTGAAGATGAACGTCGAAAAGAAGAACCTCGAGGCCCTGTGCCGGGCGCTCCCCGCTCTCAAGAACCCCACCGTTTCCAACCTCAGCGACCCAAGCTGGGTCGCGGTCGAGACCATTATCAACTCGCAAACGGTGAAGGACATCATCCCCGAACTCAAACGCCGCGGCGCGCAGGGGATCATCGAATACCCGTTGAACAAAGTCATCCCGTAGGCCGCCCGGCCTTGGCATCCGGAGCTCCCGCCATGTCTCTCTCGCGTGCCCCACTGCTGGTCATCCTGCTGCTTGGTTGTGGCTCTGTAGTGGCCGCACCGCCGGCGCTCTTTGACCTTCGCGTGGAGTCCGCGCAGCCGGGCCGCGTTTTCCTCGATCAAGCCCCGATATTCGATATCACCCTCAGAAACATCAGCGACACGGAGCGCAAGTGCCGCCTGGACTATGCACTCAGCGACATGGTCTCCAGCCGTCAGGTTGACCGCGGCCCCGTGATCTTCGCCGTGCTGCTGGGTCCGGGCGAGGTCCGCCGCACTCAGCTTGCTCTCCGGCCGCCCCACCGAGGCCACTTCTGGCTGAACCTCGAGCTCAGGCAAGCCGAGGACGGCGAGCCGATCCGTTGGACCTTCCCGGTGGCGTGTCTGTCGCCCCGGACCGCGCCGGTGGACGGCAGCCAGTTCCCACTGATTGGGGCCTTTGAGGATGCGCTGGGCTTCCCGGCTTCACGCCGCGAGGCCGAGCCCAAGCCGGGCTGGAGCGCCGAAGATGCCGCCGCCTGGGCGACGGAAGCCTACGACTTCGTGGCCCTCCCTCGTCCCCGGCTCGCCGGCCGGTTCGAAGCGGCGCTCGCCGCGGGGCGCTGCCGCGTCCTGGCGGCGCCGCAGGTCGCCTACGATCCCCAGGAGGACTTGGGACCGCGGCGTACACTGTACCTGGAGTATCAGGACGGCTCCCTCTCACGCGATCTGGGATTGATGTACCCCGACGTGGCCAATGACAGTGTGATTGAGCTCATCGCCGCGTCCGCCCGAGAGCGGCTGCAAGGCTTCTCGGCGCTGGGCCCGCGTCTTGTTGCCGTCGGCGACCGGCCCATTGTGCAGACCACCGGCCGGCTTCGCCTCTTCGGCGACACCCCCCAGGAGCGCGAGCGGGACCTCTGGGCCCCCTATGGCGCGGCGGCTGAGCGGAAATGGCAGGAGTACCTCAAGGCGGCCTACCGCGGCGACCTGCTGGCGATGAGCCTCCAGTTCGGCGCCCGGCGCTATCATGAGTGGGAGCGCCTGAAGCTGCCCCAGCGGCCGCACTCGGACACCGCAATTCCGCGCGGCGAACGCGTTCAGTGGCGGCACTTCCTGGAATTCCGATATCGCCTGACCCGTCGCTTCTTGCAAGAGCTGCGCAATGAGGCCGCAATCGCGCTGCCCGACTGTGCGCAGGCGCTGGCCCCGACCGAACAGGCTGTGCCCGTCAGTTATATCTCCGATCGCCTCGCCCAGAACTTCGCCGATTATCTCCAGCTCAGCGATGTCGTCTGGGCGCCCTTCTCGGGCCTGGCCGGGGCGGCCCAGCCCCCCTTCCGACCGACGCGCGAGGCTTTGCAGACTGAGCTGGGGCTACTGGTCGGCACCCTCTCGGCCTACCGTGCGCCGCACAAGCCGCTGGTTGCGGAGATCTGCATGGATGCGACCAAGTTCAGCGGCCTGACCTGGCGCCAGGTAGTGTGGACGGCGCTCGGCGCCGGGGCCGATCTGGTCTGCCTGCGAACGGTTCAGGCGCCCTCGTCGGATGAGTTCACGCGATCGGTCTTGCCCGCCGCGCTGGAAACGCGCCGCGAGATGACGTGCTGGCGCCGGACCTTGGGCCGCCCCCAGCGTACGCCGGCGCCCCTGGCGATCTACGTGTCGCCGCGTCTGGACCAGGAGCGCCGCGGTGGAGCGCACGATCACACCGGCAAGGCGGCCATCCGACTGGCGGCACTGCTGCAGGACCTGCAGATGCCCGCCGACATCGTGATGGACCTCGGAGCCGCCGCCAGGTACCCGGCCGTCATGCTCCTGGATACCCACTATGACCATGCGGAGGCCGGGTTGCTTCCTCGCCTGGCCGATGGCCGGCAGCTTATCATCATAGACAATGCCGGGGAGGCGTTCACGTCAGACCCGGTATTCGACCAGTTCTCGCAATCCGCTGATTATCTACGCCTAGTCGGCTGCGAGGGTTTCGGCGCGGCTTCTGCCTCCGGACTGCGCATGTCGGAGCCGCTGCCCCGCTTTGCTGATATGCCCTTCCAGGCCCTGTCTGTGGCGCCGGACAACTGGGCCCACGTGACGCACACGGCTGAGCCGAACGCGGGTACACACATCGCCCTGCGCTCCGCCGACGGGCAGCCCGCCGCGCTCTACAACCCGCAGTCACGGGTGCTCGCATGCGGCTTTCGGTGGGCCGACCTGCTGGCTGCCGCACGAACCGACCGCAGCGTTCGCGCCGGCGTGTTGAAGCTGCTCTGGCACGTCTTTCACGAAGTGGACCTGCGGCCGCCGGTGCAGCTTGTGCCTCTGGAGGGCGACTACGCCGAGGGGCTCCTGGCCTCGCTGCAGGAAGGCTCGGGCGGCGCAGTCGTTATCCTGCTCAACCTTGGCCCGCCGCGCCGCGTTCAGGTCACTTTGGACAACGCTCAGTTCGCCGACCTGATTCAGGATCAGACATACGCCGTTGTGTCGGATCCCTTTGGTGCTGGGGGGAAGCTGCTGGACGATCTCAACGTCGAAGGCGCGAACCT
>JALGUG010000120.1 GCA_029820995.1 Candidatus Zipacnadia bacterium
GTGCCGTGCCGCTCCCAGCCCCGCGAGTGGAACACGCAGGGCCCGCCGGCGAACTGCATCCAGCCCTGCGCCAGATCAGCGACGTTGTCCGGCGTGTACAGGAAGCTGCCCTCGGGGTCGCGCCGGCGGAAGTTCACCAGCACCAGCGGCGCGCCGGCCTTCAGCACCGGTGGAATGTCCTCCCGCTGGGCCAAGGTCTGGGCACACCACGGCTGCTGCTCAGCCCAGTGCTTGTACAGGTCCGCCGCCGTGTACCAGTTGCCGCTGAAGGTGGTTAGCACACACTCATACGGGACCTGAAGTTCGGCTTTCGGCTCGGCCGGAAAGCTATGCCGAAAGGCCAGCTCCAGCCCGGCCTTCGTCCGCGTTGCGACGAGCTGCTTGACGTGCCCCCGGCCGTCATGTGCCGCCAGGTAGACCCCGCCGGCCGGGTCATACAGCGCCGTGAACTGCGCGCTGAGCATTCCCGGCTGCGTATCGGCCTGCCGACGCCCTTCCTTCATCCGCCAAGCCGGGTTCGGCAGCAAGCTTCCATCCGCCCGAGGCCACACCAAACGGTCGTCCTCTCCGCGCTCGCCGAGCGGGACGCGCAGGCTCAGGATCGGGTAGAGGACGGCTTCCACGGGCCGCCCAGTGCCGTTCTTGAGCGTCAGCCCGAACCGCACGCCCCGCCCATCCGGACCACCCGTGATGCGGCAGATGACATCAAGCCGGCGCCCGCCCAGGCTGCGGTACTCCAATACGGCCACATCTTTGTCCGGGCGCAAAGCTACGCTTTCGGCCTCGGAGGAGCCAAGCGGCACAGGCTGCGCTTCACCCTCGTCCAGGTAGACCCGGAAAAGATCGTGCCCTTCGGCCGGAGCGCCCACGAACTCGCGCTCGGAGGCCCGGTCCACGAGCGAGCTGAGCGCGCCCTGATGGGCCTCGGCCAAGACGAGCTGGCAATTGCCGTCTTCAACTGTCAGGTCGGCACCCCACGTGCCTGCGGTCACAAGGCACGCCGCCAGCGCCCAATATGCTTGCGCCAAAGCGCACACCTCCCGGAGAATCACACGTCGAGCTACCAGTGTGAACTTCGCCGCACGCCGCTGTCTCGCCTTCGCCGGATGGCGATAGTGCGCTGGATGGCCTCGCGCAGTCTGTTGCGGTCCTGTGGCACGCATGCGGAGGTGGCGCAGCGGCAGTGGGCGAAGGTACGATGGTCTGGAGTCGGCGTCGTATCACAGGTCCGGGGCGCCGAGGAATGCGTGGCCATGGGACGGATTCTCATCGTTGACGACGGACCGGCAGCCCGAACCGCTCTGTCAGCGCTGCTGTGCCGTCACGGCCACGAGGTGCGCGAAGCCGCCAGCGGGGAAGAGGCCCTGGAGGCGCTCGGGGAAGGCGAGTTCGATCTCGTCATCACGGACTTGCCCTTGCCGGATATGGACTGCGTTTTGATGCTCCGAGCAGCCAGGGAAAGCGATCCGGACCTCGAGCTGATTGTTGTGAGCGCCTCCGGCACGCAGGCCGAGGACGCGATGGAACTCGGCGCGTTCGCTCACTTCGAGGAGCACTTCGATCCGGATAGGCTGGCTCTGGCTGTGGTAAGGGCTCTGGAACGCCGGAGCCTGCGGCGCGAGGTGCGCAGCCTGCGCCAGGCGCTCGCGGAGGAGCTCGGCCTCGGCGAACCCGAGCCCGCCTCCGGTTCCCAGTCCGACCGTCTGGCCGACGTTGAGCGCGAACACATCTTGTCCGTCCTAGAGAGGCACGACGGCAACCGGTCCGCTGCGGCGCGTGCGCTCGGCATTGGCCGAAACACGCTCTGGAGGCGGCTAAAGGAGTACGGCGTCTCGGAGTAGTCTCATTACGCGACGCGGTGCTCGATTGCGGCGTCCCCCGGGTGGCCGGCCATTCAGGCCCTCTCGTCCCAATAGGCAATCCCGCCCAGTTGCATCGGCACGTGCACGAACGTGACGGTGTCCAGAGCGAGAGCCTCCTCGACCGCCGGCGCCAGCTTGGCGGGCTCATCAATGTACACGCCGCGGCCGCCTAACGCCTCGGCTACCTTGTCAAATCGGATCTCGCCCAGAACGCTGCCTGCTCGCTTGTCCTCAGGGAAGCCTTCGGCGACGATGCCCCAGGCGGCGTCGCTGCCCACCACGGCGACATACGGGGTTTCAAACCGAAGGGCCGTCTCGATATCGCCCAACGTGAAGCCGGCCGACCCGTCGCCGGTGAGCAGCAACACCGGGTGCTCCGGGCGCGCGAGCTTGGCCGCGACTGCGCCGGGGATCCCCCAGCCCACAACCCCGCTAGCTCCGCAGGTATGCCAGAAGGTCGGGTGGCGGTCCCACAGGAACATGTGTGCCCAGCGGCCGAGATTGCCCGCGTCGAGCAGGAACGTGACATCCCGCTCCAGGAAGGGCTTTAGCTCCCGCATGATTCGCACGGCCGGGAGCGGACAGACGTCCTCCCGTCCGCGGTCCTCCCACTTGGCCAGGAAGGCCTGCCGCGCCGTCCGCATCTGCTCCAGCCAATCGGTCCACTTGCGCTGCTCTGCCAGCTCCAGCCGAAGGCGGTCCACAACTGCGGCCGCGTTGCCGACGAGCGCCACGTCGGCCGGCACAATGCGGTTTACTTCGTTCGGGTCTGCGTCAATCCGCACGAACTTGACCCCGGCGGCGCAGGTCGGCGGGCGCCCGTGACCGAGGCGGTAGTCCACCCGCGCGCCAAGGGTGATGATCACGTCCGCCTGAGCCAGCAGCGGGAAGGCGCCATTCACCTCGGAACTGGTGACGCCGACGTACTGCGGCCAGTGGCCGTCAATGCAGCACCGGTCCCACATCATGCTCAGAATGGGCAGGTCCGTCTGCGCCGCAAACCTCTCCAGCGCCTGGCTGGCCCGCGCGTAGAACGCGCCGCTGCCGGCTACCAGCACCGGGCGCTCGGCCCGGGCGATGACCTCCGCAGCCCGGCGGATACCTTCGGCATCGGCCTCGCCCTGCGGCGTGACCTCCGCGGGAAACGCGCGCAGCGGACCTACGTGGCCCAAGTCGCCCTTCAACGCCTCGATCGCAATGGTCAAATGGGCCGGTCCAGGGCGCGAACTGATCGCCGCGGTAATGGCATTATGCACCTCCTGCGCCAGGGCCTCGGGCCGCGTCACCAGCCGGGCGTACTTGCACACCGGCGCCGCCATCTCCACCTGGTCCAGCTCCTGGAAGTGCAGCGCCCCCCGGGTCGCGCCCGCGCTACACCCGCTAATCAGCAGCATCGGCCCGCCGTCCCAGTACGCGTTCGTCAGTCCCGTCAGCGCATTCGTGTGCCCCGGTCCGGCGCTCACCGCCACGACCCCGAGCTTGCCCGTCAGGCGCCCCCACGAATCCGCCATGTACGCTGCAGCCTGCTCATTGCGCACGTCAATAATCCGCATTCCGTTCTCGTTCCAGGCCTCCAGCAGCGGGTCCAGCCCATTCCCGCACAGCACGAAGACCTGCTCCACGCCCCGCGCTCTCAGTGTGTCAGCCAGCCATTGCGCTCCCGTCACAGCAGGTGCTCCTCTCTATCAATCAATGCCGACCATCTCGCTGGTTGCGCGCCTGCGCTTCAGATGGTCAGCAGCAGCTTGAAGGCGACAACCGCCAGGAGGCAGGCCCCCGCTCGTTCGGCCCACGCGCCCCACAACCTTGTGGCCCGGCTCGCCAGCAGCACTCCGCCCAGCGACATCGCCGCCGCCACCACGCCGACAAAGGCCGCATACATCACTTGGCCCCCCGCCATCTTGTCCAGAGTGAAGCCCACTCCCAGCGCGTCAATGCTCACCGCCACGGACAGCCCCACCAGCGTCCAACCCTTCGTCGGATTCGATGCCTCGATCGGCCTGACGTCGGGCTCGCCGAAAGACTCGACCAGCATCTTCAGCGCGATGACCATCAAGATCCCAAAGGCGACCCAATGATCCCAGGCTCGAATCAGCGGCAGGATCTGCGCGCCCGCCTGCCACCCAATGATGGGCATGAGAAACTGAAACAGGCCGAAGTGAAAGCAGAGCCGAAAACGCGAGCGCCGGTCGGACCAGCGCCCCCCGACGCTCAAGGCGACGGAGAACGCGTCAAAGCCCAAGCCGATCGCGATGAGCGCCAGTGCCGGATAAGACATGGGGCATGCCGCGGCTCATCGGCCCGCGGCCCGGTCGTCACTCCAACTGGACTATGCAGGGGCTGTCGCACGGTCGTCGCATACCGTCCTGCGGCGGTACTCGGCCCTGCCGAAGGGTCGCCAAGCGCCCCGAACAGCCATGGGGCCCTTCGCTCCTTCGGGCGCGATTCCCTGCTGTGACAGACTTGCTTTGGTGACCTCGGCCCGAGCATGTAACATCTGGCGCAACGCAGCACGCCCCGCAGGCTTGCGAAGGCACCTCCTTGACAGAGAGGTTAGCTTGCAGTAGTATTCATAATAGTTACTATTATGATGCAAGATGAAGTGGCGAGCAGAGCCAGACTGCGGATGACCCGCCAGCGTCGGGTGATCCTGGAGGAGCTGCGCAAGCTGCGTTCGCACCCGACCGCTGACGAGCTCTACGAACTCGTTCGCGAGCAGTTGCCGCGGATCAGTCTGGGCACTGTCTACCGCAATCTGGAGATACTATCTCAGTGCGGCCTGATACAGAAGCTGGAGCTGGGAGGGCCTCAACGCCGGTTCGACGGCAATGTGGCCGAGCACTGCCATGTACGCTGCACGAGGTGCGGACGAGTAGCAGACGTGGCAATGGCGCCGCCGGCAGGGCTCGATGAGAGCGCCCGAGCGGCCAGCGACTATGAAATCGTCGGTCATCGGCTCGAGTTCGTGGGGCTCTGCCCGCAGTGCCAGGCAGCAGGAATCAGGTCCAGCAACGACGCGGCTGAGGTCGAGGGCGGCAGCTCCGGGTCCGAGGCAGGCTGATATTGTGCCTCTCCGCTCAAACCCGGTGCGGACGGCTCGACGGACCGAATCCGTAATGAAGACCGCGGCACATTCCGCGAGGAAGGATTCACGCAATGCACGATATGACGGCAGCGAATCTTCGGAGCGCGTATGGTGGAGAGTCCATGGCCCACATGCGCTACAAGGTTTGGGGCGACCAGGCGGAGCAGGACGGCTTCCTCAACGTAGCACGGCTGTTCCGTGCTATCTCGCGAGCAGAGCAGGCGCACGCCACGGGGCATTTCAAGGAACTGCGCAACGAGACCGGGGCGTTCCTGGTCGCTGCCGGGGGCGGCTTTGGGCTAAATGGCACCTCCGAGAACTTGCAGGGCGCCATTGAGGGCGAGACCTTCGAGGTCGAGGAGATGTACCCGACATACGTGCAAACCGCGGAGTTCCAGTCGGAAACCGGCGCAGTGCGGAGCTTCAACTGGGCCTTTGCGGCCGAGCGGATCCATGCCGCTATGTTTCAGGAAGCCAAGGCGGCGGTTGACGCCGGCCAGGACCCGGAACTGGGACCCATTCAGGTCTGCACCAACTGCGGCCACACGCTGGTGGGCGATATTCCCGAGCGCTGCCCGGTGTGCAATGTGCTCGGCGCCAAGTGGTACGAGACCTTCGCCTGATAGGCGGGCGTAGGGTAGCATCTTACGTGTCGGGGTTAGCGCACGGCAGGAGGCGCAGAGCAGCACAGGCATCAGGGAGACACAAGCATGACAGAGCGAACAGGTCTCGTGACCATGAAGGGCAATCCCGTCACCCTAGTGGGCAACGAGGTCAAGGTCGGCAATCAGGCGCCCGATTTCACGGTGGTGGACAATGATCTGTCGCCGGTCAGGCTCTCGTCGTTTCGGGGTAAGGTCTGCATTCTGTCCGCCGTGCCGTCGCTGGACACGCCGGTGTGCGATCTGGAGACGCGCCGGTTCAATCAGGAGGCTGAGCGGCTGGGTCCTGACGTCACAATTCTGACCATCAGCATGGACCTGCCTTTCGCCCAGCAGCGCTGGTGCGGTGCAGCCGACGTGACCCGGGTCCAGACTCTGTCGGATCACCGCGACGCTGAGTTCGGCCAGGCGTACGGCGTGCTCATCAAGGACCTGCGGCTACTGGCCAGGGCCGTTTTCGTCGTAGACGCGGCGGGCACTATCCGATACATTCAGTTGGTCCCGGAGATCGCGGAGGAGCCGGAGTACGAGGCAGTGCTGGCGGCCACGAAAGAGCTACTCTGAGCGGACGATCCCGGCGGGCTGGTGTGGCCTAGAGGCGACGGCGGTCAATCACCTGGGAATCGGAGTCCTGGACTTCGGCGAGCGAGCGGGGTTCCAGTAGTCGAACTTCGACCCTCATCCCGGCGGCCGCGCGCAGGCGCTCGGCCAGGTCGGCTTCGAGGCGCTCGAGGTTCGTGATCGTGCCCAGGTCCGGCAGTTCGCGCATCTCAACCTGCACCTCGAGCACGTCCAGAGCGCCGCGGCGTTCCACGACTATGCGGTAGCGGGGTCCGACCTCCTCAATCTGCTTGAGCACTGCCTCAATATCGTGGGGAGAGACGTTCGACCCTCGAATGAAGATCACGTCATCGGTGCGGCGCTGCACGCGGGCCATGCGAGCGGTCGTGCGGCCACAAGCGCAGGGCGTTCGGTCCAGGGAAGTCAGGTCGCCCGTGCGGTAGCGCAGGAGCGGGAAGGCCTCCTTGGAGAGCGTGGTCAGGACCAGCTCGCCCTCCCGGCCGTCGGGCAGCGGCTCGCCGGTGTCGGGCGCCACGATTTCGGGCAGAAAGAAGTCCTCGGTAATGTGCAGGCCGCAGCGTTCGCGGCACTCCGCAGCGACGCCCGGGCCGCCCATTTCGCTGAGGCCATACACGTCAAAGGCCTGTAGAAACAGGCGTTTCTCAATCTCCTGCCGCGTTTGCTCGGACCAGGGCTCCGCGCCGAAGACCCCGATGCGCAGGTGGAGCTCGTTCGGGTTAATGCCCCGTTCCTCCAGGGCCTCAGCCATTTGCAACGCATACGACGGCGTGCCGCACAGCACGGTCGTGCGGAAGTCGTGCATGATCTCGATTTGCTGAGCGATGTCGGCACTGGACATTGGGATAACCGACGCCCCCAGTGCTTCGGCGCCGGCGTGAAAGCCGAACCCTCCGGAGAACAGACCGTAGCCGAAGAAGATCTGAACCACTTCGTCCTTGGTCACTCCCGCCGCGGCGAGGTTGCGGGCGACGGCTTCGGCCCAGTCGGCGAGGTCGTTCTTGGTATAGCCGACGACGGTGCGCTGGCCGGTGGTGCCCGAGGAGCAGTGCACGCGCACGACCTCGCGCAGGGGCAGGGCAAACATGCCATACGGGTAACTGTCGCGCAGATCCTGCTTGGTGGTGAGGGGAAGGCGCACGAGATCGGCGAGGGAGGCCACGTCTTCGGGAGCAAGATCGAGCTGCTCAAACCTCCGACCGTAGAAGGCAACGTTGCGGTAGACGCGGTTGACGGTGGCCTGAAGCCGTTCAAGCTGCAGTTGCTCGATCTGCTCACGGGACATGGTCTCGCGGGCCGGATTGAAGATCGCGGGTTCGGACACGGCTACACCTCCTCGTAGTCCTTCCCCAGATAGGCGCGGCGGACTTCGCGATCACGCAGGAGTTCTTCGGCTGTTCCCTCGAGCACAATGCGGCCGGTCTCCAGGACGTACCCGCGGTCGGCGATGTCGAGCGCAGCCCGAGCGTTCTGCTCGACAAGCAGCACCGTAGTGCCGTGCTTGCGGAGCCGCAGAATCGTGGTCATGATCTCCTTGACTAGCAGGGGTGCCAGGCCCATGGAGGGCTCATCGAGCAGCAGCAAGCGCGGTTGAGCCATCAGCGCGCGTGCGATGGCCAGCATCTGCTGCTCCCCGCCGCTGAGAGTGTCGGCCGGCAAGTCGCGGCGCTCGCGCAGGATGGGGAACATCTCGCACATGCGCTCCACGTCGGCCGCGACAGCCTTCTTGTCGCCGCGCCGCAGGCGCTGATAGGCTCCGAGGAGGAGGTTGTCGGCCACGGATAGGTCCGTGAAGATCTGGCGGCCTTCGGGAACCTGGGTGATACCGGCCTCGACAATCTGTTCCGGCGGGCGGCCGGCCAGCGAGGTCCCGTCAAGCACGACCTCACCGGAACGCGGCTGCAGCAGGCCGCAGATTACGTTCAGCGTGCTTGACTTGCCGGCGCCATTGGCGCCCAGGAGCGCGACAATCTCGCCCTCGTCCACATGCAGCGAGACGGCTTTGAGGGCGTGCAGGGGGCCATAGAAGGCGTTCACGCTGCTGAGGCGCAATAGAGCGCCGCTCATGCTTCCTCCCCCAGATACGCCGCGATGACCTTGGGGTCGGCCTGCACTTCCGCCGGCGGGCCCTCGGAGATCTTGGTGCCCTGATCGAGCACGACAACGCGGTCGGAGATATCCATCACCAGGGCCATGTCGTGTTCCACTAGTGCGATGGTCAGATGCAGCTCATCGCGCAGCCGGGCGATCAGGGTTGCCAGGCGCTCGGTCTCGCGCGTGTTTAGGCCGGCAGCCGGCTCGTCGAGCAGGAGCAGCCGCGGTTCCGCTGCCAGGGCGCGGGCGAGTTCGAGCAGTCGCTGTTGGCCGAGGGGCAGATCGGTGGCGGGCTCCGAGGCATGGTCGGTCAGTCCGACCTGTTCCAGCAGCTCCAGGCATTTGTCACGGATGGCGGCCTCTTCGCGGCGGCTGCCGGGCAGTGTGAGCGCGGCGGCAAGCAAGCCGGTGCGGCTGCGGGTGTGACGTCCGACCATGACATTCTCGAGCGCGGTCATGCCGGGGAAGAGTTGGATGTTCTGAAAGGTGCGAGCGATGCCCAGGGCGGCGATCTGGTGGGGTCGCCGGCCGGTGATCGGGACGCCGTTGAACCGAACGGACCCGGCGGTCGGAGCGTACACGCCGCCGATGACGTTGAGAGCAGTGGTCTTGCCGGCGCCGTTGGGGCCGATAATGGCGACGATGCGGTGCGCCGGCACCTGGAGCGAGACGCTGTCAAGCGCCACAACGCCGCCGAATTCCTTCCGTAGGTTTTGCACTTCGAGTAAGCCGTCGGCCATGGCAGTCAAGAGCGACCTAGCGAACAAGGGCTTGTCCGGCACGAGTCTCGCGTCGAGCACGAAGACGCCCCGGAATGCTGGCCAGGCCCTGCGGAGCGAAGATCACAACGATCATCAGGATCAGGCCAAAGAGCACGACGTCCAGGTCCGAGACGACGTCAATCCGCTCGCCGGTCTTCACGATCACCTCGCGCAGGATCGTAAACAGTCCGGCGCCCAGGAACGCGCCCCAGACGCTGCGGGCACCGCCGGCGACGACCATTACCAAGAGCTGAATAGAAAAGGTGAATCCGAAGCGGTCCGGGCTGATGTAGCGGATATAGTGGGCATAGAGACTGCCGGCCAGGGCGGCCAGGGCGGCACTGAGAACGAAGATCTGGAGCTTGTAGCGGGAGGTATTCACGCCGGCCGCCGCGGCAGCCGGCTCGCTGTCGTGGATGGCGCGCAGGGCCCGCCCGGGGCGGGAGTTGACGATGTTGGTGGCCAGAGCGATGACCACCAGCAGACAGGGCCAAATGAGGTAGTAGAACTGAAGGTCCGAGCGCAACTCGATCCCGCCCAGGGCTAGCGGCGGTATTCTGCGGATGCCGTCGGTGCCGAGGGTGAGGCTCTTGGCCTCCTTGAAGATGATCTGGAAGATGATGCCCAGGCCGAGGGTGGCCATGGCTAGATAGTGGCCGTGCAGCCGCAGAGTAGGGAAGCCGACGATCCAGGCCACGAGGCTGGTTAGGATTATGCCGGCCAACAGGGCGGCCCACGGGTTAACGCCGTGCTGTGTGGTCAGGATCGCCGACGTGTAGGCACCCAGCCCAAAGAAGGCGGCATGTCCCAGCGAGATCTGACCCGCATAGCCCATCAACAGCCCCAGGCCAATCGTGACCAGGGCGTAGATGCAAACGAACACGGCAACAGTAAGGTGGTACGGGCTGCGAGTGACCAGAGGCAGCGCCGCCAGGCAAGCAGCAGCGGCCGCCAGGGAGACCGGCTTGCGCCAGGCGGGAGGGAGCGCGCTCATATCACCGGTCCTCCCGCCTGCGGCGGCCCAGCAACCCGCTGGGACGCACAAAGAGCATCAGCAGCAGAATACCGAAGGAGAAAACATCGCGGCAGCCGGACGGGATGTGTAGGAATTCCGGCCCGAAGCCGACGCCGATGGCCTCCAGGACGCCCAGGAGCAGTCCACCCAGCACTGCACCCCCGGTGCTACCCAGGCCGCCAACGATAGCGCCGCAGAAGCCTTTGAGAGCCAACGCGGTCCCGCGAGAGTATTCGGCGTTGGTGATCGGCGTGATCACGACACCCCCGAGGCCGCTGAGAGCAGCGCTCAGGGCGAAGGATAGCAGGATCATCCGGTCCACGTTGATGCCGACCAATTGCGCGGCCCGGGAGTTGATAGCACAAGCCCGCATGGCCTTTCCCGCGACGGTGAACCGAAAGAACAGGTAGAACGCCGCCAGGGCGACGGCCGTCGCACCCACGACCCAGAAATCCTGGGGGCGCACGGCAGCGCCGCCGACGAAGAAGGAGCTCTTGGTGGAGAAAGCCGGCAGCCGGAAAGCATCTGCGCCCCAGACCAGCTTGGCGGCACCGCGCAGGCTGAAGGAGGCCCCGATGGTCACAATAATCAGGCTGATTACGGAGGCCCGACGGAGCGGCCGCAGGGCCAGACGATCCAGGGCACAGCCGACCACGGTTACAACTGCGACGGAAGCCAGCAACACGAGGGGCATCGGGAGGCCCCAAGCGTGGAAGGATACGGCCAGTAACCCGCCCAGCATCACGAACTCGCCCTGAGCAAAGTTGATGATACCGGTGGTATTATAGATGATGACAAAGCCGAGGGCCACCAAAGCATAGATGCTGCCGTTGGTGACCCCGGTGACCAAGAATTGTAGGAGTTGCTGAGCCAGCGACATAGGAAGGGTTCAAGCCGGCTGCGCGCAGGCAAAGGAGGACGTAGGCCGGAATGCGGCCCGGCCTACGTCCCGGAGCGCCGCCCGCGTCTCGCGCCTATTCAGCCAGCGTCCACTTGCCGTCCTTGATCTGGACCCAGACGAAAGCGTCCTTGGTCAGACCGTCGTGGTCGGTCGCCGAGTAGGTGAAAACGCCGCCGATGCCGACCACACCGGAGGTCTTCTCCAGCTCGTCCCGGATCTTCGCGCGGTCCGGTTCGCCGGCTGCTTCGATGGCCTGACGGACCAGCAGCAGCGCATCATAGGCGTGGCCGCCGAAGGTATCCGGCTCGGCGCTGTACTTGGCCTGGAAGTCCTCGGCATACTTGATCAGAAGCTGCTTTTGCGGATCAGTATCCGGGATCTCATCGCGAACGATCAGCTTGCCTGCGGGGAACATGACGCCCTCCGCGGCGGGACCGGCCAGCTCGATGAACTTCTTGTTGGCGACCCCGTGGCTCATGATGACCTTGCAGGTCATGCCGAGGTCTTTGATATTCTTGGCCACAGTCGCCGGCGGCGCTTGCACCGCCCAGCAGATCACGGCCTCGGGGTTCTTGGCCTTGATCCGCGTCAGGTGCGGCGTCATGTCGGTGTCATCCTGGGTGAACTTCTCCTTCGCCACGATCTCGACCCCGGCGGCGGGGAGCTGCTCCTCCAGTTGCTTGTTGCCGGCCTCCCCGAAGGGATTGGCGATATAGATGCTGGCAACCTTGGTGATGTTCTCCTTCTTCAAGTAGTCCACGATCTTTGCGACGGCGATGCGGTCGGTCTGCGGAGTGCGGAAGGTCCAGTAGCTCTCTTCCACCGGCTCGGTGATCGGCGTGCCCGCGGCACACGAGACCAGGGGACACTTGGCTTCCTGAACGGCATCCTTAATGGCCATCGTGCACGGCGTGCGGCTGGGCCCGATGATGGCGCAGACGCCCGCGCTCAGCAGGTCCTTCGCCGCTACCGCGGCGGCATCATTCTCGCTGGCGTCATCTTTCACCATCACTTCCAAGGGGCGTCCCAGGATGCCGCCCTCGCTGTTAATTTGCTCGGCGAACATCTCCACCGTCTGTTTCTCCGGCGTGCCCAGCGAAGAGGCCGGGCCGGTGACGCTGAAGATCGCCCCGACCTTGATCGGCTCGCCCTCCGGCTGTTCCGCCACAGGCTTTTCCACCTGCTCCGGCGGCCCAACAACCGGCGTCGGCGGCGCCTGCTCCTTGGCTTTGCACCCGGCCACAACACAGATCAGGCCGCAAACCAGCACCACCAAGAGAATCAAGGACGACAGCTTCCAGCTTGGTTTCACGACTAATCTCTCCCCTCGTACGCGCCCAGCAAGATGTCCGTGACCCCCTCGCTACGCCGTACCGGACTAAGCCCCTGGGTCGCCGCCGTCACGTCGCGGCGACCCGTGGGTTAGGCCTGCCTCCGCCTCTTGCCACCACGCCCGCCCGGCTGCGTCCATCGGTGCCTACGCCCTTGAGTCGCGCAGGCGGCTACGAGTTATGCGATGTTCGCCACGCGGCGGAGAATACCTCCTGGGGGCGCAGGAGATGAGGCGGGAAGCGGCGAAGTTCCCCGGCGAGAGACCTCGGCGGCGCGCCGCGTTCGCCACCGGGGAGCACGGAAACAGGTAAAAGGATGTGAGCGCGATGCGGCCCATGGATGTTGGCGTGTTCTTGTGTTCGACGGGAATTGATGACCCCTTTGAGGCGGCCACAAAGGCGGCCGAGCTGGGGCTGAACAATTGCCAGGTCGGTCCCCAGCCGCCGGAGTTCCTGACCGCGGAGAACGCGGCCAAATTGAGACAGCACCTGGCGAAGCTGGGGATTACGCCGACCGTGGTGTTCATGGGCTTCCCCGGCGAGAGCTACGCGAGCCTGAAAGCGGTCCAGGAGACCGTCGGCTTTGTGATCGAGGATAAGGTGCAAGAGCGCCAGGCCATCGCCAAGCAAGTGGCGAGCTTCGCCCAGGCCCTCGGCGCGCCGGCAGTGGCGGCGCATATCGGCTTTGTGCCGGAGGACTCCTCGGACCCGGCGCATGGAAGGCTGGTGGAGACGATGCGGGAGGTGGTTGACGACGCGAAGGCCAAGGGACTGCG
>JALGUG010000121.1 GCA_029820995.1 Candidatus Zipacnadia bacterium
CCCTTGCTGATCCGATCCACGTACTCGGCCGTGACGTTGAACGGCCCCACGAAGGCGTCAATCATCCGGTTAATGCCCTCTCGTAGCTCCTTGTAGTCGCCGGTGGCGTCTCCGATTTCGGCCCGCTCCTCGAGGTGCCCCTCCGTGACGGCATTGATCAGCCGCTCAACCTCCTTGAGCGTGGCCTTCTGTTCCGTCTGGTCAATGATCACTTCCATGCCGCCGTACGGCTGCCCGTCTTTGTCGAACAACGCCGAGCACGCAGCCGTGATCGGCACCTCCGTGCCGTCTCTCCTCTTCATTACCGTCTCGCCGGTAATGCTGTCCCCGCTCCGCATGCAATTCTTGATCGTGCAGTTCGCCGTGCCGCACAGCGGCGTCTGGGCCACCTGGGCGCAGGTCATTTTCCCCACAACCTCCTCGCGGGTGTAACCTGTCGCCTGCAAGGCGGCATCGTTGATGAACGTGACCATCAAATCTTGATCCACCACGAACATCGGAGCCGCAATGCTCGCCAAGACATTGCGGAGATGCTCAAGCTCCGCCCGCTCTGCGCCCGACTTGGCGGTCCCTCCCCCAGTCTGTCTGCGCGAGCGGCGTCCCTTTCTCTCCTGCGCCTCCTCCACTGCCGGTCCCGGCTCGTCCCACATCTTCCTTGCAGTCGCCATCTGTCGCCCTCCTATGTATGTCTCCCCCGGGCCGTCCATACCGGCCCGCCTGAGGCTGCACTTCACGTCAAATCCCCTCATCGAACTGCCGTACCCGAGAGTCTCTTGACTCCCTCCCGTCCTCCGCCTACCCCTCACCTCCCGTCGGCTGTGCCCGGGGCGTTGCACTTCTCCCTCCTGGGCCCTCCGGATTGCCGCACGCCGCCTCAAGGTCTCGTTGCAGGCGTTCCAGCCAAACCCGCAGCCTGGCCCCCACGTCCCCCGTCTGGGGACGCCCGTGCCCCGGATAGACCACCTCGACGCGCCGCCGCCCGATTCTCTCCAGAGCTTGCAGGAAGGCTTCCCCGTACGTCTCGCAGCCCATGGTCACCAAGAGCGGCGCATCGCCTACGAAGATGGTCGCGTCCTGGCCGCAGTAAAAGCACACCGAGTCAGGGCTGTGACCCGGTGTGTGGATCACCTCAAACTCACGATCGCCGAACCTCAGCTCCTGGCCGTCAACCAATGGTCGGTCTACGCCCTCCAACGGCGTGAAGGCGTACACAATCGGCTCGAAGGCCTCGCGGATCAGCGGCAGCGCGCTTACATGGTCAAAGTGTCCGTGGGTCAGCACGACCTGTTCGACCGGCCTCTTGCCCACGCCGGTACCCGCACTGCGGATGGCCTCCACAATCCCCGGGTCTCGCCCCACATCCACGAGCGTGTTCAGATCCTCGAGCGCGTTCCAATTGCCCCGCACCAGATACGCGTTGCTGGTGTACATCGAGGAGCCGGTGCTCAAGTTGGTGACCCGCACCCTCACCGCTCCTCCCGCCGGAATAGCTGCCCTCTATTCGTGACCCGCACAAACAGAGGCTCGACCTCCTCAGGCATCTCTTGCGTCTGTTCCATCGCCAGGAACCCTCCGGGCGCCAGCGCGTCGTGGAACATCTTGATCACGTCGCACCGCTGCGATTCCGCCAGGTGCAACAGCACGTTCTTACACAGAATTAGCGCCAGACCGTCCCGAATCGGCTCCAGGGAAGTCAGGTCATGTTCGCTGAAGTGCACCGCCCTGCGAATCGGCTCGGCCACCACAAAGTGCCGTGGCTCGTCCGCCGCCACGAAGTACCGCCTCAGCAAATCCGCAGGCACTCGCCGCACCTGCTCGTCGGGATATGTGCCCCTCCGGATCGTCTCACCGAAGTTGCCGTTGATGTCCGTAGCGTAGATGCGCACGTTGCGGAACAGAAACTCGCCCATGTTCTCGCGCAGCAGGATGGCCAGGGAATACGGCTCCGGACCATGCGCACAACCGGCGTCCCAGATGTCCATGTATCGCCGGCCCCTCAGCCGTGCAATCACGTGTTCCTCGATGAGCCCGAGGGTCTCCCTGTCGCGAAAGAAGAACGTGAACGCCATCTCGTCCGCCCGTCTCCTCACTGCTCTCGTGGCCCCGGAGCGCCTCCGGTTCCACCGTCTGTTACGCCGTTGCCTCGACGACCGGCACCCTCTCCTCCGGTTCATCGCCGTCGTCTTCGTCCGCCACCGCATGCAGCTTGACCGTCTCCTGACTCGACAGCACCTTGTCAATGTCCAGCAGCAGCTTCACGCGGCCCTCCGACTTCCCAATGCCCAGGATGTAATCCGTGTTCACGTTCGCTCCAAACGACGGCGCCTCGTCAATATCCTCACCCGCGATGTCCAGAACCTCCGACACCCGATCCACTACTACTCCGATCTCCGCCCCCCCGGCCTGCACCACGATGATGCAGGTCTCATCCGTCTGCTCGATGGCCTCCATTCCGAACTTCAACCGCAGGTCCACGATGGGGATCACCTTGCCGCGCAGGTTAATCACACCCCGAACGAACTCCGGCGTGCGCGGAACCGCCGTGATGTCCATCATCCCCATGATCTCGTGCACCTTGAGAATCTCGATTCCGTACTCCTCACCGGCCAGAAAGAACGTCAGGAACTTCCCGCCTGCATGCTTGAGACCGGCCTCCGCCATCGCCTCGGCCCCTTCGTCCGGGCTCCGGGCAGCCGTCTCCACTGCCTCACTGCTCATCTTGCTCCCCCTTTCACACGCCGGTTGGCTCTTGCTCCCTTACGCCACCGCTCTGCTTCGGCACCCCTCCCTTCGCACCCCGGATGCTCCCGCTTGTCGAGCCAGAGCGTGAATCCCTGGCGGATCAATGATCAACCCCACGCGGCCGTCGCCCAGAATCGCACCGCCCGATACGCCCGGAACCACGCCAAGCCCCGCGCCCAGAGACTTCGCCACAACCTGCTGTTGACCCAGCAGCTCGTCCACCAGCAGCGCAAACCGCTGGTCCCCCTCGTCCAGAACCACCACCAACCCCTCCGTGGGGTCCTCAATGGCCCCGGGCACCTCAAACAGCCGGCCCAACCGCACCAGGGCCACCGGCTCGCCCCGGAACATCACTAGCTCGGCGCGCCCCGTGACCGTAGATAACGCGCTGTCCTCCGGACGGAACGTCGTCACGATGTTCAGCGTCGGCACGATGTAACGCTCATCGCCCACCCGCACCAGGATGCCGTCGGTCACCGCCAGCGTCAGCGGCAGACGCACCGAAAAGGTGCACCCCTGCCCAACTTCCGAGCTGACCTCAATCCGCCCGCGCAGCGCCTCCACTCCCCGTTTGACCACGTCCAGACCAACCCCCCGGCCCGACACTTCAGTCACCTCGTCCGTCGTGGAAAAGCCCGGCTCGAAGATCAGGTTGAAGACCTCGTTGTCGGACCGCCCCTTGTCCGACTCGATCAGGCCCCGGGAGATCGCCTTCGCCACAATCCGCTCCCGGTCCAGTCCCCTCCCGTCGTCGCCCAGCTCAACCACGATACTGCCACTGGAATGGTAGGCCGAAAGCTGCACCGTCCCCGCCCGGGGTTTGCCCTGCCGCTCTCGCTCCTCCGGCGGCTCAATGCCGTGGTCCACGGCATTGCGGACCATGTGCACCAGCGGATCGTTGATCACATCAACCATGTTCCGGTCAATCTCCGTGTCCTCGCCTTCGGTGCGGAACACGATCACCTTGCCGCTCTTGTGCGCCAGGTCCCGCACAATCCGGGCCATCTTCTGAAAGGTCCCCCTCAGCGGCACCATCCGCATCGCCATGCTCAGATCCTGCAGCTCCCGCACGATCTTGCCCGTATGGCTTACCTTCTTGGAAAGCTCGCGGTGGTCCCCCCGGACCACCGTCTCATCTTGTGCGGTCATCGCGTGGGCGATCACCAGCTCGCCCACCATTTCGATCAGCCGGTCCAGACGATCCGTGCGAACGCGTACCGACGACTCCGCCGTACGCTGGCCCCCCGACATCCGCCGCTGCGTCCGCAGCGCAGCGGCAACGTCCGTCAGGGGCGCGGCGCCGGACCGCACAATCGCCTGGCCGATTGGCTGCTCCCCCTGGTCCGCCGCCGCCAGCTCGACCTCCTCGCGCTGTGCCTTTCCTTCAGCCACCAGAATATCGCCGAGCCGCGGGACTGCCGTCTCCTCGTCAGCTTCGCTGGAGATCCCGGCTGCCTCGGGATCGGCCAGCAGCTCCATCAGCTCACCCAGACCATCCGGCGCCGCCATCGGCTCCCCGCCCAGCGCGTCCTGCACCGCCTGGATTAGCTCCTTGAGCAGATCCACCGAACGCAGCGCCAGATCGGCGTACCCGCCCGTGCAGCGAATCTCGCCGTCCCGAACACGGCTCAGCAGCGACTCCGCGCGATGCGCCAAGTCGGAAATCCGGCTGAGGCCCAGAAAAGCCGACGTCCCCTTGATCGTGTGGAAAGCCCGGAATACCGTGTTAACGGCCTCTGTGTCCTCCGGCTCCGCCTCCAGACGTAGCAGCGCCTCCTCCGCCGCTTCCATGTACTCGCGCGACTCATTAATGAACTCGCCCAGCAGGTCCACGTCGGCGTCCGCCGGCAGCACCTCGGCCTCCGCGGCTTCTGCGGCCGGCTGTCTCGCTGTGGCCGGCGCCTCGACCGAGGCTGGCCGCTCCCTCGCCTCACCGGCCGCCTCGATCAACCGCGCGACCTCGGCCAGAACGCCGGCCGGGTCGGACGCTCGGCCCTCAAGTATCTCGCCGGTCCTCTGGGCCGCCTCGGCCACGATGCGCCGAGCCGCGTCCGGTTCCGTCTCACGGGCGGCAATCTCGTTCAGCGCCTCCCGAACGCGACCCAGACCGGTCAGATCGCTCGGCTCGAGCTGCACCCATAGCGCGGCCACGTCATCCAGCGACATGCCGGCAGCGCCTGCCCTCGGTCCGCCCTCGGTCTCGCCTTGCTCCGAGTCGTCCGCCGCCGCCGTCTGCCGTTCATCGGCCGACGCCTCCCCCTCCTGCTGCTCGGCCAGTAGTCTGCGCGCCGCGGCCGTCGTCTTCGCAACATCGGCCGCGGCCCGCCGCGGATCCCCGACGTTCCCCTGATACAGTGCCCGTAGCCCCTCCAACCCCAGGTTCAGTAGCTCGATCACCTCGGTCATCTCCGCCGGGACGTCGGAGAGCACTTGCTCGATCCCCGCGCCGATCTCCACCAGACCGTCGCGATCCCCCGGCTCCCAGGCTTGGAGATCCGCCTCAAGACCCTGCAGTGTTTGGCGTAGAACGTCTATCGCTCGCATGTCGGATTAGCCGGCCCGTCGGTGAGCTTCAGCACGCGGGACCACAGCCAGCTTCAGCCAGAAATCCCCGTCCAGGGTCTCGAAACGTAAACACCTCCGCCACGGCACCTTGTCGGACACGACCAGTTCCATATCGCTGCCGCGGACCACCGTCGGTAGCGACATCTCCGCCTTCAACCCCCGGGCGTCGAGCCGCGCCAACGCATCGCCGGACACTACGTTGGCCAGCTCTCCCACCACATCCGCCATGTCCTCGCTCTCGTACTCGATCTCGAAACCGGCAAACCGGGGCCCCAGCGCAATCGCCGTCTCCCGCGGAAACCCCAACATCAGCGACCACTCCACATCGCCCACGAAGGACATGATCCCCACAACGCCGTCAAAGGGCATACTCTCCTCGTGCTCGCCCCGGCACACCGGCTCGGCGCCGCTGATTGCGGCCAGTGTTGCCCCGATAGCCTCCTTGGCACAGTCGCTCACGGCCTCACAGACTTGCTCAATCTGAACGGACACTGGCGCCCTCCTCCATCTGCGCGGGGACCGAGCTCCCCCTCAGCTCACCAGCTTGCTGAAGAATCCCCTCGAGCTCTTCCCGCCTGCACCGTTGATCCCAGCAATTAACGTGCCCAGCTTCTGCTTCAACTGCTCCGCCGTAAAGGGCTTGCAAATGTACTCGTTGGCCCCCGCCTCATCCAGCGCCGTCTCCACCTTATCCATGGTCTTTTCGCTGGTAACCATCACGATCGGAATATGCTCGGCATTGCGCATGCCCCGGACCTTGCGCACGAAATCAATCCCACTCATCTTCGGCATGTTCCAATCAGCGAACACGATATCGGTCTTCTTGGGGTGGAACTTGCCGATCGCATCCTCTCCGTCCTCAGCCTCCGTGAACTCGAATTCTGCCAAATTCGACTGCCGCAGGGCTTGCATCACCATGTTGCGCATCACCCGGGAATCATCAATCACCAGAGCTCTCAGTTTCATCGCATCAACCTCGTGCCAAGTCTCGATCGGACGGGCAACTCAAACCCGACCAGGCCGACCATCGCGCACTTATCCTTATGGGCTCTCGCGCCCCAGAACTTGACTCCAAACCGCCTGACCTCGCGCAACACGCCGGCCGAACTCAGCCGGACCTCGGCACACCCTCCGACACTCGGAGGAGCAGCCCAGCCCATGTCGAAACTGCGGCTGGTTGACGCTGTCCTCCGAATCGTCTGCCACAAAACCTTCGGAGCTACGCCATGAACCTCATCTGCATCTGCTGCGATACCTTTCGTGCCGACATCATCGGGCCCGGCCGGAAGCTCAGCTTCGTCCAAACGCCCAACCTCGATCAGCTCCTGCGCGAGAGCATCGTCTTCGACCGCGCATACGGTGAAGCTCAGGCCACCATTCAAATGCGCCTCGCCTTCTTCACCGGCCACCGCACCTTCCCGTACAACGACAACCCCGGCAATCGCGGCCTGATGGCGCAATCCCTGGGCTGGCACCGCATCCCGGACTCGCGCGTCACGCTCGCCGAGGTCCTGTTCGAGGCCGGCTTCGTCACCGGCTTCGTGACCGACGTGTTTCACATGTTCAAGCCCAACATGAACTTCACCCGGGGGTTCATGCACTGGGACTTCATTCGCGGCCAGGAGGCTGACCCTGTCCACTGCGGACCACTGGAGGCCGCGAACCTGCGGGGTCACGTCTTCGATGAAGCAGAAGATCTCCCACTGCACACGGTCCTGCGCCAGTATCTAATCGGCATCCAGGACCGTCGTACCGAGCTGGATTACTTCACGCCGCGCGTATTCAACGGCGCCATCCGCTTTCTGGAAGACAATTACCGCCGTCCGCCGTTCTTCTTGTGGATTGACAGCTTCGCGCCGCACGAATTCTGGGACCCGCCGAGGTACTTCGCCGATCGCTACTATGACAATCCCGCGGCCCGGGACCTCATTCTGCCCCAGATCGCCAACCGCCCTCATCCCGCCAAGACGGAAGCCGACCTCGAGCGCACCAAGGCCCTCTACTACGGCTATGTCACCTTCGTGGACAAGTGGATCGGTGTGCTCTTAAGCAAGCTGGAGGAGATGCGCCTGTGGGATGACACGATTGTCATGTTCCTCAGCGATCACGGCACCGAGCTGATGGACAACGGGGTGTTCAGCAAGAACATCCACGGCCCGCGCAATTACAACCATCAGATCCCTTGGCTCATCCGGATGCCCGGCCGGGCCTACGCCGGCACGCACATTGAGCCCTTCGTGCTCAGCCACGACGTGTTCGCCACCATCCTGGACCTGCTGGGCGTGGAGCCCCCCGAGCCGGTTCAGGGCCGCAGCGTCTGGCCGTTGGTCACCGGCGCCGAGACCGACCTGCACGGCGACACGATCATCACCGGGTGGACCCGGCGCGCCTGCGTACGGGACCGCGAATGGGCCTACATCATTGACACCATCCAGCCGCAAGCGCAACCCCTACTCTTCCACACCGCGGAGGACCCGTATGAGACCACCGACGTGGCGGCCGATCATCCCACCATCGTCAACGACCGGAGAAGACGCCTGGAGGATTTCCTGGGCGGCCCACTGCCGTACACCTATGCCCACCAGCCCGACCATCGGAACATCATGACCTTGGCCCGCCACCTGCAGATCCGGCGACAATTGGGGCTGCCTCTATAAAAACCGCCGTGCCGCCGCGCCTTCGCCGGCAGGGTCCGGCCCGGACCCATCCTACTTCTTTTCAGCCTTTGTGACGCACGGGTGCTCCTTCACATCCCCGTGGCACTTCTTGATCTGCTCCGGCGTGCAGTCCTCCGGCTTGCCAATCAGGTGCTCCGGCTTCTGACACTGCCTCTTCCCGTCACACATCTTGCGTCTCCTTTCTGCGCCCGCTCTTCCGGCCGGGCGAGCTCTTCTCCGGCGTTGCCGTCCCCAGCAGTTCCCCCGCTGCTGCTTTCCACTGCCCCAGAGTGGCCTCATTCAGCCGATAGTGCACGTAGTAGCCTCGCTTCTCGGCGATCACGAGGTCCAGGTCCCGCAGGACGCGCAGATGCTGCGATACTGCTCCTTGTGTGACACCCAACTGCGCAGCCAGGGCTCCCACGCACAGCGCGCGGTCCTTCAGCAGCTTGACGATCTCAATGCGCGTCCCGACGGACAACGCTTTGAAGATCCGCGCCAGCTTCTCTGGATCAGCTTGCACGCGCGCCATTTTAGTATCCGCTAATATGCTAATCTAGATCTCGCGTCCTGTCAAGTGCCCGCGGCCCCCTCCCTGCAATACTGCGCTCACTCGCTCACGACGCGCGAAGATTAGCGAAGGTCCCGCTCTCCCTCCTGCCGAAGCTCGCTCCCAAGCGCGTGCGGGGGGCCGCCGCAGCCAACTGCCTGAGCCTGCCCGGGAGGGTTGCCCCGATGACCAACCTGGAGCGCTTCCTGACGGCCGTGCGCGGTGAGGTGCCGGACGTCGTCCCCGTTTGCCCGCTGATCCACTGCCGCTACGCTCACAAGCTGCTGGGGCGGTCCGACTTCGCCGCCGTCTTCGAGGTCCACCAGATGATCGGCTCCATCCAGCACCGCGGCCCGCTGGGCGTTGGCGTCGGCGGCGAGCTGCCCGAGGGCTGGGGCAGCGAACACCGCGTGCTCGAGCGCACCCCCGAGGGGCGGATCACGCAGGAGTGGATCATCCGCACGCCGCAGCGCACCATGACCGGCAAGATCGTCAGCGGGATGATCCCGCACGATCCCCTGGTCAGCAAGACCGTGGACTACCCCGTCAAGAGCTTGGACGACTGGCGGGCCTTTCTGGCGCTGCAGGAACACCGGCTGGCGGGCCTGAAGGGACCCTGGTATCAGCCCGTGGAAGAGGCCATCGCGCTCATGGGCGACGAGGGCGTCCCCAGCGTTGCCCTCGGCCCCGCCTACACGGCCCTGGCCGGCGTCCGCGGCATGGAGCAGTTCATGGTGGACCTGTTCGACTACCCGGACTTGATGGACGAGCTGTTCCGCGTCGAGCGGCAAATCCAGGCCGCCCACGTCAAGGCCTTCCTCGCCTCGCCCTCCCCCGTCGCCTGGCTCGACATCTGCTGGGCCACCGGCAGCAACCTCGGCCCCGAGACCTTCCAGCGCTGGGCGCTGCCCGATGTCATCGAAGCCATGGAGCTCGTCCGCGAGGTGCCCGACAAGTACCTCGGGCTCTACACCCTCGGCCGAATCCGCGACCTGATGCCCATGTTTGCCGACGCCGGCGTCCACTTCGTCGAGACCTTCGAGCCCAATGAGGGCGATATCACCCTCGCCGAGGCCAAGCGCCTCTACGGCAACAAGATGTGCCTCATGGGCAACTTCGACTGCAACGTCCTGGCCTTCGGCACCGTTGAGGACGCCCAGGCCGAGGCCCGCCGCTGTCTGGACGAGGCCATGGCCGGCGGCGGCTACGTCATGGTCACCGGCGACGAGGTCCCGGCCGATACCAAGCTGGACAATCTCAAGGCAATGGTGGACACCGTCGCAGAGCACGGGAGGTATGTCTGATGGGCTTCCGCTCCTTTGGTGAAGAGGAACTCGAGTTGCTCCGCGAGGTCATCGAGAGCCAGGAGCTCTGGCGCGGCACGGCTGGCAACTTCGCCGGCCAATTCGAAGACGCCTTTGCCGAGCACACGGGCCGCAAGTACGTCCACGCGGTCTGCTCCGGCTCCTGCGCCAACGAAGCCGCCCTCGCGGCGGCCGGCGTCGGTCCGGGCGACGAGGTCATCGTTACCCCGTGCTCCTACATCGCCTCCTCCATCGCACCCGTGGCGCTGGGCGCGATCCCCGTCTTCGCCGATGTGGACCCTCGGCTCGTTATGCTCACTGCCGAGACCATTGAGGCCGCCATCACGCCCCACGCCAAGGCCGTTGTCGTGGTCCACCTCTGGGGCCAGCCCGCCGAGATGGACCCCATCCTCGACGTCTGCCGCCGCCACAACCTCAAGCTGATCGAGGACTGCGCCCAGGCCTACGACGCCTACTACAAGGGCCGAATGGTCGGCACCCTGGGCGACGTGGCCTGCTACAGCCTCCAGCAGAGCAAGCACATCACCGCCGGCGAGGGCGGCCTGGTCGCCACCGACGACCCCGAGGCCTACGAGCGCGCCGTCCTGTACTCCAACGGCGGCATGCCCTGGTATCGGTACGGTCGCGAATGGCTCAAGCCGGAGCCCGTCGGCGACCTGCCCACGCGCGGCCACTTCGCCTTCGGCCATAACCACCGCATGACCGAGCTGCAGGCCGCGGTCGGACTGGCGCAACTGCGCAAGATTGACACCTTCAACGCCCGTCGGGTCGAGATCGTCGAGGCCATCGAGAGCGAGCTGCGCGGCGTCGAGGGCGTCGCCCTGGCCCATCGCTATCCCGACACCCAACCCAACTACTGGTGCTATCCGCTCCGCGCCGAGCCCGGCACCGCCGCCGAGCTGGCCGCGCTCTGCCGCGAAAAGCAGGACATCTCTATCGGCCGCTACCAGGAGATCCACTATCTGGAGGTCGTCTACGCCCAAATGCAGGAGCAGCGGGCCACCTCAGTCGGCTACCCGCTCCCCGATTATGTCCAATACAAGCCCGGCCTCTGTCCGGGAGCCGAGGAGGGCGCCCGCCATCTGGTCCCGACGCACACTCACCATGCCGTAGACCCCGAGGACATGCGCGCCCACGCCCACGCCATCCGCCTGTCGCTGGAGGGGTAGTTCCCAAGAGGAGGGGCCGGACTGCGAGGCGGCACCGTTTGCCGCCGAAGCATCCGGCCCGCCGGTTTGCCCCCCTGAACGGGCCGCATGCTGCGGATTCGGCCCCTCCTGTCTGGCGCGACGAGCTACCTCAGCTCCACCAACTTCGTCTCCCCCAGCCCATCTCCAATTCGGGCTGGGCCACGTCGCCCGGCCACGTCGCCCCGTGCACTCACTCGTCTTGCTCGCCGGCCCCGACGAACTCCACACCCTCCAGCTCCGCGAAGTGCTCGTCGCCCGTCACTACCGTCGCGTTGTGAGCGACTGCCGTGGCATAGACGATAGCATCCGCCATCGGCAGTCCATGCCTCAGGCTGAAGTCCGCGGCCTCCATGGCCAGACGGTCGTCCAGCGGCACGATGTGGTAGGTCTTCAGCAGGGCGGCTGCCCGCTCCGCCGTATCCAGGGACTCCTCGCGTTGCAGGAACTTGAAGACCTCGTAGACCACGATGGTCGGCACGAGGACTCCCTCCGCCTCCTCGATGAGCTGCTGGAATCGGCGCGCTCGTGGCGCCTCGATGAGGACCTCAAGCCACGCTGAGGAGTCGACGACCTTCACACCCGATCCTCCTCTTCGCGGTAACCTTCCAGCTTGGCTCCGCTTGCTATCCCTACCAGCTCATCTAACGTCGGCACCGGCACCAGCGAGATGATGCCGTGCCTGACCAACACCACCAGCCTCTGTCCCGGCTTGAGCTTCGCCCGCTCGCGTGCCGCCTTGGGGATCACCACTTGATACTTCGAGGAGACTTTCGTCTCATCCATGGCTTCCACGCCCTTCGTAAGACCACTCGATGATCGTTCCATCTATTGTCTTACAAAGTCCCCGTCTTGTCAAGACGACCGCCATGCATTGGCCCCGGTTCCAGCCGTGTCGTCTACTTCACCTCCATCAGCCTCGCCTCCCCCAACTCCATCTCCAGCTCGAACCGTTCAGCCCCCCGCGCGACCGACTCGCCGATCAGCAGGTCCATGACGTCCGCCTTCCGCGGCAGCATGATCGTCTTCTTCCCGGCGCTGCTCGCCACCACCGCCAGGAACTTCCCGTCGGTCAGCACCACGTCGTCCGAGTCCAGATACAGGTGCACGCCGCTCTCGCGCAAGAGGTTACGCAGCAGCGGCGCCGGCGTGTGCAGCGCCCCGATGTACGCCCGCAAGCCGTCCGTCGTGTCTTGCACCGCCGCGGCGACCGAGCCGTCTGCATATCGGCCCAGCACCCGCACGCCCTCGGCCTCGCGCACGGTCCACAGCGGATCGAGCACCGTCTTCGTGCCAAAGGGCTCCTCCGGCAGGCCCGCGCAGAGCCCATCCGAGCCGCGCGCAACCTGCCCCGCCTGCGCCTTACCCCGCTCCAACGGCAGGCCGATCACCTGCCGCATGTTCTGCACCGAGGCCTCCTCGTTGATGAACCCTCCGCCGTAGAACCACACCGCCGTCCGGCCCTTCGTCGCGGCCGCGATGGCCCGCCGATCTTCGTCCGTCAGATGGAAGCAGTTCAGGAAGATGTACGCCTTCGCCGGCGGGAGCTTCCCCGTGGTGAGATCGCTCAACAGGTTAATCCGAAAGGGCACGCCCATGCGGAACAGTTGGCTGCGCATCTGATACACCAGCGGCGAGTGCAGGTCCCGGGTGCACTTGGTGTAGTACGGGCTGACTTCGTCCACGATGACGGCCACCTCCGGCGACCAGGTCGCCGGCTGCTGCAGCGCCTGTTCGTATAGCTCGCGCAGGCGGCCGATGTTCTGCCAGATGTCGGCCCCGTTCAGCCAGCCCTGGCCGCCGAGGTCCATGTACCAACACGCCAACCGCCGCGGCAGCAGTTGCGCGAAGTTCCGCTGGTGAACCCACAGCGTCCCCTGCGGCGTTTCCACCCGGCCAAAGCCCGCCTTCTCCGGCGTGAGATAGGTGCGCGTGTCGTCCTCGTTCAGCCATAGCTTGCCGTGATCGCGCACGCTGTCCACCGCGCACATGAACATCCCCGCCCCGCCAAGCTGCCGGTCCGCGTA
>JALGUG010000122.1 GCA_029820995.1 Candidatus Zipacnadia bacterium
AGACAGCAACTGCTCGGCCCTGTCACTCCCGCGCGTCTCGCACAGTTGGTCGAAGTTGTCAAGAGCCACCACCAGGCAGGCCAGCGGATAGCCGTAGCGTACCGCGCGTTGAAACTCGATCGGCAAGATGTCACGAGCGTACTCGCGGGTCCACAAGCCCGTGGCAGCGTCCCGCCAGGCATCGCTGCCGGTCGGGAAGCCGCCTTGAGCCCCCGAGGCCGACCGCAAGCGCAGCTCGGCCACCAGCAGCCCCACGCACTCTTCCAGCCGGGCGACCGCGTGGTCGAGGTCAGTCGGCGGCGTCCGATGTACGCCCGCGTAGGCCTCCCGTACGGCATCCACCTCTTGGAGGCATCGAAGTACTCCCGCGATACGCGCCACGTACAAGTCCTCGTCTCGCCGGTCCATCCTGTCTCCTCCTCTTACCGGGTGCCGATGCTGCGCCTCTTAGTGTACCCCACCAGACCTTCAATATCGAAACAGAAGCTCACAAGAATAGTAACGGCCGAAGACTGTCGGCTTGACAGAGGACCGTGGCGCCCCACAGGGAACCTCAGTCTGTGCTGCTATTTCGGTCTGAAGGAGCATGCCGAGATGACTCCGCGTGAACGTTGGCTTGCCGTGCTGAGCCACAAGCGGGCGGACCGCATTCCGGCCGACTACCGGGCAACGCCTGAGGCCACGCGCAAGCTGCTGGAGCACCTGGGCGTCGCAGACATCTCTCAGGCGTACGAGCGCTTGCACATTGATCCCATCGTGGACGTCGGGCCCCGCTATGTGGGTCCCACGATACCGAAGAATGAGGACGTCTTTGGCATTCGCTACCAGGACACCGACTACGGCCTGGGGACGTACCGCGATCCGATCTACCACCCCTTGGCCCAATACGAAACCGTGGAGCAGATCGAGGCCAACTACGAGTGGCCGAACCCCGACTGGTGGGATTACTCGGGTATCGCCGAGCAGATCGTCGGCCAGGAGGACCAGGTCATCCGGGGCGGCGGCTCCGAGCCGTACGCCACCTACAAGTGGCTTCGCGGGGTCGAGCAGGGGTATCTGGACCTCATCGAGAAGCCCGAGATGGTCCACTATTGCCTGGATAAGCTCTACGAGCTATGCTACCAGGCCACGCTCCGCACGTACGAGGCGATTCCCGGGAAGGTGATCTGGACCTGGGTCGCCGAGGATGTGGGCTCGCAGGAGGGCCTCCTGTTCTCGCTGGAGCACATTGAGGAGTTCTTCATCCCGCACATGAAGCGGATGATTGATCTCGTCCACTCGGCGGGCGCTTTCGCGTTTCATCACAGCGACGGTGCGGTGAGAGAGAACGTCCCGAACATGATCGCTGCGGGGATTGACGTGCTCGATCCTGTGCAGTGGCGCGCCAAGGGCATGGATCGGGAGGGCCTCAAGCGCGACTTCGGCGACAAGTTGGTGTTTCACGGGGCGATGGACAACCAACACACGCTCGCCTTCGGGTCCGTAAGGGAGGTCCGGCAGGAGGTCCTGGACAATATCCGCATCCTCGGGGCGGACGGCGGCTATATTCTAGGACCCTGCCACAACATCCAGGCCGTCAGCCCGCCTCAGAACATCGTCACGATGTACGATACGGCCTACGAAGCCGGGGCGATGTAGTCCTGGCTGCGATCGGGCCTGCCACGGGTCCATGAGCGCAGGGAAGAACCGGTGAGCGCTCCAATGCTATTGGCCGCTTGCCTCGCTGCTCCAGCTCGGTGTTTGCCCTGCTGGGCGGCCCCGCGGTTCGTCCGACGAATTACTCGTTCCCCTTGGATCAATCCGCCTGGAAGGCGATGCCCGGTTGAGCACCGGCCATAGAGGAATGCTCGCGCACCTTTGCGCCGGCGTGGCTACTTTTTGAGCCAGTAGCGGCGCGCGTGCTGGGCCACAGCGGCGCTGAGATTGCCCTTTGTGTGATAGAGCCTTGGTAGCGGAATTGCGCCATGCCACAACACGGCAACGATGACCGGCCGCCCTCCGCCGAACGCAAGCGCCCTCCCGTGGCGTTTGTCTTGCTGTGTGCTACGGGCCTGCTGGCCATTTTCAGCTCCACGATGTCCAAATCTCCGGTGCTGCCGCTCTTCGCCGAACACCTCGGGGCTCGCGACGCCGGCCTGGGCCTGATCGCTGCGGCTTCGACCTACACCGGCATCCTGCTCAGCATTCCCGGCGGTGTCCTGTCCGACCGCCTGGGCCGTAGACCCGTTCTGCTCGCCTCGGGCTTCGTGTTCGCTTCGGCTCCGCTCCTGTACCTGTTGGTTCACACGCCGGGCGCTCTCGCCGCCGTAAGAGCGTATCATGGAGTGGCCACGGCCGTCTTTGGGCCGGTGGCGATGGCCTATGTGGCGGAGTTGGCACCGGTACGCCGGGGCGAGCGCATGGGGCTGTTCTCATCGGCCACTCTAGTCGGGCGGTCGCTTGCTCCCCTGGTAGGGGGCCTGCTGCTGGCCTACGGATTCTCCGCCGTGTACGTGGGCTGTGCGCTGGCGGCCGTCCTGGCCTTGCCGACCGCATGGGCGCTGCCTCGGTGCAGAGACCAACGCGACGAGGGCCGGTCAACGCTCAAGAGCACCTGGCAGAATGCCCGCGAGGGCTTCCTCCTGGCAGTGCGAAATCGGGCCATTCTGTGCGCCAGCGGCGCGGAAGCCGTCACCTATCTGTGTTTCGGGGCAGTGGAAACCTTTCTGCCCCTTTATGCCGTCAAGCACGGGGTCACCAAGTGGCAGATTGGCGCGATCTTTGCGGCACAGATCATCACGGTGGCGCTGACTAAGCCGTTGCTCGGCGGCCTGTCCGATCGCGTGGGGCGACCACCGGTAATTGCGGGCGGCCTGCTGCTGGGTGCGGCAGCCCTGGTCGGCTTGTCGCTGGCCACTGGAGTGTGGACTCTGGGGGCCGCCACTGCGGCCTTTGGCCTCGCTCTGTCGGCGGTCACCTCGGCCACCTCGGCCTTTGTTTCCGATGTCAGCCGGACGCACCACTTCGGCGTTGCACTTGGCGTGCTATCCACGATCATGGACATCGGGCACTCGACCGGTCCCGTGCTCGCCGGCGCACTTGTTGGCCTGTGGGCCTATCGAGCTGCCTTCCGCCTAATCGCCATACTGCCGACCTTGGCCGCCGTGGTCACACTGCTGACGCTCCGTGGCACGGCCGCACCGCCAACCCAAGAGGAGGAGTGACTTGCTATGAAATGGGTTACCCGCGCCCGCCCCAAAACCGACCGAGTTGCGTGTCCATGGCTGATTGCACGGTTCATCGATCAGGAGGCGGAATTTCTATTTGCACCTTCAGACAAAGTCCTGGAGGTCGCTGAGGAGACGGGGGCGACGCCCTTTGACGTGCCCGGGGTCGAGCTCGGCCACCATGAGGGCAAGTGCTCCTTTGAGGCCTTCATCGAGAACTATCAACTCACCGACCCAGCGCTGCTCAAGCTCGCCCGGATCGTCCACGGCGCCGACGTGTCCTCCGACCGGGGCATCACACCGCAGTCGGCGGGCCTGCGCGCGCTGGGGGAGGGCTTTCTGCACGTGTCGGACGACGACCATGAACTACTGCGCCTTCAGTTCCCGATGTACGATGCGCTCTACGCATGGTGTCGGGAGCAGCTCGAGAAGGATCAGTAGCCCAGTTCCGCTTGCGACTTCGGACCCGGTAACTCTCACGGCTTTGGGATCTGGAGGACGCCCGCGGGGGTAATCACAGCGGGTACGGGGCGGAGGAGCCCGCTCAAGTTGAGGAGGCGCTGGGAGAGGCTGCGGGCCGCCTGGCCCGTGAGAGGGCGGGGAATGCGGCTGCTGATGCGCGCCGGATAGAAGTCCACGCGCACCGGCTTCCCATCGGTGAAGTGCAGATAGAAGACCCCCGTCTGGCCCAGCGGGCCGGTCGAGGGCGAGAAGACGAAGTTCCCCAGGCTGTACAGGATCGGCCGCCCGCCGTACCATTCGACCCCCTGCAACACGTGCGGATGGTGCCCGATGACCGCCGTAGCGCCGAGCTCGGCGGCTGTATGCGCCAGGCCCCGATGGTAGCTGGTGGGCGTGCTATCTTTCTGGATGCCCCAGTGGAAGGCGACGATGACGACGTCGGCCTGCTTCTTGGCCTGGGCGATGTCCTGCTTCAGGGCCGCCCTGGAGGCCGCGCTGAGCTTGCCGCCTGCTGAGCGGACGACCGCCACGCCAGGGCTGGTGCCGGTGGCCGGCGTGCAGGCGCCGAGGCCCTTGGCGGTGACGAAGGCGAGATAGGAGAGCACTGCGACTGTGCCGGAGCCCGTCTTCACGACCGCCGGTCGCCGCGCCTCGGCGGCGTTGGCTCCGGCGCCGGTGTGGGCGATGCCCAGTTGCTCCAGCGTTCTGATGGTGTCCTGGCAGCCGGCTAGACGGTAGTCCATGGTGTGGTTGTTGCCCAAGGTCGCGACGTCAATGCCGGCTTCGGCCAGGTAGCGCGCATTCTTTGGCGGCGCCTTGACGAGGTACTGCTCCTTGGCCGCGAGGTCTGCGGCGCTCTTGGCGGGGGTGGCCTTCGTTTGGCCGGTGAGGGGGCCCTCGAGGTTGCAGACGGTGACATCGGCAGCCGCAAACAGCGGCGCCACGTAGCGGAAGGGGGACTGGCCGGCCGGCAGGTTTCGCAGCAGCACGTCGCCGACAACGGCGACGCACATCCGGCTCCCGGTGTCGGCCCCGAAGGCGGGAACCAGGCGCCAGAGGGCCGCTGACAGTGCCACGGCAAGCAGGCCCCACCTGATCCCAGCGCGCAGCGACGCTCTCATCATAGCGTTTCCCTGCAGGTGGCTGCTCCGAGCGTTGCCGGGTTCGAGTACAGCCAAGAACGACTACACGCCTACTCCTCCCGACCTGGGCCGGCCACCTTGAGGTTCCAGACTTTGAAGTGCGGATCGAAAGCAAACAGCGTTTCAATTCCCTCCCGACGAGCGGTCACAGCCAAACAGCAATCCACCAGGCTGACGCGGCGCCTGGGTAGGCGCTCAAGTTCATCCCAGGCCTCGGCATGCAAATCCTCGCTCACCCAGATCACATTGGTCGCCGCCGACAGAGAGCGACGGAACAGCCGCAGGGCGCGCATGCCCAGGCGCATCTGGATGAGCGCAGCAGTCTCAAGCACCACGTACGAGATCGTCCACAATTCATCCCCTTGGGCCAACAGACGCGCGTAGATAGCTTCCGCTGCCTCATGCTGGTTGTCGCTCGCGGAAGCAAGTGCGTAGTACGCGGAAGTGTCCACCAGAACCCTCATCGCCGCTTGCCCGCCAGGTAGTCGTCGTGGTTTGTGGCGACATCGCGGGCCTTGTCCCGGCCGCAACCGACAAAGGCCATGGCCGCCTCCAGGTCCCTGGCAACCTCTGCGTCGCCCAGCTTCTCCGCCAGCCACTCGCGAAGTAGCGCCGACATGGACAGGCCTCGCCGGAAGGCTTCCTCCCGTAATCGCCGGTGCTGTTCGGCCTCCAATTGCACCTGTGTCCGTACTAGGGGCACTCTTCTCACATCCCTCGATGCTTACATTATGCTGTAATAATACCGACAATGGTCCGGGAGGTCAAGCGCCGCTGCTCAGCAGTCGGCGCACTCTGCTAGCCCTTGATCCCCGACAGGCGCACGCCCTGGATGAAGCTCCTCTGAGTGAAGAAGAACAGCACAATCACCGGCAGGACGACGATCGCCGAGGCGGCCATCAGCATGTTCCACTCGGTGCCGCCGTGCTGGCTCTGATAGAATTGCAGTCCCAGCGAGAGCGTGAACAGCTTCTGATTAGTCAGGTAGATTAGCGGGCCCAGGAAGTCGTTCCAGACGTACATGAAGTGGAACAGGGCCACGACGGCCAGAGCAGGTTTGGACAGCGGCAGGATAATGTGGCGGAAGATTCCGAACTCGGAGCAGCCGTCAATACGTGCGGCGTCGGACAGCTCGCTCGGGATCGTCAGGAAAAACTGGCGCAGCAAGAAGATGTTGAAGGCGCTGCCGAAGCAGGCCGGCACCCACAGGGGCTTATAACTGCCGATCCAACCCAGGTGGCGGAACAGGCCAAACAGCGCGACCATGGTGACCGGGAAGGGGATCATCATGGTGGCGAGCGTGATCGCAAACAGGACGTCGCGGCCCTTCCACCGGATGCGGGCGAAGCCGTAGGCAACAAGAGCGTTGGAGAGCACCGTGGCCGTGACGCCCAGAGCTGCCAGATAGAGCGTATTGCGGGCGTAGATTAGGAAGGGGATGTAGCCCAGCTTGTCGCTTTGGTACATGACGGCGCGCGAGTAGTTGTCCCACCGGACCTTGGAGGGAATCCAGCGCGGCGGCGTCTGCATGGTCTCCTCAATCGGCTTGAGCGACGTCGAGATCATCCACGCCAGCGGAAACAGAAACCCGAGGGACAGCACCGCCAGCAGCCCGTACACGATCAGCCTAGCGACCCCTGACTTGGCTTGCAAGCTATCCGCCTCCGTAGTACACGCGCTTTTCGGTCAGCTTGAGCGCGACCATCGTGAGCACAAAGATGACGACGAACAGAATCCACGCCATGGCGCAGGCGTAGCCCATCTTCAGATACAGGAAAGCGTTGTCGTACAAGTACATGGTCAGAAAGTACGTGGAGCGCGCCGGTGCTCCGACGGGCGACATGACGTACGGCACGGCGAAGAATTGCAGGCTGCCGATGATGCCCATGATCAGATTGAACAGGATCACCGGCGAGAGCATGGGCAGCGTGACGTGTCGCAGCTTCTGCCACCAGCCGGCACCGTCGAGGTCGGCGGCCTCATACAGCTCGGCCGGGACGTCCTGCAGGCCCGCCAGATAGATGACCATGGCGTGGCCGACGCCCCACGCGCTCATGAAGATCAGAGCGGGCTTGGACCAGCGAGGGTCGCTGAGCCAGTTGGGAGCCTCGTTGAGGCCGATGGCATCCAGGGTCGGCGCCAGCAGGCTGAGGCCTGGAGCGTGATGGAGCCAGCGGACGATCGGGCGGAGCAGGTAGTTGAGAATGCCGTGCTCGCCGTTGAAGATCCACATCCAGAGAATCGCCAGGGCGACCATCGGAACGAGCGAGGGCAGAAAGAACACAGTGCGAAATCCGGCCAGACCACGGACGCCCGTATTCAGCAGCAGTGCCAGGCCCAGCGAGACGATCAGGCCCAGCGGCAGCGCGAAGGCGGCGTAATACAGGGTGTTGCCCAGGGACTTCCAGAAGACCTCATCGGTGGCTAGATCAGTGTAGTTCAGCGGTCCGATCCAGCACGCCTCCTCGAGGACGGAGTAGTCGCAGAAGCTGTAGTACAGGGAGGCCAGGATCGGGTACAGCATGAAGGCTCCCAGGCCCACCAGCCAGGGGGCCACGAAGATCAGCCCGTTGCGTAGGTTGCGACGCTCAACGGTGGTCATGGCGGCTGCGAGGGGCTCTCCTTCGGTTTCGGGCGCGTTGACGTCTCAGCTCCCGGTCGAGCTTGTGCTGCATTCGCTCCTGAACGCGGCCCAGGGCCTCGTGCGGGGTCTCCTCGCCGAGCCAGATCCTGTCGAACGCGGCACTCATCTCGCTGCTGAACTCGTTCCAGATGCCCATGCGCGGCGTGGAGAAAGTATTCGGGCTCTTGGCCAGCTCGATGAAGACCTCGATGTATGGGTTCGGATGGTCACGCAAGAACTGGGGCGACACGTTCACCAGCGGCGTGTGCTTGCGCTGGCCCATGTTGAGCATCTCCATGCCGCGCTGCGAGTTGACGAACTTGATGAACTGGAAGGCCTCGTCCGGGTGCTTGGCGCCGGCCGGGATCGCGATGACGTCCATTTCGGCGTTCGTGGTGTCCTTCAGGTCCGGCCGGTCGGCTGGGTACGGGAAGGGGGCAGCGCCCCATTCCAGCTCGGGGGCATACTTGTCAATGAAGTTGTGCATCCAGACGCCCTGGATCTCCATTGCGACCTGACTCGTTAGGAAGGCGTTCTGTGGCGAGGAGAAGTTGCCAAAGCCGCTGCGAAAGGTCTGCAGGGCCGAGGGGCCGTACTTTTCCGCGTACGACTGCACCCAGCGATACGCCCGCAGGTTCTCCGGGCTCAAGACAGTGATCTTCGACTGTCCATCCCACAGCCGGCCGCCGAAGTAGTACCCCCAGGACCAGTTCCACCAGCCGGGCTCGGCCGGCATGAAGCCCATGCGCTCGATGTGCCCGTCGGCGTCCCGAACCGTCAGGCGTTCGGCGTATTCGTCCAGTTCCTCGATAGTGCGCGGGGGCCTCTCGGGGTCCAGGCCGGCTTGGCGGAACAGGGCCTTGTTCCAGTGGAGCGCCAGCGTGGCCGGTGTGGTTGGTAGCGCCCAGATGTGGCCGCGATGCGTCGTCAGCTCCCAGTAGCAGCGGATATAGTCCTCGGGTCCGATTTCGGCTTGCGCGCAGTAGTCATCCAGCGCGAGCAGGGCGTTCTTATCGGCATAGACGTTGACGTTGGAGGACCACAAGCCGACCACGTCGGGGGGCACGCCGCCGGCAGTCGCCAGAATCATCTTCTGGTCTACCTGGCTGATGGTCAGCAGGTCCACCCAGATCCGGCTCTGGGAGGCGTTAAACGCGTCCACCACGTCGCGCATCGCTTCGCCCTCAAAGCCGGTCCATTTCTCCCAGTAGGTGATCTTCACGCGGCCCGGCGGCGTGTCGTCGCTGACGCAGCCGCCAACGACCAGGGCCAGAGCGAGCACGCACCACAGAGCGCCTCCGCAGCGGTGCGCAGCCTGAGCTGGTGCTGATCCTGACACGTTCTCTGCCACTGCGGACCTCGGTAAGCGGTCGGATATGCGCCGAACGGTTTCCCTTCTGGGCCCGATGTTCCCTGCCGGCAAGGACGGCACCTCCGGCATTCGGAGGGCGGTAGAGGCGTCGCAGAGGCGCTGCTGACCTGGCGCGCGAGGCGGACGGACCATGACACGATGACAGCCAGTACACGCCCAAACAGTCCAGATTTTTCTTGACAGGCAGGGGAAAAAATCGTATCATCACTCCGGTAAGTGTGGTGGTAGCTCTGGGTGTTCAGGCATCACGCGAAGGAGTCAGGCGGGGACTCCACGTAAGGGGTTTATGTACTATGCGCGCTCTTCTTTTGTTGTTGGTTGGTGGTCTCTTGCTGCCCTTGAGCCCCGTTATAGCCGCCGGCATCACGGTAGATGGTGAACGCGACCCAGTTGGCGACTCGGAGTACGTCTTCCAGTTCACCCACGCAAACGGCGGTCTTATCACGGACTACTTCGATGTGGAGGATGTCTACACGTACCTAAGCGGCAGCGACAACGTGCACTATTGGGCTTTCCATGAGTACGACAATACTCGCGAGCCCGGTGACTACGATGACGACACCGGGACCAACGCAACCCTGGTATTCGACACGGTCCCCGGAGGGACGTATCATCGTGCGTGGAACGGCGTGGACTACGCCATCGAGTGGACACCTCTCGATAACAACATCGGGTCGCTTGTTCTGAACCAGTGGAATGGCAGCTCGTGGACCCAGGTTTCCGGCGCGACTATCGCCGCCAAGGTCGGCGATCCTGCGAGCCAGGCCAACTCCGGGAGCCTCGGCGAGTACATCTGGGAGTGGTCCCTCGATCTGGACGACATCGGCTACACCGGAAGCGCCAACGACCTGAGGTGGGGCCTGTATATTGACACGCCCACGATCAATGACGAGATTGTGCCGGGCAATGATCTGTTCACGCCTGAGCCCGGCTCGCTGGCGGTGTTGGCCCTCGGATTGATGGGCGGGTTGTTCTGGCGCCGGAAGAAGGCGTAGCGCAGGCAACGACTGATCGAGCATTCAAGCGCCCCGGCCTCGACTGGGGCGCTTTTGCTTGTAGGGGGAACTGGCCCGCGTAGTGCCGGCCGGCAAATGGAGGGCAGGAGGGCGGCGCTAGAGAAGGAGCGGCCATTATCCGGCGCGCTATTGCGCCCACTGGAGGAATCGGCCATGAAGTTTGCCGTGCGGGAATCGATGGCCCCGGGTAGCACCATTCGCGAGAGGTTCGAGAATCTGGCGAAGATTGGATTCGCAGGCATCGAGATCGTCGGAAGCAGCAGCTTCGATTGCCTCGATGAGATCAAGGCGGCGCAGCAGGCAACCGGTATCACGCCTCACATCTTCTCGATGCGCGAGGGCGCCATCCTGGACGCTCGCAAGGAGGAGCGCGACCTGGCGGTCCGGTCAATCAAGGATGCACTGACGATGTGCGGCGAGTGCGGCGGGATTGGGGTGATTGTGCCTCCATTGATTCAGGTCAAGATGCAGAACCGGCCCCGCATCCCCGACCTGTCGCCGCTGGCGGGTACTGCGAAACTGGAAAAGGACCTGTTGGTCGAGATCCTCAAACAGGAGATCGCGCCTCACGGCGAGAGCGTCGGCGCCGCGGTCATTATCGAGCCGCTCAACCGCTACGAGCAGTGGTGGCCCTGCACACTGGCGCACGGCAAGGAAATTTGCGAGGCGGTCAACAGCCCGGGCGTGGCCATGATGGCCGACTTCTTCCATATGAACATCGAGGATGCCGATTTCGGGGAGAGCATTCGTGACGCCGGCAAATGGATTCGCAACGTGCACCTGGCCTCCAGTCAGCGCCAGACGCCGGGGCACGGCCACACGGACTTCCGGCCGGGGCTTAGGGCTCTGAAGGAAATCGGCTACGACGGCTTCTACACCTTCGAGTGCGGTGTGCCGGGAGATGACAAGCTGGCCGAGCTGAAACGGGCGGCGGAGTTCATCGAGAGCCAGGCGGAGTAGAGCGGCCTCATGGCCGGCCGCTTCACAGGCCCAGGTTCTGGGCCAGGCGAGAATCGGCGGGCGCGAAAACCATCAAGGCGTTCGACACACGGCGGGAGAACCCGTCGGACGGGCGGTTGACCACGCGTCCGCCGATAACCATGGTCGTCGAGCCCCCGCCGTCCAGATTCATGGCCTCCACTGCGCCAAGCTGCTGCATGGTGCGAGCGAGTTCGTACAACGTCATGCCGCTGCTGCCTCCCGCGCCGCGCCCGTCCACTACAACGAGCAGCAAGTGTCCCTGCCTCGTCAAGCCAACGGCCGTTCGCGGCGCGGGTCCGTGCGCGACATCGGTGCGAAAGCCCTCGGTCTCCGACGTGATGTGCACGTGGCCCGCCTCAAGCAGCCGCGGGCCGCCGCCGAGCACATGCTTGAGGTTCGGGACCGGCGGAGCCGTTCGGAGAGTCACGATCAGCCTGTCTCGCGGCTTTAGGGCCGTCAGCAGCCTAGCGTAATTCCCCTTGGCAGACAGGGCGAAGCCATGGTCCGGGATGTCCAGCGGTTGATTGCTGGACGAACGCACGCTGAGTACGGCTGCGCCGGCGTCGACAGCCACCGCTGTCGTCTTGAGATTGCCGGGGACTTGACGGCCCCACCGACGGTTGAACAGCACCAACTCGTGCCCGTACGTATGGCCCTGGTTGACCGCCGCAATGGGCAGGGTCCGCCCGCTGGGAAGGGTCACAGAGCCGCGAAAAGCCAGAGGCATGATTTGGGCGCCGCCGTCCGCGGACAGTACCAGAGCGGTGCGAGCCCGAGGTGGCGCCGTGATCCATTCGCCGTTGATCATTAGCAACCCCAGGGGCGGGCCTCCTCGCTCAAAGAACCCGCCGTTGATCGCCGCAAGGGCCCCCTCCCGCCGCGCCATCGCGATGACCTTCTCCCGGCCCCGGATCGTTTCATTGGCCAGAACCGGCTGTACCCAGACTGGCGTATCGCTGAGGTCCACCTCCAGCACATTAACCGTCGCAGCTCCGCGAGCCGTGCCGAAATTCCGCCGTTGCCAGGGGCCGGCCACCCGGAGCTGCGGCCGCGTGCCCTCCGGTGGAGGCTCGGGCGCCAGATCCACGACAATGCGGGGCGGATCCGGCAGCGTAAACGCATCCACCTCGCATTCTTGCGTGAGCTCGGCCACAACCTCGGCACACCCGCCCACGCCGGGCACTTGACGGACACTGCGCACGAGAGGATGGGAATAGGTCAGCAGCCGATGCTCACGCCTCACCGTGGGCGTCGGCCTTCGGTAGCCTGGAATCGTGATCCGCAGCCATGGACCCCGCCGGCGCCAGGAGAAGGGCACCGGGCGGTCGAGGTCTATCACCAGTCGGAACGTCTCGCCCCGTGTGCCGGCGCGGATGTTGGTGACCTGAGCACCCTCGGTCGTGATCTCCGCCCAGCGGCCTGTTGCATCGCCGAATACGCCGCCCTGCCACCCAAAGGCCCAGGCCAGCGTGCCGAGGGGCACAAACAGCTCGCCGTCCACGTCTCGGGTTCGCCCCACGCCCTGCCCGGGCCGATCATTCAGGAGAAGTGCCGCGGTATTGCGACGAAGCGCCAAGCTGGTGCCGAAGTATGTCAGCTCCCAGAGGCCCGTGTCGTCTTGGTCGGCGGTGACGCCGAGCCCGGACCGAATGAAGGACAGCGGCAGCAAGAACGTGCCGTCGGCGTCCAAGGGCGCCGGGCGGCACGGCTGGGACACGCCGTTGAGGCGCACTGCCCCCCAATTCTGCGCAGCGGGCGCCGGCTGAGAAGCAAGCGGATAGGCCAATAGGAGTAAAATGACAGCCAGATACACGTCGCGCAGGCGCGCGCCGAGGTCGCGCGCGGGCCGACTGGCGAACGGCGTGCGAAGCGGGGACGATGCTGTAGCTGGTTGCGCGGGAAGTATGGCCCGGGACCCGGACCGAGTGAGAAGGACCTGCACGTACTCCCTCCACTGCAACTTGCGGGCCTATGACCCGCGGCTGTGATCAAAGCTGTGACGCGTCGCTGCTCAACGCTGAGTGCGAGAGCCCTCCCTGTTGCGGAGTATACCGTTGCCGGTGAGGCAGCGTCAAGCGGCCCAGCGAGCTATCAGGCATAACTTGTTCGCCAACGGCTCAGTGCTGGTTTCTTCTCACAGTCTCACGGAGAGCTTGCGGGCGATCTCAATCCGCCCGAGG
>JALGUG010000428.1 GCA_029820995.1 Candidatus Zipacnadia bacterium
GCCGCGAACTCGTAGCGCGTCATGGCCCGATCGCCCTTGAAGGTGTCATCCGGGTAACCGATGATCACGCCCGCGTCCACCAGCTTCTGCACCGCGGCGTACGCCCAGTGGTTGCGCGGGACGTCCCGGTCGGGGCTTGCCGTGACTGCCGTCGCGGCGAAAGCCAGCAACGCCAGGGCGGCCAACCCAAACAGTAGTCTTCGCATTACGTTAACCCTCCTTGATCCAATCCGACGCGCCAACAAACCAGCCGGACAAACCGGTTGGCACACACACGACACGCCGTAAAGGCTCGGGGGCACGAGTTGCCTTGTTTCCTCGCGCCTATTCCGCCCTCGCGACGCGCCATCTCCCAACAACCGTCCTGATCAGCCCGCCGACGCAGCACCTCCCTTCCCGGACCCGTCTAGGTCAGGACAAAACCATCTTTGCGCTCGCTCACACGAGTGCGAACGACCTGGAGTATACGGTACTTGCTCTTCGCTGTCAAATCATAGCGACTGTGCCGGTGATGTGCCGGGGGAGGCGAGAGCAACAAGAGGGGTCGTTGTGAAGGTGTGAGGCTGCCAGGGCGGGAAAGATCGGTTGACCCGTCGGTTCGGACGTCGTTGGCGGCAACGTCGCACCGTCAGTGAAGGAACTACGGGGATTGGTATGTCCCAACACAGTGGCGGCCCGCCGCAACCACGCCCTGCTCCCTCGGCCAACCTCGATCACGTACGGACGTTGCTGGCGGCCTTGATCGTTCTTCAGGTCGCCGGGTGGATCGGCCTGGTGCTGATGCTCAAGCCGAGCGCGTTCCCGCGCCGCCTGCCGGAACGGAAGGTGGAGGTGGTGCGGAGCTATGGCGCGCCTGATGTGCGGGGTCCGGAGCATCTGGTGGTGACGAGCGAGACGCGCGTGTACGTGAACGGGGAGCGGGTGGCGTACCGGCCGGAGGACGAGACGGACGCGGTGGAGTACGCGGCGAACCTGCTGGCCGGGGACCGGGGGGCCGCGATTATTATCCAGCGAACGATCAAGGTGCGCGCCGGCGAGGTCGGCTGGGCGCGCTAGGCCTGTGAGGGCCGCAGAGCGATGCTGGAGGCAGCTTCCGGTCCTGCGGGTGGGGCACTGGTGGCGCTGGGGGCCTTGGCGCTGGCAGTCCTGGCGTGTGCGCTGGCGTGGAATGAATGGCAGCGGCGTCGAGAACGCGCCTACCTATATGCCGCCCTCGGTCTAGGGGTGGTCGCTTTTCAACAGGCGGCGGCGGTGGCGGCGGGAACGCTGTTCCTAGCGGGGTATCCACTGGCCCGCACTCCAGCGCCGCTGGCTGTCGGCCTAGACAGTCTAGCAGCGATCGCCCTGGCATTCGGCCTCGGCTACAGCGCCATCCGACCGTGGAGATACCACCGTGCGGCACTCTTCTGGTGTGTTGTAGCGGTCGTCGGATTGGTGTCGTGGGGCTACGTGAGTTGGAGCCGGTACCCGCTGCAAGCGCTGCCGTTCCAGCAGCATCCGTCACACACGGCGCTTCACATTCTGGGCACCGTGATCCTGGCGGCGGGCGCGGTACTGGTGTCCGGCTCGGCGCTGCCGTACGGGCCGACGACCGGCGTGGGGCTGGGCCTGCTGGCCTTGGCCTTCGGCTTCCGCGGACAATTCAGTTTCGTCCCCTACTCGCCCTCTTTCCTCTCCTGGGCCGCCTCGGCGGCGCCGGTGCTTCAGTTGCCCGGCTTGGCTCTGCTGGTCTATGGCGTCTACGCCCACGTGCGGTACGACTGGCAAGAGTCGGCATTCCAACGGCTCAACCTGATGCGTCAACTCGCCGACAATCATGCCAGCACGGTGGCCGGAACGGTGGCTGCCGGTATCGCACATGAGATGAACGGCCCGCTGACGGCGCTGGCAGCACGCGCTCAAATGGCGCTGAGCGCCACCGAAGAGGACCGCCGCAGAGGCCATCTGGAGGCGTTGAGCGATGACATTTGGCGCCTGGCGGGTCTGACGCGCAGCTTACTCGATTTCTCGCGTCCGCGCACGCACGAGCCGGAGACCGTGAATGTGGGAGAGCTGCTTGAAGAGGTGTCGGAGCTGCTGGCCTTTGAGGCGCGCCGCGCCCGGTCCGAGGTAACGCTGGAGCCCGGAGCGGGCAGTCAGCGCGTGCTGGCTCAGCGCTTTGCTCTGGAGCACGCGGTGCTGGATCTCGCTCGCCGTGGCTTGCACTGCCGGGAGTCGGGCGCACGGGTAGTACTCCAAGCGACGCGCCGCGACGAGGAGGTAGTGATCGCCATCCGCGATAACGGACCCGAGCTGAGCGAGGCCGAGCTGTCGGCTTTGCTGGACTGGTCCATCGGCGGCACCGCCGGCGCCACAGAGGAGGCTGTGGCGCTGTACGTCTGCCAGGAGGCGCTGGAGGCCATGGGCGGGAGGCTCACGGCCACCAGCGGGGCACAAGGCTCCACGTTCTTTCTGCACTTGCCGGCAGGAACTGCGGGAGGAATCAATGGGCGAGACTGAACCGGAGGTCTTGCTGGTGCGG
>JALGUG010000429.1 GCA_029820995.1 Candidatus Zipacnadia bacterium
CACCTAAGAGGTACATGGCACCACGCTACAAAGGCCCGTAGTCATAGGGGGCCAGTTGCGCTGTGTCCGACGCGTCCCCTCCGAAGAAATGGACCAAACCCGTTTAGGCCGTCTCCTTCGGCTACTGGCCTTGCTCCAGTCGAGGTTGGGGTACTCCGCCCAGCAATTGGCCGACCAACTGGGCGTGAGCAAGCGGACCGTTTTCCGCGATCTAAAAGCGCTGTCGTCGGCTGGGGTTCCGCTCGAGAGCGACCCCTCCCGCGGAGGGTATATTCTCGCCTGGTGGGCCCGTCATCACCCCGCCGTCCCGTCAAGCGATCTGCTCGTGTACCTGCTGCTGACGGCAAAGACATCGCCGTTGATCGAAGGGGCCCGACTCAACGAGGTGGTCGACCAGTCTATCAGCGAGGTGCTGAGCTCACTGAGGGGAGACGCACGTGAAGAAACGATACGGCTGCTGAAGGCGTGCGTGGTGGATCCGGCCCTGTGTCCTTCCCGCGAACGTGAGGCGGGCGTGCTGCCTATCGTCCTCGAAGCCATCCGAAAACAGTGCAGGTTGCGAATCCGGTACTGGGCTGAAAATGGTCACTCCAGAGAGTCGTGTACTGCGGTAGCACCGTATCGCCTGGTCGGTACCGCGACGGGATGGTGGCTCCTCGGGCGCTCATCGGTGGACCGGGGGGTTTGCTGTTACGACTTGCGGCAGATCGTGGATGCGGAGCTTACGGACGACTCGTTCGAGTTGCCCTGTCACTATGCGCGGCACGTCCCGGCAGAAGAGCTGGTGAGACGTTGTCGCAGCCTGCTACACCAGTCCGTCGGAGAAAAGCGACGGGGCCATGCGCCGCCCAACCCTCACCGCAAGAACAAGGCCCCCCAGTACCACTGATATGAGGAACGTCGTGGGCTCGGGTATGACCGTTGTGGCCGGCGTGACCCTGACCGACCCGATCTCGACTGGCCCACCGCCGAAAGGAACGTTTGCGAACTGCTGAACGTTGAAAGCGTCGTCAGCCCAATTCGACCCCGTGAAGGGGGCGGGCACCGCCATCACACGAAAAAGCCCATGGGCGCTTTCCGAAAGGAAGTCCAGCGAAAGAAGGCTCTTGCCGGCCGTCGGCACCTCGACACTGGAGAAACTGCCGTTGACGAAGGAGAAGTCAGTGATCGGACCGACCACGGTGTCCGGGTTGATTGTCGGCGGAAACATGCCCAACGATCCACTCTCAAAAATGTAGTTCGAGGGCACACTGATCGAGTTGAACTTCAACACACCGCTGGCTGAGGGCGCGGGCTCGAGGGTCAGCTTCAAGGCCCACGTATTCACGAGAGTACCGCTGGGACCGGAACCCCTCGCTCTTACAACGAACCGGGGCGAAGGCTCAGAAGGCGGGTCCCATTGGAGATCGACCGCCGTCATCAACAGCTCCTGACCTGGAGCGTGTTGAGCCGTTAGGGACAAGCACAGGACCGAGAGAAGCGTCGCAAGGACACTCTTACAGGATCGACATCTTGGCCCGTTCATTGTGACACCCAGGGGCAAACGCCCGTAGCAAGTTCGGCAAATGGCTGTCATTAGAAAGCACCGGCGTCCGCCAAGTCAACAAGGTGGACCGGCCATTATGGGAGAATTCGGAGGTTTTCCAAGCGTTACGCACCACCAGCTCCCACCGCTTTCTCTCACCCGAGCCGCTTCACGAACAGACAGCCCATCGGTTCCCGCTGTCGGGCAGCCGCCGCCTGCCTGCGTCCCTGTGAGGGAAGCGGCCGGCAGAGCGCCGTAGCTGCCCGTGGCGGCGAAGTTCTGCTCACGATACCCCAGGACTGGGCCGCCGTCAAATCAGCCCGCCACGGCGATTTTCGGCCCCCGTTTTCTGCCCCCCGTTGACAGGCGGCGGCGACCTGCGTGGATCGCTTCCTTGCGTGCGGAGGTGCCGCCCGCCGCCTGCACTTGCCAAAATGCAGTTTCCTGCGGCGGTGAAATCGACCGCCGCGCGCAAGCGCACACACCCAAGGGGCCCTCAAGGCAAGCCTTTGCCCATCCATGGAGGGGGATCCTCTGTTCTAACGGGGTGGTCTACGGCAGGTCGGACACGAGGGGGAGGACGCGCCCAAGCACCCCCAAATGGGGACGCGGACAACAGCTCCGCGGGCTGCCCTCGCCAGTCCAGCCCGTTCACGGCACCCGGCCCCGCCAGAAGCCCCTCAGCGCCTCTCCTGGCCTCGCTGAGCGCCTCCCCACTTCTGGGCCACCTTTGAGCCACCTGGGGCCTGCGTACGTCTCCGCGCGAATCTGGGCGCTGTGGGGGCTGGGGAGATTTTGTATCCGGATACAAAAGCCAGAGACCTCATCTGCTCGGTAAGCGTCCCGCGGAACGCGCCTGGGGCGGGCTGGTAGGCTGGGGGGCATGGGTCGAGGGGGTCTCGACCTGCGAACTCCAGGAGCTAGGTCATGAGCAAGGCACGTTCACGGCGGCGCGATGCCGGGAAAGAACGGCATTGGCGAGAGGTGATTCGGGCG
>JALGUG010000123.1 GCA_029820995.1 Candidatus Zipacnadia bacterium
CCCAAGCAGCGCCTGCGACCAGCGCGAGCACGACGGCGACAATGGCGAACGAGCGGAATTGCTTCATGGCGACCTCCTGGCTCCGGGATTAGCTTGGCAGAAGGTACTTCGGCGTGTGGGGGCGATGGTCCTCCCGTCAAGACCTCGTGCCGTGGCAGCCGAGGGCCCGGCTACAGTGGCTGGCTGAAGCGCTGGTGGGCCTGTTTGAGCCGCTGCATGATGGGGAGGTTGAAGGGACAGGCCTTCTCGCACGCGCCGCACTCCTGACAGAGGTCGGCCTTGTTCTCGATAGCCTGGTACGCGGCGCGGTGCTTCGGCCACTCGTAGGGGAAGGCCCGGGCGTGGTCGAAGAGCTGCATGATCTGCGGCACCGGAATGCCCTCGGGGCAGTTGTCACAATAGCGACAATTGCGGCAGACGTCCTCGCCGAGCGCGCGCGCCGCAGTTGTGTATTTCTCGATCTGGCGGGCGGTGAGGGGCTTGAAGTGCCGGGAGCAGCGCACCGCTTGTTCGATGTCCTTGATCCAGCGCGCACCGGCGAGAGCTACATCAATGCGCTCGTTCATCAGCACATAGTTCCAGGCCGCCTCCGGGGTGATCTTGGTGCGGCCTTTCGTGAGCCGGAAGAAGATGCCGCCCGACAGGGGCTTCATGACGATGACGCCGACATCGTGCTCGTCCGCCAGGGGCATGAGCTCGTCGGCGGTGTCGTCAATGGCCAGGTTGTAGACGCAGAGCACAGTGTCAAAGTAGTCAGTGGCGATAAGCTCCATCAGCAGCGGGATATTGTGGCCCGTAACGCCGATGTACTTGCACTTGCCCTCGCGGCGCGCCCGGCGAGCGGCCTCCAGAACGCCGCCGCGCTTCATCACCTGGTCGAAGCGGGCCCGGGTGGAGACGTCGTGCATTTGCCACAGGTCCACATAGTCGGTCTGGAGTTCTTTGAGGCTGGTCTCCAGGTCCTCCAGGGCCTTCTTTTTCGTGCCGGCGGCCGTCTTGGTGGCCAGGAAGCACTCGTCGCGGCGGCGGCGCATGACGCGGCCGATCTTGGCCTCGCTGTTGCCGTAGGCCCGGGCGGTGTCAATGTAGTTGATGCCCAGGTCGAGCGCCCGGTGCACGATCTTTTCGGCCTTGGGAACGCTGGCGCGGATGAGCGGAATGCCTCCGAGGCCGACCTCGGTGGCTTCGAAGTTCGTACGGCCCAGACGACGAGTGTTCAACATGCGAGCGTCACCTTCAATCGCCGGCCGGCAGCGTCTGCCGGTTGTAGTACTGGACACAAAAGGTGCTGAGGAGCATAGCCCATCCGGCCTGCGCCTGCCCGTGAGCGGGCCTACACAGCGGAGATCAGACGGAGATGATGCGCGCCTGCAGATCTGTGAAGGGCAAGTTGACGCGCGTGTTGCCCCGTCGGTGAGATTCGCGCAGAGCGAGAGCGATCTCGAGCACTGCACGGCCATCTTCGCCCGAGCCGCGGGGCGGAGTCCCCGTTTCGACGGCGGCGACGAGATCGTCAATGGCGTTGAGCACGGGCGCCTGCATGCGGGCGGGGAGGGGGAAGGGGCGCTCGGCCAGGTGGCGGGCCTTGCCCTCGCCGGTCAGGGTCCAGAGCTGCGGGCGTAGGCCATTGGCGCCGATGCGGATGCGGCCCCGCTCGGCCACGATGTCAATCTCGGTACTGGTTGGGCCGCAGTCTATGGTATTGACGTACGCGTGCACGTCGTCCTTAAAGTGCAGCAGGCCGCAGGCCGGCAGATCGTGCTCGGTCTGCACCTTCTGCTCGTCAGTGACGTGGCCCACGACCCAATCCACCTCGGAGCCCACAAGGTGCAGGAGCGTGTCCAGCAGGTGGGAGCCGTTATGCGAGATCATGGCGGGCATGTACGCCACGATGGTGCGAGGCGGCCCGATGTAGTCGCGCTCGATGAGTTCGCGGGCGCGGTGCCAGACCGGGTGCCAGCGGCGGCTGGTGTTGACGATCAGATAGGCGCCGATGTCGCGGCAGGCGGCAATCATCGCGTCGCAGTCGGCGAGCGTCTCGGCCATGGGCTTCTCGACGTAGATCGCCTTAGGGCGGCCCGCGGCCACCGCGAGAGTGACCTCCCGGCGGGGGGCCGTCGGTGTGGCGACGCTGACGAAATCGGGCTGTTCGGCGGCCATCATGTCGCCAATGGAGTGGTATGTACGGGCCATGGTGAAGCGCTCGCCCCAGCGCTGCAGCCGGTCTGGGTCCGGGTCGCAGCCGGCTACGAGGTCGGTGTGGGGCGATTCGAGGTAGCCTTGAGCGTGAGAATAGGGGAGCATGGAGGAGCTGTCAAAGGGGACCTCGTCGTCAATGAATCCGCCCATCCGTCCGCAGCCAACGATCGCAGCCTTGTATTTGGGCATCAAGGCACCTCCGAAAGGCAGCTTGTCAGTGATCAGCAATCAGCGGTCAGCCGGACCCGCCGCGGTATCGGAGGGCAGGCGCCGCGCGGCGGGGAAGGTTAGCGGCAGGTCACCGCACGGAGGAAGGTTCGTCGCGCGGGGACCGGGACCTGTCCGGCCCATTCAGTGAAGGTTTGAGCCATGGGCATCGGCACCAAATGGACAACTCTCGTCAGGCGGGTTCTGGCGGAGGAGCCGCTGCGTCCTGAAGGCACCGTGTTCCGGCCGACGCAGATCATTGCGGCGCGCGGCGCGCGGGACAACGGATGGCGACAAGAGTATCTGGCCCGCCTGCGGGCGGCGTTTCCGGAGGCCGAGTACCTGGAGCAGCTCAAGACACCAGCGGCGCGCGTACGACCGTCCGGTGAGACGGCAGCGGAGCGGAGGCGACGAGGGAAGGAAACGTTGGTGGTGGGGACGATGGGGCGGCTGGTGGATCAGCACCGCGACCCACCCTCGGACCGCGGTGTGCACTGCTATCCGTACTGGCATTTCAACTGCGTCGGGCACTGTCCGTTCGACTGCAGCTTCTGCTACGTCCAGGGCAGCCAGAGCGCGATGGGCTCGCCGGCGGTGAAGTTCTATGTGAATCTGGAGGAGCTGCTGGCCCGGTTTGAGCGCGTACTGCAGCGAACCTCGCGGCCGATCTTGTTCTATGGGTCGAAGCTACAGGAGCCGATCGAGCTTGACCCGCTGACGAACTTCACTAAGGTCCTGGTGCCATTTATGGCGGCGCAGCGCGACGGGCGGCTGCTGTTCCTCACGAAGTCGGCGTCGGTGGACAACCTGCTGGAGCTGGATCATGGCGGGCACACCGTGCTTTCGTGGTCGCTGAACGCCGCCGAGGTGAGCGAAGAGTTCGAGCATCGGGCGCCGCCCCTGAAGGAGCGCCTGCGGGCGGCGCAGCGGTGTGCGGAGGCGGGCTACGAGGTGCGGTTCGTGATTATGCCGGTGCTGCCGGTGGACGACTGGCCGGCGAAGTACTCGGAGTTGATCCGTTGGGCGCTGGGGGCTGTACGGCCGTCGCGAGTGACGCTGGGAGGCATCTGTAGCTTCCCGTCAGCCTTGCGGATCTGGCAAGCGCGGATCGGGAAGGATCACCCACTGTTCAAGCACGTGGCGCCGGAGCAAAGGGGACGCCGGCGATTCCGGGCAGAGATCCGCGAGGCGATGTACGATCACCTGATCGGGGAGATACGGCGTCGGGCGCCGGAGCTGCCGATCAGCCTGTGTCTGGAGACGCCGGAGATGTGGCAGCGGGTGGGCCTCTCGGCCGCTGAATCGCGGTGCAACTGTCTACTGACGAGCGGTCGTGAAGGCCCACAGCGGCGCTGAGAAGGGCATAATAGTGCTGGAAGACGGCGCCGAGGGGGCCGATTGTATGGTAAAATGTCCTAGTGGTGCCGGAGGCGACCGGGTTGGAGCGGGTGTGGTGTGGGGTCTCTGCCCGTACGGCAGGCGGACGACGGGGCAAAGGTGCTGATCATGTCAGGCAACGAGTTGCGTCATTCCAAAGAGCTGATCAGCGCGCAGGCCGGGGCACGATATGCTCGCCTGCTGATTTTCGTGTCGGTCTTTGTGATGACCGAGCTGGACCTGGTGGTGGGCACGCGGAGGGCGGAGTCGCTGGATCTGGTGGTGCTGATTGGTACGATCTGGGTGATTGTGTCCTCGCACGCGCGGCTGGCCCATGAACATGACTCGCGCTTGAGCATTCTGTCGTTGGTCTGCGACGTTATCTTGGTCACCGCCTTCTTGTTTCTGACCGGCGGCACGAGCAGCAATCTGTATCCCCTGTACTACATTCCGATTCTGACGGCGTGTGTTCGTCTCAGCGTGCGGGACGCAATTGCTTCCGCAGTGCTCTGGGTAGTGTCGTACACAATGTTGGGGTACTCCGGGGGGATTGATGCCGAGCTGACGACGAGGGCGGGTCTGCGCATCGCGACCTTCGGGATCTCGGCACTGTTCATGGCGGTCTTCTTTGCGGTTCTGATCCGGGAAACCAGGGCCAAGCAGGAGCAGATCAATCGCACCAGCGAGCTGCTGCGGCGGATGACAGTGCTGTTTGAGATGGCCCAGACGTTGGGGACAACGCTGCAGCGAGATGAATTGCTGTCAGCAGCGGCGGATTGTGCGGTTCGGGCGACAGAGGCCGAGGCTGCGGCGATCTATCTGGCGGAGGCGCCGGCAGGAGGGGGCTGGATGGCCGTATCAGGCGATGCTCGGATGCGGCGGATCATCAGCGAGTCGGGGGCGGCAGCGTTGTGGGCGCAGGAGACGTTCGAGTCGAGCCAGGCGCCGACGGAGCCCGGCACGGAGGATCCGAAGAAGGTCTCCCAGCGGCGCGAGGGGGTCAGGTCGGAGCTTTCGGTGGCCTTCCACCGTGGGGCCTCGGTTGCGGGGGTGCTGCAGGTATTCAACAAGAAAGGAGCACAGGCTTTCTCCGACGAGGACCGCGAGGTATTGGTGAGCATTTCAACTCAGGCGGCGGCCGGGCTGGAGAATGCACGACTGGTCCGCGAGCTGCGGGATCGGCTGGAGGAACTGAATGCAACGCAAGCGCGGCTGGCCCAGTCGGAGAAGCTGTCGGCGCTCGGCCGGCTGATCTCGGGCATCGCTCACGAAATCAACAATCCGTTGGCGGCCGTCATGGGCTACGCAGAGCTGATGGCTGCGGACGAGCTGCCGGAGCGGGCTGCGACTCGGCTGGATCAAGTGTACGAGTCGGCATCGCGCTGCAAGAAGATTGTGGACAGTCTGCTGTCGTTCGCCCGCAAAGAAGAGCCGGAAATGGAGCAGACCAATGTCAACGGGATTGTAGAGGAGGCGCTGCAGATCGTTTCCGCTGAGTTCAGTGCGGCGGAGATCAGCGTGTCGAGCGAGCTCGATCAGAACCTGCCGCCGACAGCGGCGGATCGGCACCAGATTCGGCAGGTGGTGGTCAATCTGCTGCGCAATGCGGTTGACGCACTGTCAGGAGTGGAAGCGCCGCGCGAGGTGCGCGTCTCCACGAGCCGCTCAGACCACTCGATCCGTGTGGAGGTTGCCGATACGGGTGAAGGCATCGCTGAGGACGTGAAGGACCGCGTTTTCGATCCGTTCTTCACGACGCGCCCGACGGGTGAGGGCACAGGCCTGGGATTGAGCGTATCGTACGGCATTATAACCGCTCACCGGGGAACCATTACGTTTCACCCGAACGAGCCGCGGGGGACGGTGTTTCGGGTTGAGCTGCCTCTGCAGATGGCGTTGCCCAATGCACTGGTGGAAGGGACCGAGCGCGCGCTAGAGCACTTGAAGGTGCGCGGGAAGGTTCTGGTGATCGAGCAAGACGCGCAGGTGCGAGGGATGATCGCCGAGGCGCTGGCGGGCCTGGAATGCGAGATTGTGGAGGGCGACCGGAGCGAGGAGGCATTGCGCTTGCTCGTGCGGGACACATTTGAAGCGATCATTGCGGACGTGGAGATGTCGGAGATGTCGGCGGAGGAGTTCCTGCAGCGTCTCGAAAGCTGGTCTCCTGATTTGGCCGAACGCACGGTTTTCATCAGCAGCGGGGAGCCGTCGGCACAAGCGAAGGCTTTCCTGGAGAGCATCAGCAACCAGCACTTCTGCACGCCGCTTGACGTGCGGGAGTTTCAGACTGCGGTCTGGCGCGCCACGCGCCAGGTGCGTCCCGTGCAGCAAACACGCCCGGTGGAGAATGAGTCCAGCTAGCGAGAGATCAATTAGCGGCCTGCAAGACGGAACACGCCCGCACAGTCGCGGGCGTGAGCTATGAGGGATGAGGGTACGTGGGTAAGACTACTCGCCGGGCAGTTCACCCCAGCCGTCGGAATTGAGCATCCGAGTCAGGCCGGGGGCCCGGCGCAGCAGGGCGTCGAAACGCTCGAGTTCCTCCGGGTCTTGCACGTGTTCGGAGTACTCGGGAGCCTCCTGGTCCAAAGGCACAATGTGGTGTCTGGCCTCGGCCAGCCCGCGGAGCTTGCGGGACACGGGCTCCCGGAAGTTGAGGGGGTCGCTGCGCTCGGCACGCCGGTAAGAGGCTGCGGCTTCCTCGAGGCGGCCCATGCTCTCCTGTGCCGTGGCAATCCACCAGTGCAAGTAGCCGTCAAAGGTGGAACTGGTTAGGCCTCGGCGAAAGGCATTGATTGCCTCGGCACACTGAGCTTCGAAGGACGCTTGATCGGTGACCACGTGGCTGTTCAGGTCGGAGAGATAAGCAGTGTATTCCTCCATGCCCCGCCAGTAGAGGTTATAGCCGAGGGCAAAACAGACAATGGGACGGTCGCCGCCCAGTTCGATGGCGCGGCGTAGCTCGGCGATGACGCCGCTAGTGTGCCCCAGGTGGTATAGACACTCGGCGAGCAGCAGATGGCGGGGGATCTCGGCGGCTACAGCCAGGGACCGCAGTCCTCGGAGCTGCTCGGCGATGTCGCGCAGACTGATCTCGCGGCGTTCCTCAATGTCGGCCAGGTCGCGGGCCGGCGCCTCGGTTTCGTCGAGGTCAGCGATGCTGCGGTAGTACCAGAGCTCCAGATCGAGGAATGACAGGAGGACGTTGGCAAGCAAACGGGCTTCCCGAGAGCGGCAAACCAGCCGACCGATCAGCCGAAAGAAGTTGCGGCTGAAGGGCGGACAGTTGTCTAACTCTTTGAGGGCTCTCAGTTTGGCAGCGATTGCCTGCTCTGGGCTTTCGTCCGACATCTGCGTCTGTTCCCCGGTCGCCAGTGCGGCCGGGCCACTCCTATTGTCGCGCGGTTATTGGTTGGGCCCCGGCCAAGACCGAAGGCGCTGACCGTGCGTACGGTGTCTTCTCCCGGCGAGGGAAATAACCTCCACCTTCTTTCATGATCGGTGCTTCTTGGGCTGTGGGTCAGCGTTCTCCGATCGCGGTAGGTTATGGCCAGGAGCCGCGGTAGACGACGGCCGCCGGGCCCGACAGCCAGAGAATACCCTCGGCGTCCGCGGCTACATCCAGGTCCCCGCCACGCATGTGAATCGTGGTTTCGTGGCCCAGCAGCCCCTCTCTCAGGCCCACGGCGGCGACGGCACAGGCGCCGGTGCCGCAGGCGAGGGTCTCGCCCACTGATCGCTCCCAGATGCGCACCGCAACATGGCGGCGGTCAATCACCTCCGCCCAACACACGCTCGTGCGCTCGAGGAACAGAGAAGAGGTCTCCAGTGCGGAGCTGACACGGTGCCACTGAGCGTCGGTCTTGGGACGCTGATCGAAAACCACCAGGTGGGGTGTTCCTACGAAGACCGCAGAGGCGCGGACCCGGCAACCGGCGGCCTCCAGAGGGAAGTCGCGGAACTCTTCCTGCGGGATGAGAGCCGGAAGGTCGGCGGCCCGGAATGAGGGGCGTCCCATCTCCACGCGCACAAGGTACGGCTCTCCGGAGGCGATCACTGTACCGCGGCGCACTCCCGCGATGGTCTGCACGGTCATGCTCTTGCCGACCCAGCCGCGTTCGTGGGCGTACCGGACCGCACAGCGCAACCCATTGCCGCACATGTCTTCGGTGCCGTCCGGGTTGTACATCCTCATGCGGGTGTCGGCGATTTCCGAGCGACCAATCACAAGCAGTCCGTCGGCGCCGATGCCGGTATGGTGGGCGCAGAGGCTGGGCGCCTGGCGGGCCCAGTCACGCGCTCCGGCGGCTTGATCTACCACGACGAAGTGGTTGCCGGCTCCGTGCATCTTGAGGAAAGCGAAGGACTTGGACATGAGAGCAAACTAGTCGCCCTGTGCGGAGAATTCCTCGAAGTACAGCTCCAGGTGGCGGCGCACTGCTCCGAACCAGTCGCCGGAATCCTGAAGCAATCGAAACCACCACGCAGCGGGCCGGACATCGGCAGGTGCCAGACCGCGGCACCGGAGCAGGTGCATGGCCTGCCGGAGGCGCTCGCGGGCCACGAGTTGGTCTAGCTCGGCGATCCGGTCGCGCGCCTGCCGGGCTTGGTCGCTGCGGGCCACGAGGACCATTTTGTCGCGGAGCTCAGTCCAGACCGCCTGCCGCTCGCGGAGGCGTCGGCGAACGTCGGCCAGCTCCTGCTGGAACACGTCCTGCTGGCGCTTGACACGTCGCCACTGAGCTTCCAGCTCGGCCAATTCGTCGGCGCGTTCGGGGGTCTCGAGCCGCAGTGCCGCCATCTGATCGCCGAGGGGCTTCATCCGCTGCCGGCGCAGTCCGCCGCTCAGAGCCTCCAGCTCGCGGGCCCGGTCTTCCAGTGCTGCGACTTCATCGGCGATCACGCGCATTTGCCCTTTCCGGGCCTGCACGTCGGCGCCGACAGCGCGCAAGACGTCACGCGCCGCTCGGTAGGCCCGATAATGGCGGGCCCAGGTCTGCGGCTGCTCAGCGGCCCAGAGCTGAAGCAGTGCAAGATTGGAGCGCGTGTGCCGCAGGGCCTTGAGGCGGACCTCGGCCCGATCGAGGGCCGGGCGCCACCCGGCAGCCAGTTCCGGCCCGGTCAATTCGGGCTGATTGAAGACATGAGCCAGGTGGTCGGGTAGGTGAAAAGTCGCCTGCACGGTAGCAAGGGCATCCAGGGCATGGAAGCGGACGCGGAGGATGGGATTGAGATGGAGGGGCACGCCTCGATGCTCCATTTGCTGCACCCACCAGCGGGTCCGAGGGACGTAGTTGGAGGCAGTCTCGTTGAGGATCATGACCCATTCCCGGCTCATCAACACTGGGCCCATCAACGCCTTGCCGACCAGTGAGGCCCGGCGGCCGAACCGCGCTTCGACCAAGGCCGCCAGTTCGCGAGTGTTGCGGGGAGCGGGAGCTCCCAACTGGACCTCGCCCTGAGGCAAGCTCACCGAGGCTGCCTGGTGCGTCACGTGTATGGTCCCCCGGCCGGCGCCGGGTACCGCCAGCTCGAAGGGGAGGGCCCCCTCGCCGAACTCGTGGAGCTTGTAGGCACCGGTCCCGGCGACGGCCTCATCATAGAGGTGTGTGGCCAGGTCGGCAGTCCGCGGGTCGAGGTAGAGATTAACGGGCGCGAAGCGGGGGCGGTCGCAGGTGCCGGGGTGGAATCGGAACTCAGTGAGCGTTGTGGTGAGCCTCAGCCAACCGGGTCTCTGCCCGAGCAGGCCGGCCCACATGGCCAGCAAGATCCTCTGATAGGCCGCCGGCAGGTTCCGTCCCTGAGCGTGCTCGAAGGCGCGGACGACTTCTTCGCGGACTTCCTCGGCTCGGACCGCGGCGCGCTGGGCGCTCTGCTCGTCGAGCAGACCCAGCGAGGCCTGCAAGGCCCAGTCCAGGCCTGCCAAGATCGCCGGCGCACAGCGGTCTGCGGGCATGTCGGCGGCGATAGTGTGGCTGTCACCCTCAGCAACGACACCGCGCCAGTGCCAGGCTTCGGTGACCCGATCGAGAAAGGCCCTGGGGCCCTCGGGAGCCGAGCGGGCGAGCTGCCGGATGGGGACGCCCTGTGCGGCGAGATCGCGGACGCGCACCGGGGTTTCGCTGCCGAACAGGGCCGAGAACTCGGCGGTCGCGGCCCAGAGCTCGGCCGTGGAAGCATCAGTGCGCGGGACGAGACGAAAGCCGGCGCCGGTCGCGTTCGGCAGCTTGGAGAAGTAGTCTGAATCGTGGACCCCGGCCACCATGCACAGGCCTGGCACCAGGTCAACCAGCTCAGCGACCGCGGCGGCCTTGGTCGGCTCATCCCACAGGGGGCTCTGCCCGCACGCGAACAGGCAGGCGCCCAACTCGCGAAGGCGTGCCGCTACGGCTTCGCGCATCAGGGGTACCGGGTGGGATGTCGCGATTGTGCAGTCGCCGGAATCGTTCATGAAGTTGAATGTCGCACTGGTACTTGCAGTCTATCTAGTCGCACAGCGCTGGCCGGCAACCTAAACCACCGGAGGTGTCGAGCACGGGAAGCTCGACCTCCCCTTCGCCGCTTTGCGCGAGATGAAGGGGAGCGGTTCTCTTGTCGTGTGCCGGCGCTACAAGCGCGGCAATACGGCGCCGTATCCCAAATGACGTACCCAAATGCAGACGATGCCCAGAACGACCAGGCAGATCAGACAGACCAGGTCCGCCACGCGGAACTTGAGCTGCAGGAACTCGGTACGCCGGGCCGGCCCGCCGAAGCCCTTGGCCTCGAGGGCCATGGCGAGGCTGTCGGCCCGCCGAAGGGCATAGGCCATAACCGGCACCAGCAGGGGCGTGTACTTCCGAAGCCGGGTGATTAGTCCACCCCGCTCGAAGTCGAGGCCGCGAGAGCGCTGTGCCTGTACGACGGTCGCCGTGGTGTCGGCATAGGTCGGCATGAGGCGGAAACCCAGGGTCAGGCCCAGGCAGACGGAGTTCGGCAAGCCCAGCGCGCGCAGCCCCAGGGCGAACTCCTCCACGCGGGTAGTCGAGATGAAGGCCAGGCCGATCAGAAGGAACGTGTTGATGCGACAGCCCATGGCCAGGCCGTACAGGGTGCCCTCCAGCGTGAAGCGGCGCAAGTTGTATGCTTCGTCGCGGACTTCGATAAACAGCGACCACATGACGGTGGCCAAGATGAACACGGCGAGGCAGAAGCCGGCGATGCGGTTGAGATTGGGGAGGCTCTTGCCGGCGGCAAGTATCGCCAGAGCGAGCAGCCAGGTGCCGCCCACGAAGGCCGGGTTGTTGAAGGCCAGAGGCGGGACAAAGAGCAGAGCGAGGCCGATGATCTTGGTCGAGGGATGCAGCCGGTGTACCGGCGATTGTTGGGGCAGATAGAGGAAGCTGGGCATCGGCGATCACCTTGTGCGGCAAGAGCCTGTGACTTCACTGCGCCGCGGGGCTAAGGATTTGGCCTGCCGGACTGGTGCAGAGCCTGGGCAAGCTCCTGAGGGGTCAGGAACACTTGGCCGGTCAGAGCTCGGGCCACACGGACGATGTCCGGAGGCTGCAAGTGCGTCTGAGCCAAGAGGTCATCGCGTGCGAACAGGTCATAGGGCGACCCGTCGGCCAGGATCCGGCCGCGGGACATGAGCACGATGCGATGGGCGTACGTGGCGGCAGCCCACATGGAGTGAGTGATCATGATGACGGTATGGCCGGCTCGATTCAGGCGCTGTAGCAAGTCGAGCATCGCTTGCTGCTGGGGGCCATCCAGGCCGGTGGTCGGCTCGTCCAGCACGACCACGCGGGGACGCGCCGCGAGGACCGACGCTACAGCGACCCGCTGGCGTTCGCCCTTCGTGAGCGTGAACGGATCAGCGGCCTCCCGGCCCTGCAGCTCGACGGCCGCAAGTGCCTCGGCCATCGCTTCCTGGACCTCGCGCTCAGACATGCCGAGGTTGCGCGGGCCGAAGGCGACCTCGTCGTCCACGCGCCGCTGAGCGATTTGGTGGTCCGGATTCTGGAACACGTAGCCGACCGTGCGGGCCAGGTCGGCGGGGCGCGCGTCGGAAGTTGGAGTGCCCCCGACCGTTACCCGCCCTTGTTGGGGCCGCAACAGGCCGTTCAACTGCTTGGCCAACGTGGTCTTCCCCGAGCCGTTCTGGCCGAGAATGGCCAGGAACTCACCCTCGCGAACCTGCAGCGAGACACCGTCGAGCGCCGGCGGGCCATTATAGGTGAAGCAAATCTCCTGAGCGTCAATGATGAGCTCGCCCGGCTCGTTGGCTCTGTTCGGGCGCGTCCAGTTCGGGCGCACTTCGTAGCCGGCCTTCCGGAGGGCTGCGACGGCTGCTTCGGGCTGCAGGGGACGGCCCGGGAAACGGAGTGCGGCGCATAGCTCAACCGTGTCCAGGGGCCGGAGTCCGAGCTCCCGGCAACGGCCGGCATCTCCCAGCAGACCGGCGCCGGCCCCATCATAGGCGACCATGCCATGCTGGAGAACAAGCAGGCGCTGGGCCTCCCGGCCCTGTTCGGGCTCGTGGTCGGCGATGAGGAGGGCCATGCCCTGGGCGCGCAGATTGGCCGTAGCTTCGAGGACCTCCTGGCGACCGAGAGGATCGAGGTCGGTGGTGGGCTCGTCCAGCACGAGGAGCCGCGGCTGCATACATAGAACGGAGGCAATGGCCAGACGCTGTTTCTCCCCGCCTGAGAGCTGGGCGGGATCGCGGCCCATGCAGTCGGCCAGGCCCAGGCGCTCCAGGACCTCGGGCACAATGCGGGCCATCTCGGTGGGCGGCGTGCCGAGGTTTTCCAGGGCGAAGGCGACCTCGGAAGTGACGGCGGTCGAGAAGAGCTGGGTTTCGAAGTCCTGGAAGACCAGGCCGATATCCTGCGAGAGCTCGGCCACGGGTGTCGTCGTTGTGTCCTTGCCGACCGCGCGAACGCTGCCCTCGAAGTGGCCCCGCAGGAACTGCGGGATCAGACCATTGAGCGTTAAACAGAGCGTAGATTTGCCGGCGCCGGTGCGCCCCATCAAGGCGACGTGCTCGCCCGCCGTCTGCGCGAAGCTCAGGTCCCGAAGAGCCGGCTCGCGCCCCCCGGCCGCGTAATGAAAGGTCACATTGCGGACCTCCACGATCTTGTCGTGCTCGGCCGGTTCAGCGCGGCCCTCCGGGGCAGTGCGCGCCTGCAGCCGGGGCATCCTGGCCAGGA
>JALGUG010000124.1 GCA_029820995.1 Candidatus Zipacnadia bacterium
CGGAGCTGGAAGTCGTGGCCCACGCCGATCATATCAATGTTAATCAGGCGGGCGCGTCGCACCTCTGCGGAGCCCTGCTGCCGGAGTTGGCGAGCGAAGTGGCGCGAACCGTAATGGTGGTGCTGAGGGTTGGCGTCAATCCGTTCCTCGCAGCCGAAGGCGACGAATACCACCTCAAAGGGCCACTGCAGCGGCGCCATCAGCCGCGCGGCCTCCAGCATCGTCGCCACGCCGGTGGCATTGTCGTTGGCGCCGGGTGAACCGCCCCCGGTGTAGATTGAGTCATAGTGCGCCCCGATGTAGAGGGTCAGGCGGGGACGCGATGCTGCCCGGTGGCGCGGCAGCTCGGCGACCACATTTTGCGTGAACTTCTTGGTGGGAGGCAGCGGGATTCTCTCCTGAAGGCGGACCCCGTAGCCCAGAGCTTCGAACTGCTGCTTCAAGTACTCGGCGACCTGGCGCTCCTCGGCGGTTCCGCCGAAGTGGGGCCCGATGTCGTCGGCCAGCACGCGGATGTGCGCCAGAGCCCGGGCAGTGTCAAAGCCTTGAACGAAGGGCCAGATGTCCTCGCGCGAGGCGAGGCGCAAAGGGCGCGGAGGCTCGGGCGGTCGGGTCGGCTGCGGCTGTGCGGGTTCGACCGTTCCGGCGTTCGGCTGCAGGACGCGCGTGCCGAAGAACCCGGCCGCCAGACCAACCAGAACGAGACCGACGAACAGGGGGATACGCTGCCAGGAGGGTGGCGCGGCCCGTCGCCGCCGAGGGGGAACGGTCATCGGTACCCTCGAACGCGAACCCCGGAGAAGGGAACGGTTGTATGTGGTATCCTACCGCGCAGGCGCTCGATGAGTTTGAAATATCCCAGCCGCGTTCCTGACACCGTTGCCTCTCCTTCGACCGACGTGACGCCGCGGTTCGGCACGCACCTTTCCACCTCTTCGGTGTCGTCCCTTTACCTCCTCAAGAGAAGTATCGTCCGCCGGGCCGGAAGCTGGATAGTCATCTGCGAGGTGTTCTTCGCCAGGATCCGGTGCTCGAAGGGATCGTACGCCGTCCATCTGCTCGGCAGCTTCAGGGTCCTCGGGCCCGCGTAGCTGGTATGAACCGCCAGCAGCCCGCGGCCTGCATAGACCACATCGTCCCCGTCCGAGTAGATGTGGACGCCCGCCTGGCGCGCAATGCCGCGCAGCAAGGCGGAGGGCAGGTTGGGCGCCGCCGACCAGACCGAGACCCAATCGTCGAGGGTCTTGACGCAGAGCCCGCCGGGCCGGCGAAGCGTCGCCACGCCGCCCGTGATGTCGGTGCTCATCAGTTCTCCCAGCGCCCGGGCCTCCGGGTCTTCACACCACAGCACCGGCCCGACTTCGTTCGAAGTGCCGAACCGAGTGTTGCGCGATAGAGCCGACGTGATCGGGTGGTCGAAGTCATTGACGACGACCTCGAAGCCTTTGCGCAGGTTTACCGGGGCGAGCTTGATCTGCAGGCCTGTGAGGTCGCACAGTCGCTCCAGCGACAGGCTCTGTTCAGCTATGAGACCGGGCGCGAAGATCCAGAGGACGGTCCTGCCGCGCGCCTCAACGCGGCGCTTGATTAGTCGGCGCTGTGCGGCATCAAGGTAGAAGGTGTTCAAGAAGACGTAGAGGCGATACTGGTCGAAGGGAAATCGAGGGTGCTGCAGATCGGTGTCGAGGTACACGTCGCAGGGGGCCCCGACGCGGAGCAGCCCCTCCGTCATCTGGCGCATGATCAGGTCGTCAACGAACCGGGTGAGCTTCATGTACCACAACGAGCGGTTGCTGACGATGACGGCGATCTGGCTGGCGGACCGCTCAGCGCGGAGTTCGTGCTCGGCGATCTGCCGCAAGCGCCGCAAGGTGTCCCTCAGTGCGGGGTGCTCGTACCAGCCGCCGTTGTTCCCCAGGCAATAGTACCACAGGCCGTGCCCGGGCTTGGAGAAGCAGCCCGCGAAGTTGCGCTTGAGCACGGCGACGGTCTCCTCGACGGTGGGCGCCAGGCCGAAGGTGTCGCCGATGGTGACACTGGGAGTCTGCGAGCGTGCCGGGTTATACCGGTCCTCCACTTGCGGAACCAAGGACGTGCGCGTGTCCTCCTCCGTAATCGCGAGCTTGCCGTGCAGTCGCATGGAGTCATTCAAGAACTGGGGGAGGAAAACGCCACCCGGATGGCGCTCCCGGTAGCTGTACGGCGCGACGAAGAAGTCAATGCTTGGGTCGGCGAGCAATTTGTCGAAGGCCCCCTGCCGCCGCCGGAAGATACCGCTCTCCGGCGGAGACCAGCCGGGGAAGAAGAAGTACCCGTTCCATAGTCCAACCAACTGCCGCCCGTGGACCGCCTTCTTCAGCACGCCCGCCAGCTCCGATGCCGCAGCGGCGAGGTCTTCGTGGTAGAATTCGAAGTAGTCCATCAGACGGCGGCTGCGGGCGGGATCGTGGAATAGGCCCAGGTCCGCCTGGAAGAACTCGTTCCAGTGTGGCAGCTCCGCCGAGTCGAAAGCCGCGCGGGGGTCCCGCCAGGCATCCCTGAGCTGCGCATCGTGCTCTTGGTAATGGCGGCGCAGCCACCGGCGGAATCCGTCACGCGCCACCGGACTGTAGTCCCAGTAATCCAGCCATTCCCCTCCGGCACCGCACAGGCAATAGCCGACGATGCGGTCCGCGTAGCCGGATGCCAGCACGTGCGCGGCGAGGTCACGCAGGCCGGCGGCGGCCATCCGGCGCCACAGCGGCGAAGAGACCGAGGCCCGGTTCCCCGGGGTCATCGCTGGCGGGATCACCATCATCTGCTCGGGATGCTCTTGGGCCCACTGCCTGTGCGAGTTCCGGAGCAGCGTTGTGACCACCAGCAGCAGGACGAGCGACCGATCGCCGGTGGCTCGCAGTATCTGCTCGATGCCGGGGTCCGTGTACTGACTCCAGGACTGCTCGCGCTGCTCCCGCGACTGCCCCAGCCCAAGGCCCACCGGGAAGACGAACAGGTCCACGCCGGTCTTGGCGATATGGGCGTAGTGCTCGATGCCCTGTGCCTGCCGGCGGTAGGGGAGGTTCTCGCGATACAGCATCGGCACGCGCGGGTGGCCATTCACCACCAGCAAAGGGGCTCCGTCGCGCACCACGACCTCCGCCTTCCAGGCGGAATCCGCCGGGTCCGCCGAGGAGCCGCAAGCCGTGAGCGCCGTCGGGATGAGCGAGAAGAGCAGTGTCGGTCGAAGTCCGAAGTGGCGCATCACGTGATACTGTTGCCTCCCTGCCGTCGGCGCTGCAGGCGATGGTTCTGGGCTGGCGTTCCACGCTGGTCGGGCCAATCCCTGCCCGGCGGGTGGCTGTCGCGCGGCAGGCGAGCCCGCTCCCAGGGAGAATACAGCCTCGTGCCACGCGGCACGATCTGCGGGCGAGACGAGGTTGAGGCGCCATCGGTTCTCGGCGCGTACACCGCGGCAATTCCTGGGTGCTCGGAGGTGGTGTTCAATGCTAGCCATGGTTCTGGAGCGAACTGCGCCGGCGGAGGAGGCTCCGCTGAAACCGTGCGAGCGGCCGGACCCGCAACCGGGCCCCAGGGAGTTGGTGGTGCGAGTGCACGCTTGCGGGGTGTGCCACACTGATTTGCACGTGGTCGAGGGCGATCTTGAATTGCCGAGACTGCCGATCATCCCGGGCCACGAGATCGTTGGCGTGGTTGAGCGCCGTGGTGCCGAGTGCTCACGCTGGGAAATCGGGCAGCGGGTGGCCATGCCCTGGCTGTACTCGACCTGCGGTCGCTGCAAGTTTTGCCGCATGGAGTGCGAGAACCTCTGCGCCGAGGCGCAGTTCACGGGCTTTCACGCCGATGGCGGCTTTGCGGAACTGGTCCTGGCGCAGGAGGATTTCGTGTACGAGCTCCCCGAGGGGATCGGCGACGTGCACGCTGCGCCGCTGATGTGCGCGGGCGTGATCGGCCTCCGGGCGCTCCGACAGGCCGAGGCGGACCAAGCAGAATACCTGGGCCTGTACGGCTTCGGTGCCTCCGCACACATTGCCATTCAGGTCGCGAGGTACTGGGGCTGCGAGGTGTTCGTGTTCACGCGGAGCCCCGAGCACCAGGAGCACGCCCGCGAGCTCGGCGCCGCGTGGGTTGGCCGGGCGGAGGACGAAGCGCCCGCGCGGCTCGATAGTGCGATCATCTTCGCGCCCGCCGGCCCGCTGGTGCCCTTGGCTCTGGGCGCGCTTGAGCGGGGCGGAACAGTGGCCTTGGCGGGCATCCACATGAGCCCGATTCCTGAGATGGAATATGCCTTGATCTACGGCGAGCGCACAATGCGCAGCGTCGCCAACAGCACGCGAGAGGATGTGGTCAACCTGCTGCAACTGGCTGCGGAGATACCGCTGCGCACCGACGTGGAGACCTTGCCGCTCGCCGAGGCGAACGAGGCCCTGCGTCGGGTCAAGAATAGCGAGGTCAGCGGCGCGGTAGTGCTCACAATGGAGGACTGAAGGCGCCCCTCCGGAGGTGGTTTGATAACCTCAACGACTAACGATAGTCGCGCGTAAACGCGCTGCTACAGTGGTTATGAAGCAGCTTCTAGTCACGCAGCTCCGCGAGCCGAAAGGCGCCAAACCTTGCCTCCACCGCCTCCGCCAGCAGCAGCGTGCGGCCCGAGGGCGGCAGGCCGTCAACGACGGCGGAGAACATCAGCCGGTCGTCGAGGTACACATCCATGAACTCCCAGCGCGCGAGCAGTCGCACGTGATACCGTCGCCCGACGTCCACTGGCGCTTTCACCGTGTCTCGGCGGAGCAGATTGAAGCCGGCCGCCGGTCGGAGCTCTCCCCAGGTGAGTTCTCCGTGCCGGGCATCAAGCAGCACGCCGATGCCGCGCTCGCCGTCGAACCTGATGCCGACACCCGCGCGGCCGGGGCGGGATAGCTCGATGTCACAGGACAGATGCAGGTTGGGCGCCTCTTCCGGGAGCAGGAAGGCGCTGCCGGCGCTCTGCAAAGCGATGGTGAGGGCCTCGGCCTTCGGTTGCCACTCACCGTACGTGCGGATCTCTTTCTGTGCTTCCGGCATAGTGAGCCCCGAGCGGAGTTCGCCGGTCTCCAGACCTTTGAGCCCGGCCCAATAGGCCGGCCAGAGCTCGCCCGACGGCTCCTGCCTCAGCACCTTGGGCGCAGCCCACGTGGGTCGCGGGCCACACATGTGCCCATATACCAGCCATTCCTGTTCCAGGTTGATCACGCGGGCCACATAGTTGTCAAAGCGGCCTTCACCTGCCCCAATTAGCAGGTTGTCCTCTGTTAGCAGCTCGTACGGCCCTTCGTACTGGTCGGCAACAAGATAATAAGTCCCTTCGCTCTGGCGCCGCGAGGGCAGATCAATCTGCGTTCCCGTGTGGCTTCCCGTGGTGAACAGGAGATAGTGCTTGCCGCCCAGCTCAAAGTACTCCGGCACCTCCATGTGATAGTAGCGCCCGGGCGCCGCCAGCGGCGGCAGCAACTCCCAGTCGCGCAGGTCGCGCGAGCGCAAGCGCGCGATGCAAGCCCCCGTGCCCGGCTCATCGGTGGGCAGTGAGGCGCACAGAATTGCCTCGTACTCCTCGCCGCGAGGGATGATGAAGACATCGCGCCAGTCCACGTGGCCGAAGTTGCGCGCCGGGTCGGTGTTATACGGCGGCCCGGCCTGGAAGATCGGCCCCCATCCGGACTTGCGCCAGGTGTACAGGTCGTCGGAGAACATGATCGTGTTGCGCTGGTGGGGGCCCTGCGAGATCCCGTGGGTCATGGCATAGCCCTCGCCCAACGCAAAGACCATTCCTGTCAGGATGTTGCCGTCATCCCACTGGCCCGGTTCGCCCTGCGGGTAGATCGGCGCGTGCCGCTCCCAGGTCAACAGATCGGACGAAGTGACGTGCGCAATGTAGCTGTTGGCTCGTTCCGGGCTGCGCTCAATGTGGAACAGGTGAAACAGGCCGTCGGGCGCTCGAAACAGCCATGTGTCCCACAATCGCAACGGCTCCTCAGGGCGGTAGATCATGGCTGTGCCTCCTTGTCGCGCTCATTGGCCTCGCTGCCGCGTCTGCGGGTTCGCGCCAGATTCCAGGTGAGCAGCGCACAGCCTAGATAGGTGGCTCCGAACAGGCCGAAACAGAGGGCGAAGTTGCCGAACTGCCAGCGGAGATACTGCGACAGCAGGACCGTGACACCGGTGGCCACATAGCCCCAGGCGTTGATGCCGGCGAAGATCGCCGGGCGCTCCTGGGGCTCGATGACGTCGCCGACCATAGCCGTGGTGTTCACCGTGATATTCGCCGCCTGGGCGCCCAGCACCGCGGCCAAAATTGCGACGATGAGGGCGGAGACCGTCTGCGAGGCCAGGCCGAGCACCGCCGCGCTGAGCAGGAACCCGACGATCAGGACGCGTTCGCGCCCGCAGGCATCGGACAATCGGCCGGCCAGCCAGGCAATGAGCAGCCGTCCGGCATAGTAGGGCAGCGTGACCCAGTGCAGCTTGCTGAGCGCGCCGAGATCGGCCATCAGCGTCCCGAAGCCGGAGAGAAGCAGCCCCCAGCCCAGGCAGTTGGCGACGACGAGGGCAATGATATAGCGTCCCTGCACATTACGCAGCGCGGCCAGCGCGTCGGAGAACTGCGGCGGCTTGCGGTCCACCGACTTGGTGCTCAGGGCCAACGACAGTAGATTGCTCGTCAGCCCGAAGGCGACGGCCAAGCCGAGCATGGCCGGGGCACCCCAGCCGGGACGCGCCAGGACCGAGCCCAGGATCAGTACGCCGATCATTTGCCCGGAGTACGTCGCGCTGGAGAAGAAGCCGGAGACGCTTCCATACTGCGCACGATCACTGTCATCCAGCACGCGTGTCGGGCCCGTGGCCCAGATGACCTCGGCTCCCCAGCCCCAGAGGGCTGCGGCCAGAAGCATGGCCCAGTAGGGCAGCTTCAGGGCCACCGCGAGCGCAAACAGCGTGTAAGTCAGCAGGCCCAAGACGAGGGAAGGTTTTTCCCTCAGAAAGCGCAGGCAGTGGGCGTAGATGGTCAGCGAAGCCGCACCGGCCAGGTACACCAGCGCCAGCACCAGCGAGCACTCCGGCGCACTGCGGCCGGTGTTGTCCTGGAGGGTAGGGATCAAGAACTGCTGCAGCGCACCGGGGCCCAGGAAGGCGAAAAAGAACCCGCCGCACAGTATGAGCAGTTGCCCCGTGATCAGGGGACGCCGCTGATGATCCGAGGACGCAGCGTTCAAGAGAGCACCTCAGCGGGCGGACACCCGGCTCGCCCCGCCGGCTGGTGTCTTTTGCCGGATGCGGGGAAGGACCTCTATTGCTAGGGCCAAAGGGGGACATGACCCGGGTCATCGTCGCGGCGCAAGACCGAGGCGGTGCAGGAAGGAGGATTGACACAGGCGGCGAACAAGTGACAAGTAGGAGGTGGGGAGTTCCTTTATCGGAGGAGAGCGCGGAGCCATGGCGGAGGAGATGCTCGGCAGCTACAAGATTGTGCGCGAGATTGGCCAGGGCGGGATGGGCAAGGTGTACGAGGGCGAGTCGCCGCAGGGAGAACGCGTGGCGATCAAGGAGATGATTCTGGCTCCCGAGTTAGAGCCGAGCGTGCGGTGGGAGGTGGTGGAGCGCTTCCAGCGCGAGGCTCGGGCGGCCCGCTCGATGGATCACAAGAACATCATCAAGTGCTTCGATGTCGGCGAGCAAGACGGTCGCTATTTCATGGTGCTGGAGTTGCTGGAGGGGCAGAGCGTCCGCGACATCATTGACACCGCCGGGGCGATCGCGGTCCCGCGCACGGTTGAGATCGTGACAGATGTGTGTGCCGCGCTGCAGTACGCCCACGAGCAGGGCATCATTCACCGCGACATCAAGCCGGACAACATCATGCTCTTGAAGGGCGGGCTGGTGAAGCTGATGGACTTCGGGCTGGCCAGCATCGTAGCCGAGAAGAGCCAGACCGTGGACGGCACCGTGATGGGCACCTACTCGTACATGAGCCCGGAGCAGGCGCGCGGCGAGAAGGTGGACCTCCGCACCGACGTCTTCTCACTGGGCGCCACGATGTACGAGATGCTCAGCGGCCAACTGCCCTTCCCCGGCGAGGGCATGGCGGCTGTGACTGCGATCCTGTCACAGGAGCCGCCGCAGATCAGGGGCCTGCCGCCCCATGTCAGCTTCGCCCTCAAGAAGTGCCTGAGCAAGGACCCCAAGGGCCGCTTCGGCTCCGCTCGCGAGCTGGCCGACGCGCTGAACACACAGGCAAGCGCCTCGGTTGGCGGCGCTACGGTCGTCGCGCGCCCCGGGGCCGGGGGCACGGTGATGCAGCAGCCCAGGGTGCCGGGCACAGTGATACGGCAAGCCGGTGCCCCGGGGACAGTGAGTCGTCAGCCGAGCGTCCCTCAGCAACCTGGTGGGCCGTCGCAGGGCGGAACGGTGCTTCAGCAGCCCGGCGCACGGCCGGCGGCGCCGCCTCAGAAGCACGTGAAGAAGTGCCCCAAGTGCGGGGAGCCCTGGCAGGGCAACGCGGCATCTTGCTGGAAGTGCGGCACGCCGGATCCGACGCTGCGGCGGAAAGTGGAGGACCCCCAGCGGGAGATAGACGCGATCCTGAAGTCCACGCAGAAGAAAAAGGGCTGGTGGCCCTTTGGCAAGAAGAAGTAGCACCGGCATCGGCGGACCGCACCATCATGGTCCAGCGGTGTGGAAGCCCAAAGGCCGTTGCATGCGGAGATAAATGCTCGTCGGCCGGCGCGAAGTCCCAGATGGTGCTGTTCCCCCCTTTCTCATAGGCTTAGGCTCTTTGCCGCCCAACGTAGCGCGGACAACAAGGACCGTCCGCTCTGTGAGGCGAACAGCCGAGGAATAGCGGCGCTGAGACCGGCTGGTGCATAGCCGGCGCCTCGCGGAGGTTGAGGGTTATGGCTAGATACAGAGCCGGGATCATCGGCTCCGGAGGTTGGGCGAGTGCCTATGGGCGCTCGCTGCGCGACTCGGATCTCATTGAGCTGGCGGCTGTCGCGGGCGGTCGGCGCGTCGCCAAGTTTGGCGAGACTTTCGGCGTGCGGATTGAAGAATCGCCCGCGGCCCTCTGTGCGGCACGGGACCTGGACCTGGTCATCATCGCCACGCCGCACGCCCGTCACGCCGAGCAGGCCATCATGGCCGCCCGCGGCGGCAAGCACGTCCTGGTGGAGAAGCCGATGGCCACCAGTGTGCGCGATTGCGACCGGATGATCCGGGCGGCCGAGAAGAACCGCGTCAAGCTCATGGTGGCGCATTCTCGCCGCCGGTTCCCGCTGGTGCAACAGGCCAAAGAGCTGGTGGAGGGCGGCGAACTGGGGGAGATCCTGATGCTGCGCGCCACCTTCTGCCACGACGCCCGGGGCATCTACGGCAAGCCTGAATCCAACCACTGGCTCACGGACCCGGAGGTCGCTCTCGGTTTCCTGCTGGGATACGGCTGCCACCAGCTTGACATGATCTGGTGGCTGATTGGCTCGCGGGTGGAAACGGTGTTTGCCCGGTTCGCGCCCTATTGGACCGAGCACAAGCTGGAGAACTGCGGCCAGATGATGATGCTGTTTGAGAACGGCTGCCATGCGACGTTCTGGGAGCTGACTTCGCAACCCGACCGACTGAACGAGTGGCCGCCCTTCCCGAACATGCAGGAGAGCAACGAGATCGTGGGCAGCGAGGGGCTGATGGAGCTGCGCCCGTATGAGCGCCTGTCGGTCCGCCGACAGGACGGCTGGGAACTGCTGCGCGAGCTGCCACCGCGGGAGGCCGACCCGGTGCAGGTGTTCCTGCGCGAGGAGGTCGAGGCCCTGATGCGTGCGGCCGAAGCGGACACGGACCCGCCCGTCACCGGCGAGCAGGGGAAACACACCGTCGCCATCTGTCTGGCGGCGTACGAGTCCTCGCGCACGGGCCGAGCCGTGCAGATCTAATACGAGAGAGTGCGAAAGTCGAGGTAAGCCATAATGACCGAGAAGCTCGATCCCCAGCAGCTCACTCTGGTGGAGGGCCTGGCCGAGTTCGGGGACCTGTCCCACGCGTCCGAGACTGACTATATGGGGTCCTTCACGCTGGTGAAGTCGGCGTACAAGATCGAGCAGCGGGCGGACAACTATATCTCGTGGCAGACCGCGCCGGTGCCCAAGGAGTACCCGCTGCCGCCGGTGGTGTTCATCTGGACTATGGCGCTCGGCTTCGGCGAGCAGGGCACGATGCCGCCGGCGGGACAGTTCGATCTGCTGCTGAATGGGCGCAAGATCTGCTCCTTCGAGGTCACGAAGGAGACCTCACTGTGGCACGGGGAGGATTGCCGCCTGCTGTTTGAGGCCAAGCGCTGGGACGAGCCCTGCGGCGTCGCCGTCGCCGGGCTGGCGTACCTGTTGGCGCCCCGCCGGCTGCTCGATCCGGGCTATCCGGCGGAGCTGAAGGTTGTGGCCGACAATACCAACTCGCCGCGCTGGTTCCGGCTGGACTGGCCGCACTACGGTAAGTCCTGCCAGGGGAACTACCTGGAGCGGGGCCTGCGCTTAATCGCCGACGGCGAGATCCGCGAGCAGCAGGGCGAGCTGAGCGTCTACTGGGGGGACCTGCACGGCCACACCGGCAGCGGCAACAAGGGCTGCGGCCACGGCGTGGTAGACAACTTCTACACGTATGCCCGGGACGTCTCGCGCCTCGACTTCTGCTGCCTGTCGGACCACGACTACGACGTGGAAGGGGTGCTGTGGCAGCACCGCCTGGAGAAGTGCGCGGAGTACAATCAGGAGGGTCGCTTCGTGACCTTCCCCGGCTACGAGTTCACCTCGCGGATCTACGGCCACCGCAATGTCTACTACCGTCGCGAGGGCAAAACGACGCCGCTGAACTGCCTTGAAGGCATGGCCCCTGATGTGCTCTGGCAGCACCTCCGCGACGAGGGCGTCCCCGCGATCACGGTCCCGCACCATACGGCGATCACTCGCATCTCGGCGGTCGTGGACTGGAGCTATTACGACCCGGAGCTGGACCGTCTCGCCGAGATCTTCTCGTTCTGGGGCTGCTCGGAGTACTACGGGCACCCGTATATGTGCATTCTGAGCGACAACGATCCTGCGGCGTTCCTGGATACCCCGCTGGCCCGGGGCTACAAGTACGGGTTCATCGCCTCCCAGGACAGCCACGACGGCAAGCCGGGCAACTGCCAGGCCTGGACCGCGCTCGGCTACGGCCCGCCGCGGCGCTGGCCCGTCGGCAGCGGGCTTGTGGCGGCCCTGGCGCCGGACCTGACGCGGGAGGCCCTATGGGAGGCGCTGTGGGACCGCCGGGTATACGCGACGACCGGCTGCCGCCTGGTGCTGGACTGGCGCGGCAATGGGGCGATCATGGGGAGCCTGTTGCCACGCGACAAGGTGGGAGATGCTCTCAACCTCGTCGGGCTCGTGCGCTCCGAGACGCCGATCGAACGACTGGAGGTCGTCGCCGACGGCCGAGTCGTCGCCCGCGAGCTCTGCTTCGACCGTCAGGCGGCCATCGAATACACCGCGGAGCCCGATCCGGGCGCGGAGCACTACTACTACCTGCGCGTATTCCAAAAGGACGGCGAGATGGCCTGGTCCTCGCCGATCTGGGTGACCGATTAGCGGCGTTCGGCGTCAGCCACCGCGAGGCTGCCATGTCCATTGGTCAGGTCCTGTTTCCGGCGGTCAACGAAGTCGCGTTCCGCCAAAGCGAGCGCGACTTTGAGCTGGGCCCCACGGACGTGCTGCTCGAGACGGAGTACAGCGCGATCAGCGCCGGGACTGAGCTGGCCAAGCTCACGGGCCTGCAGACGGTGGCGTATCCGCACCTGCCGGGCAGTCGCGCCGTTGGCCGCGTGCTGAACCTCGGGCCGCAGGTGCAGGGGTTCGCCGTGGGGGACCGCGTTTTCTCCCACACGCCTCACGCCGCGCGCACTCTGGCCAATCGCTTCTGCGTACCCGTGCCCGACGAGCTCGACGGCCCCAGCGCGGCGCTGCTGGGCCTGGCGCTGGTGGCCTTCACGGCTGTTCGACAGGCGCGTCCGGAGCTGGGCGACCGCGCCGTGGTCCTGGGACTGGGTGTGGTCGGCATCTTCTGCGCTCAACTGCTCCAGCTTTCCGGCGCGGAGGTGATCGGCGTGGACCGTATTGAGCAGCGCCTCGAGATCGCTCGTCGCTGCGGCATCGAGCACACGGTCCACGCGGAACAGGCTGACGTACGCGAGGCCGTACTTGAGCTCACCGGCGGCGCCGGCGCGGAGTACGTCGTCGAATGCACCGGCGTGCCCGCGCTGGCCGAGACGGCAGTGCGCCTGGCGGCCAGACAGGGCGAGGTGATCCTGCTGGGCTCTCCCCGCGGCGAGTACCGGACCGATGTGACGCCTCTGCTGAGCGCCATCCACCTTTGGCGGCCGCACGGCAGCCTGACCGTGAAGGGCGCACACGAGTGGCGGTACCCGCTGTATGCGGACGGCTTTGCCAAGCACTCCATGGAGCGGAATGCCGCGATCGTGTGTCGGCTGATGCTGGAGGGCCGTCTCCGAACCCGGGAGCTGATCACGCACGTTCTGCCTCCCGAGAACGCTCCGGAAGCCTACGCGGGATTGCAGCACCACCCCGAGCAATACCTGGGCGTGGTATTCGATTGGAAGGACGGAAAGGAAGACCGAGGACCGTGAAAATCGCTTTTGGAACGTACGGCATGTCGGGCATCCCCGTGCCGGAGTGCCTGCCCAAGCTGGCTGACCTGGGGTATGACGGCCTGGAGTTGGCTGTGGGCGAGCGCTACGCACTGGCGCCCGACCTGACGAGCCCCGAGGAGCGGCGAAAGATCCGTGCGGCGTTCACCGACCGAGGCCTGGTTCTGCCCGCGCTGATGGCGCCGCTGATGGCGCTCAGCAGCCCGGCCTTGTCCGATCCGGGCGCGCGCCGTGTCATGCTCGACGAGCTGCGCGCCGTGTGCCGGCTGGCCCACGAGGTGTGGCCCCACCAGACGAGCCCGATCATCACCAGCACTTTGGGCTCGGAGAACCCTCCCTGGGACACCGAGCGGGACGCCATTGTGGAACGGCTCGCGGAGGTGGCGGCGGTCAGCGCAGAGGAGGGCTGCATCTACGCCATTGAGCCGCACGTGGGGGGCAGTCTGGACGAGCCCGAGAAAGCCGCGTGGGTGGTGGGGGAGGTGGGCTCGCCGGCGCTGGGACTGAACTTCGACATCAGCCACTTCGCGGTGCAGGGGATGAGCATCGAACGCTGCGTGCCGCTGCTCGCGCCGCTGGCGGTCCACACGCACGTCAAGGACGGGCGCATGGCCGAGGGCAAGGTGCAGTTCTTACTGCCCGGTGAGGGCGACTTTGACTATCCCGCATACCTGCGTGCCATGGACGAAGCCGGCTGGACCGGGGCGATCACTGTGGAGGTCTCCGGCATGGTCTCCTCCCGGCCCGATTACGAGCCCTACGCTGCCGCAGCCTTCTGCCTCGATACGCTCCAGCGCGCCTTCGAGGCCGCGGGGATCGAACGCAACTGACCAGCCCTCCGGAGGTCACCCATGAGCGCCCGTTGGCTGAGGCCGCTTGTGCTCGCTCTGTTCGCAAGCGCGCTGCTGCTTCCGAAAGGAGATGCTGCACCCGTGAAGATCGTCGAGGCCCAGGTCCTATCCACCCGCGGCTCGACGCGCGGCACGGCGTATGCCGGCAGCAACAAGGTCGTAACCGTCGGCTCGCGCACGCATTGTGCTTGGCTGGACTATCTGTCCGCCACGATGGTCCGGACGTATGATCACGAGAAGCACCAGTGGCTACCGGCCGTGAAAGTCGGCGACGGCACGGACAACCACGGCGGCCCGGCGCTGGCCGTGGACAGCAAGGGGTATCTGCACATCGTCTTCGGGCCGCACCACGGGCCCTTCCAGTATTGCGTCTCCCAGCGCCCCAACGATGCTTCCTCGTGGGTTCCGCAGGGCGAAGTCGGCGACCGCGCCACGTACCCGGGCCTCGTCTGCGACGCCCACGACAGGCTCCACCTGGCGTACCGGGGCGGCGACGCGCCGTGGAAGCTGATGTACCAGCGTAAGCCCGCCGGCGGCGACTGGACCGAGCCGCGCATTCTGGTCGAGCCCGGCGTGCCGGACGGATACACTCAGTACGGCAATGCCCTCTGCCTGGCGCGCGACGGGACGCTACATCTAGCCTATCACATCTACGATCTGCACCCGGCGCGCGGCAAGACCGCGGGCCACATGATGTCCCGCGACGGGGGCGAGACCTGGCTGCTGGCCGACGGGACGCCGCTGGAGATGCCGGTTACGCCGCAGTCGCCCGGCTTCGTCGAGCAGGACCCGAAGCTGGACCTGCGCGTCGGCAACGTGGCTTGCGACCGCGACGGCCATCCGTATTTCGTTGCCTGTCATTATGAGCAAAAGCCTTCGACGGGCATCCTCTGGCGGCACGACGGCTCCGCCTGGCGCGCGACGGACCTGGGTGAAATCGTCCGCGCGGGTCACCCCGGAGGCTTTCTACGGGAAGGCTCGATCTCGTTCGATCTGCGCGATCGGCTCTATGTGGCGGTTACGGTCTCGCAGAAGGGCGGGTGGGGGGACCCGACCAACCAGGTGCTCTTGCTGACCTCAGACGACCACGGGGGGACCTTCTCAATCCTGCCGGTCTCGGAGCCCGACAGCAACGTCTCCAACTGGCTCGTCTCGCTGGAGCATTGGACCCCGCACACCAACCTTGAGGTGCCCTGGCTGCTGTACACCCACGGCGAGCCCGGCAAGACCTGCACCGACGAGATCTACACCGAGGTCCGGGCGGTGCGGTTCGAGCGTTGACTTTTCTGCGCGTACAAGCGTGGCGCTGAACAGCTCGCGTGTCGGCTCGATGGAGTGTACATACCGGAGCCCGGCCTGCGAAAGCCGGGCTCCGGAACGTCCGGCCGGAGAAGTGTGCTTCCCTTGTGTCAGTTCTGCAGCGCGTACGAGAGTAGATTGGTTCCGATCTCGTACGCTTGCTCCGTCCTGTCGTCTCGCGCTGCGCTCCAGGCGTGGGCCAGGTCCGCGGTGTAGGCAAAGCCGATCAGCTTGCCCTGGCGGTAGATGCCCGTTGCGCTCGGACAACCGCCCTTGATGGCATACGGTAGGTCGTCGCTGCGGAAGATCTCGGCTTTGGCGTCCAGCTCCTTGACCTCGACCTGGGCTGCCTTCCGCAAGGCCTCGAGGACGCTGCTGACAAAGGCCTCCGAGCCACTGTCCACGATGACGAACCCGCCGTGCTCCACGAAGGCCTTGAGGCCCTTCAGATCGTCCTCGGAGAAGCTCACCTTGCCGGTCCCGATCAGCAGCAGGCACTTGACGGAGGCCTCCTTCGGAAGCTGAGCGAACTGCGCGAGCTGCGCGGCCCCGATCGCGGCGGCGCGCCGCAGCGCGATCACACGCGACGCCTCGTTCAGCAGCCGCTCCGCCGACTTCAGTTCACCGCGGATGGCATCTTGATCCAGCGCGCCCACGATCAACCAGGCGGCACGGAGGGAGCCGAGCGGCTCGAGAACGCTCATTCTGTCCTCCGCCTCGGCGCCCATGCCGTATCGGGAGGGCCTACGCCTCACTGCGCCAAAGCCCCCGCCGCCCGGGCCCATCATTCCCGCCGGCCCCGCGGGCCCCTGCGGCGCCGCCTGCAGCCTTTCGGCGGGGACCATGCCCGCACCAAGCATGAGGCCGGCGCGCGCCGTGTGGCGCTTGGCCTTGTCCCCGAGCGGCCCGAACACGCCCTCGTAGTCCACGTACTCGGGCATCGGCACCGGCTGCTGCACCGTTCGGACCTTGCCGCCCTCGTTGATCACCTTCTCCTCCACGGCCACGAAGGACGTGTACTGGGACATCAGCCGGAACTCCAGCGCCAGGTCCGTGATCTGCTCGACGATCTCCGGGTCCTGTTTGCGGTACATCTGCGACATCAGGTCCCTGATGCGCGCCCGCGCCCAGAGCGACGCCAGGCCCTCGTTGCCGTGATCCTCGCCCGGTAGTTTCACCGGCAGCTTCGTGCTCCACTCCTGGCACGCGATCTCGCCTTTGACCGTCAGCACGCCCGTGCCGGGCTTGGTGTAGCGTCCCTTGATGATGACGGGTTGGGCGGAGAACAGGTCCGGGATGCGCTTGGGATAGATGTCCGCCACTTGCAGACCGCCCCAGTCGAGCTCAATGTCGGTGAGGAAGGGCCGGCTGACCCGGTCATAGAATCGGCCCACGGCCGTCTCGGTCTCCTCGTCGGGGCGGACGTATTGCACCTCGCCCCGACCCGCCTCCGCCATCCGGTCCAGCAGGTAGCGGTTCACGGAGCTGCCGACGCCGAACGCAAACAGCCGGGTGGGTCCGAGCTTCTCCTGGATGGCCGCCAGAATCTGCCTCTCGTTCCCGATGTAGCCGTCGGTCAGGAAGGCCACAATGCGCATTCGCTGCGGATCGTGGGGATAGTCCAGCGCCGCCTTGATGCCCTCGATCATCCGCGTGCCGCCGGAGCCCTTCAGGCCGTCAATGTACGCCAGGGCACGCTGCACGTTCTCCGGCGTATTAGGCAGCGGCGTCTTGGCGAAGGGTGAGGCCGCCTCCGAGAAGCGGATGATCTGGAAGTAGTCATTGGGGTACATCCCCTTCAGGAACCGCCGCACGACCTCCTTGGACTTCTCAATGGGCCGGCCTCTCATGGAGCCGGAGCAGTCGAGCACGAACACCATCTCTTTGGGCGTGATCTCAGCGACTTCGTACTCGGCCTTGGGCTGGATCATGAACAGGAAGTATCCGCCGATGTCGCTGTGGGTCGTCAGCAAAGCCATCTCCGGCACCGGGCCGACGACGTCGTATTGCAGGACGAAATCCTTGTTGGGGATACTGTCATGCTCCTGCAGCTTCACCACTGCCGTGCGCTTGCCGGTGCGCTTGATGTCAACATCGTGCGACTTGCTGCGCAGGCCCTGGATGGGCACGCCGGCGTCCAGCTTGACCTGCAGGGCGATGTCGTGCCCGGTGCGCTCCTGGGGCTTGAGCACGGGCGGCGTGATTCGCGAGGCATCCGGAACCTGGTCGGTGTCGGGCGCCCAGCCGCCGGCCTGCTTGCCGATCGGCGTGCCCGGAATGAAGCGGGGGCCGACGACCATCGGGAACACGAAGTCGTACGTGCCGTCGTCGTAGGTCAGGTCTTGCACATAGGTGATCGTTACGAGGATCTTGTTGCCCGGCATGATGTTGGCGACCGACTGGGTGAAGATGTTGGGCCGCTCCTGCTCCAGGAGGGCGGCTGTCTTGCCCGCGCGTTTGGCCTCCTCGTAGATCTGCTTGGCCTCCTCGCGCTTCTTGATCAGGCCTCGGATTGTGCGTTTGCCGATCTTCATCACCAGATCGTTCACCGCGGCGTTCTGCGGCAGCGGGAACACGTAAATGGCCTCGATAGGGTCCTTGTACGGGTTCGAGAACCGCTGCGTGACCTTGACCTCGGCCACCAGCCCGCTGATCCTGGCCTTCACGTCCGTGTGCTCCAGCGGGAACTCCAACAGCTTTTGCCCCGGCTGGACCAGCACTTTGAGCGTGCCCTGCGTCACCTCCGGCGCCGCGGCGTAGACCGGCTGGATGCCGCTCCGGCCCAAGAGGATCAGCGCCGCCAGCCCCAATCCCAAGACTGCCAACGACAATCCCTGCCATCGCTTCATGTCTGGTGTCTCCCTTTCCGTAGACCGACAACTGCGCTCGCAAAGCCATCCGCGGTGTCGCTGATGCGTCGTGAGCCCTACGTCAGTCGCATATGGTTGTTGGCTCGACGAACTTGAAGCCCTTTGGGATCTGCTTCATCAACTCCCGGGCCCGGGCCTTGACGGCCGGATCGGTGGTCTCTTTCTCGAGGAGCCCGACTTCGACCATCGCCATGTGGGAGATCCGCTCGTCGGAGCTGTTCATCAAGTCACTGAGCAGGTCCAGTGCGGCCGGTGTGCCCACGCGCCGGAGGCCCTTGAACAGCTCGGTGCTGATGCCGGTGCCGAAGGCCGGTGCGGTCTTCAGGCGGCGGCGTAGGAACGCCAAGGCCTCGTTCTCACCGCTGTAGCAGAGCGCGAGGATGTCCTGCTCCTGGTGGTCGAACGGCGGCTTGCTTGCCTCGTCGTGGTAGTGCTTGAGGATGCCCTTCAGTTTCTCAGGGTCTTTCGGCACGATCGAAAAGGCGAAGTCACACTCGGCGCGGAGGTCTCGAGGCTCGGCCTCGACCCCGGCGCGACCGTCGTAGATGATGCGAACGCGGTAGTCTCCCGGCTCTTTGAATCTCACCCATTCGTTGAGCAGGATGCGATGCTCGTAGGTTTGCCCTTGCTGTAGCCGGCGCCGGTAGATCCTGCTGAGCCCGCCGGGACAGGTCTCCAGGAACGCGGACTGTGTCGTCCGGCCGGCGCAAGCCACGGACAGAGCGCGCCGGTCGAGGTGGCCCATGCAGACGGTAATGGGTTTTGCGCTCAAGCCGGTGAACTTGAGCGTGAGGAAGATCGGCTCACCGACCATGTACGAGCCTTTGGTCTCGGGCACGGCCAGAAGCCGGACGGCCGGCTCCGCCGCCTGCGCCACACACGAACCCAGGAATATCGCGCCGCCAAACAGCACTGCCCCTATGGCCCGGTTCATGCGAGTTCACTCCCTCGTTTAGGTGAAGGTTGCTCTCGTCCTCGCACAATGCCTGGGACTCACGTGCGCCCCTCAGGGTTCCCCGGGTGTCGGGCGTTTCAGGTGCTCGTGCGCTATACAGGATTAGCTGGCGATCACGGCGAACCTGAATCCAGCCTGCGACGGGAGTGAGCGCCTATGTTCGCTTGTGGTGACTGGCAAGTCGCTGTCCTAATGGCCGTGATGTCCGGCGGCCTGGTCCTGGCGACACCGCTGTATCCGCCGGCCAAGGGGCCCTTCGTGACGCTGGTGCAGGACGGAAAGCCCTTGGGCGTTATCGTCCGGCCCGCGGACGCACCACTGGAGGTCGAGCGCGCGGCCGCCGAGCTGGTGAAGTACATAGAGAAGATGTCCGGGGCGAAGCTGCCGATCGCCGAATCGGCGCCTGCCGATGAGCCGGCCCTGGTGCTGCGAGTTGACCCCACCGTAAATCCTGCGGCTGACCCGCCGGCGAAGGATTGGCCCGGCTCGCGCGGATACTACTTGCACACTGCCGGCAGGCACGTGGAGATTATCGGGGCTCATCCGATTAGCGTGCTGCACGGCGCCTATGCCCTGCTGGAGCGCCACCTGGGCTGCCGCTGGTGCATGCCGGGCGACATCGGGGAGGTGGTCCCGGAGGCGAAGACCGTGCGCGTGGGCCGGCTTGAGGAGCACTCGGTGCCCGCCTTCAAGGTGCGGTGGGTGGGGACGGGCGACTGGGCGCTCAAGCACGGCGCGAATGCGATGGTCAAGATCGGCGATAAGACGGTCGGCGTCAATTGGAAGTGGCACTTCCACACCTTCTGCACGCTCATCCCCGCGGAGAAGTACTACGACCGGCATCCGGAATGGTGGCCGCTAATCGGCGGGAAGCGCCAGAGGCCCACCAGGCCCCACAGCCATAGCACGCAGCTTTGCACGACCAACCCCGAGATGGTCGCCGAGATGACCAAGAACCTGATCGCGGTGCTGGACGAGGACCCGAGCATTGACATCATCGCCCTTTCGCCCAACGACGGCGGCGGGTTCTGCGAGTGCGCGAACTGCACGGCGCTGGACGAGCCCGACCGGGGCTGGTTTGCTCGGTACTCGAAGCGGCTGGCGGTGCTGAACAATCAGGTGGCCGCCGAGGTCGCCAAGCGGCACCCCAAGGTGCTGATCAAGGTCGGCGCATATGCCATGTACCTGCGCCGGCCGCTAGGAGACGAGTTCAAGCCCACGCCGAACCAGCTCGTGCAGATCTGCCACATCTACTGCTGCCACAATCACCCGATCAAGGGCAATCACTGCCGGGAGGGCAAGACGCATCGGCCCAGCAGCAACTTCATGGAGAACCGGGAGTTTCTGGAGCAGCTCAAGGACTGGCGCAGCGTCAGCGACCACGTGTTCATCTACGAGTACTACACCCTGGGCGGCCCGTCGCGGGCCAAGCTGTTCTGGCCAATGGTGCACACGATGCGGGAGGATATGCCGCTGTATCACGAGCTGGGCGCCGAGGGATTCTATACGCAGCTTTCCAATGGCCTGTTCGGCCGGCAGGGGCTCAACTACTACGTCTGCGCCAAGCTCGCCTGGGACACCAGCCTGGACGTGGACGCCCTGGTGGAGGACTACTGCGAGAAGTTCTACGGGCCGGCGAAGGAACCGATGCTGAAGTTCTGGCTGCGGTTGGAGAAGGCCTTTGTGGACAGCGACCTGTGCCTTTCCTATGGGCTTGATCAGCCCAAGGTGTGGGGCCCGAAGGTGCTCACCGACGAGGTGATGGCCGAGTGCGGGGACCTGCTCAAGCAGGCCGCCGCCTTGGGGGGCGACGGCGTGTACAAGCACCGGATCAACCTCGCCCAGAAGGCCTACGACGACTGCGCGGCCTCGCTGGCGGGGATGAAGAAGTAGCCGGATGCCCCTACTCGAGCCGGAAGTCCCTCCACCAGCTCTTCCCGGAGGCGTGCCAGTTGAACAGCTCGATCTGCACGCCGCCGGTTTCCGGCGGCACGTCGAAGGGCACGCGCACCTCGGTCCATCCCTGCGTCCCGGTCAGGGGTTCTGAATAGATCGTCGGGCCGGAACCGGCGTTGCGCTTGCTGCGGTGGAAGCGGATGATGCGCACCATGGCGCCGCGCTCGGCCGATTTGATGTCTTCCGTCCGGCACTGGCAGCGGAAGGTCCACTTGCTCCCCACGGGCAGTGCATTGCTGTGCCACCGCCAGCCGCAGCGGTCCTGCCGGCTGCCGGTCTGGATCATCAATGCCTGCCGGCCGTCCAGCTCCACGACGCGCCCCCCGCTCGCCCCTTCGTATCTCATGGCCGTCCAGTTCTTCAGCGAGACATCCGGCGGTTCGATCCGGGTCGTGGCTGAGATCTTGGTCCCTGCGCTCTCGAAGGTCGCCTCGATCTTGGTTGCCTCTTTGATGACTCCGGACCATCCGGTCTTGAACTCGATGTCCGCTTTGTCGTTGGGAGGAACCGTCACCGTTTTCGGGGCGGCAACGCCCATCCAGTCCGGTGCTGTAATCGAGCAAAGGCCCTCGGCCGGACGGCCTGAGCGATTACTGACAGTGACCGTGATCCGGCCGGTCGCGAAGGCGAGGTTGAGGGCGAAACGCTCGGTGACGATGAGCTTCTCAGTTGAGCTCCAAGTCTGGTCGTCGAGTCTTGCGGTTACCTTCACGTCGTAGATGCCGGGCCTCGCAGTTGCGGGGATTTCCAGCGGCACCGTCACATTCGCGGCCTGGCGCCCGTCGCACTTTGCGAGGCGAGTGGCCCAACCCGCGGGTCCGTTGGCTTGAACGGTCACCTCGCGCGGCAGTTCGTCGCCGAGCGGCCGATAGCGCAGCTCAATCCGGGCCGGCCCGGCGGGCGCGCTGGGGTACGAAAACGTCTGCAAGACCGCGGGCACACTACGCTCGAGTAGCAACCCGCAGGAGACCGCCGCGGACGGGACATCGAAGGTCAGGTACTCGCCCTCCCGGCGATGCGGCCACTTGACGGGCAAGTTGTTCAGCGTGGCGAGATAGGCCTGCCGCAGGGCGGCTCCGCGCCGCTGCACCTTCAGCCTGGCGCCGGTCACCTGGGCGTCATTGAGCATCGTGATGACCCAGCCTTTGCCCTCGGGCGTGTCGAACCGCCAGCTCTTCGCCCGGACCGCCGGGTCGCTCACCGTCAGCTCGGTGTCGTCCAGAAAGCGGCCCCGATACAGGAATCGCGAGACCTCCTGGCGGAGGCGGATCACCTGCTTGGCGTACTCGTTGAAGTCATCGCTGCCGGCAAACAGATCGAACCGATTGCCGAGCAGGAAGACCTCGTTCAGTACCTGCTCGCGGGTTCGCGTGGAGTTGCCCATGCCGTTGGCGAAACCGTCCTGGCAAACGTAGTCGGGCAGCGTGTAGCGGACGACCTCGGGCGCGGACAGCGCCCGCACCCCGGTCGAGGCGGGCGAGACCAGGAAGATGTCCACGTACTGGCCGTAGACATCGCCAAAGCCCTCGGTCGCGAGGGCGTACTGGGGCTCAATGGCGCGGCCGTCGGTCTTCAGGCGGCGAAACAGTTCCAGACATCCCCGCGTCCACGCGCCGACCGTGTCGTCGTGGCCGTGGTTCAGCGCAAAGCAGGGCTTGGCAGGAGCGGCGCCGAGCTGATCCACGTACTGGCAATCCACGCCATATTTGCGCACGTACCGTTCGACGATGTAGTGGTGTAGATAGTCCTGCCAGCCTCGCGTGAAGCTGCACATGAGAAAGAAGGAGCAGTCGTACGGTGAGGGATCGTTCGGCGGCTTGGGATACTGCGGCCAGTAGCTGCCGTCGGCGCGGATCAGCCCGTAGTTATGGTATTCCCGGGCCCAGTCGGGGACCAGGGCGTCCGGTGGCAGGGAGTTCTCGTAGCCCTTCCGCATGCGAGGGTATCGCGGGTTCCACGCCTGGCCGTTGGCATAGAATCCGATATGGCCGCCGGCATCGCG
>JALGUG010000125.1 GCA_029820995.1 Candidatus Zipacnadia bacterium
TTCCGTACTTGATGATTATCTCGCCAATACATTCAACTAAATGTCCCATATCTTGTATTTTGCTGCCCATCTGTCGTCGTGGGGCGACGACATGACGAAATGGCGGGCAGTGCCCACCCACCTTGATCCCCGCACCGCCGCGGGGGCGGGTGGGCTTTTTGCCATGCGGGGAAAGCTCATTTCTTCTTCCCTCTGCGAGGCCTCTACGCGAATCCGCTGAGAAACTGTGTCAGACTGGTAGCATTGTATTGGCGGCGCTAGACTAGTGGGGCGCATCAGGGGGCACAACCATAGTAAGTGACCGTTGATATGTGCCGACGACGAGACCGTACGGGGCAGCGCTTCCGTGGTTGCCGCTGAGCAAAGGCGCGATGACACGGCGCTGAGCAGAGCTCAGTCCGCGCTCGAGAGAGCGGAACACAACCTCGGGCGTGCCTTGACGGATCCGCGTTATATTGCCATGGCTATCCGGAAGGCCCTACGGCACGGCAGCAACTTCGACGAGGCCGCCGAGGTCGTGAGTGGAGCAGCGGCGCGCATGATCAAGGCACTGTCCCGAGAGCCACACAGCTTCAGATCGGACAATCAGGTCCGCGACTACTGGCAGGCAGCCGTCAAGAGCGAGTTAGCGGATACGTTGAAGGCTGAAACACCGCAAATCGCGGAGGAGCTGTTCGAGAGGTTCAAACGGCAACTTCAATCCCCCGAAGGTCGTCGTACGGTCGCAGCAATATGCTTGGACGTCGAGGATCCCTGGGAAGTAGACCGCGTCCTGAGCCTCCTGGCGTGCTCCAAGACCGCGAAGCAATTCCTTCGTCAGTCCGACGACGTAGTCGGTTTTGTGTTGGCCGAGGTCAAGCGCTGGTTGGTGGCCTATGCCCAGGGGGTGGCTGAACGGGAAGCGGACGATCGGACCCAGACCATGCAGCTTACGGACTCCGATGCCGACGAGGAACCCGAACAGCTCGGATGGCGTGCGGAGGCCCTGCGTCTGGTCGCGAAGCTGATGGCCAAGTGGCCCGAAGAGAGACGCCGCATCGTCCTGCTGCGGCTGGAGGACATCCCGGCTGCACTGGTCGCCGAGATAATCAACCTGCTAAGCCCTGACCGCGATCCGCCCATGACGCCCGAGAATGTCCATACGATCTACAGCCGCGCGCGTGCCGAACTTCGCAGTGCTCTCCTCGATCACGGCTACTTCGCTGACTAGCCCTCCGACTACTGGTCCGCCTCTCTCGATACCCCGTATCGCTGCATACCCGCGGCAACCCGGGGACCCCACGGGGCCTGCTCCGCAAACCAAAGCGTCGTGCGGAAGGTTGTGCTCGGCGTGGCGTCGAAGAGACCACGCGGTCCGGCCAACTGAACGAGAATGACCATCTAGAGGACAGGCAGGCAATGGGCTTGGGTCGCCTGGAGCTGCAGGGCGCGGCGCGGCGGGAGGCTCTGGCCGCTTGTCGCAGCCAGATCGAGGAGTGGGGACTGGCCCTGCCGAACGTGGAGCCATACCCGCTGCACTTCGGGCTCGACAACTTCCCCGACATCGGCGAGATCGAGTTCTGGATCTGCAACGAGGAGGAGGCCGGCTACTGCGGGAAGTTTCTATTCCTGTTTGCGGGCCAAACCTGCCCCTTCCACCGGCATCGCATCAAGCATGAGACGTTCTTTGTCGTGAAGGGACGAATGCGCCTGGAATTGGACGAGGGCCGCGAGCTGACGCTGAACCGGGGCGACCGCTTCGCCGTGCCTCCCGGCCTCGGTCACGCGTTCACCGCGGTGGACGGCAATCTGCTGTTGCTCGAGGTCTCAATGCCTTCCCACGTCTGGGACAACGAGTTCGCCGACGATCGGATCAACCGACTGCTCCCGCCGCAGCCCTAGGTAGCTGCACGTTGCTTACAGGCTCCAAATCACAAAATCAACGCCTGGAGACGAAGGAAAGGGGGTGCCCCAACGCGAACAAGCGGGCTGCCGGTTGTGGTCCCGCCGGCAGACAGTCGGGGGGAGCGGTGCGGACTGTCGGTTCAGCGAACAGGAATTGACCACTGAGGCTGTCAGTCCCGGCGGTGCACGGGAGGGGAGGTCGGTGCTCGCCGAGCGGGACCAGCAAGCCCCAACAACCCTGAGAGGAGATGACTGAATGGCTGAAGCAGCTCTAATCGTGACGTCGAAGGGATATGCGAAGGTGGTAGACGAGAAGGAGTTCCCAACTAAGGGACGCGGCGGCAAGGGCGTCGCCGGCTTCAACGTCACTGAGGCCTCTGGTCCTGTTGCCTGCGCGGAGCACGTCCAGACCGGAGCAGGAGAGCGCGTGTTGGTGCTGACCGCCAATGGCAGGGCCCTGATGACGAATGTGGACGACATCAAGATGCGGAGTCGGACTGCCGGCGGTGTCAAGCTGATGAACGTGGACGATGACGACAAGGTCGTCGCAGTTCTGGTCTAGCCTGAATTCGGCCACGGAGTCGGGTAGCGCGAGGCGCAAAGGGGTCCGGACACCCTCCGGAAAGAGATGCTTACACTGGACTGAATTGTGGAGCCCCGTGAATCACGGGGCTCTTCCCTTTGGGCTTCATGCGAACCTCTACTTGCGCGTGAACAGAGCCTCCCACCGTAGCTGCCACCAGAGCTTCTCTTGCTCGTCCCGTTCCTCCAGGAACGCGGTCTCATCCGCCGGACCGATCTTCCGGCCTTGCTTCGTCAGCCGCTCCGCCAGTCCCGCCAGGCGCTCGCCCAGCTTGCGGACCCGCCGGCGCAGGGCCTCGTCAGCCGACACCACTTGCAGCAGCTTCTCGATCTCCGCCTGGCGCTCTCGGAACTTCCCGGAGAACACCTCGCGATTGACGAAGCTCGTCTTGCGTAGGCGCTCAAGCTGCTCCTCCGCCGTCTGCCGCATGAATTCCAGCGCCTCGGCGTTGGTCCTCCCGAAGAACGAGTCCCAGAAGATCATGCGGATTTCGTTGCGGCCCTCCGCCGGCTCCAGCTCGGTGAAGATCGGGTAGTCGTTCACCGAGACCCGCACTGCACCCACGTCCTCGGGCGCATAGATCAGCCCGGCAGGTCCGTCGCTGCCCGGTGTATCGCCGGCGAACACCCTGTCCGCCAGCAGCAGCCACCATTCCCGCGCGCGGTCCAGCTCCAGATGCTGCCCCTCCTCCAGGACGCGCGCCGCTGTGGTCACATAGCGTTCGCCGCCCGGTATCTGCCGTCCCGGGTAGCAGTCGAGCTTCAGGCGCCACTTGACCGGCCGGTCCGACGGGAAGTACCGCACCGCGCAAAACAGGCTCTTGCCCTTGGGGAACGCCAGAAAGGTCACGATCCAGGTGCCCTCGGCCCGGTGCCACTCAAACTGAGCGGCGCCGCGCTCGCCCTGTTCGGTGGCGCGCACGGACTTGACCGGAACATCGCCGACCGGCTCGTTCCCGTAGAAGATGTTCAGGAAGCCGTTGCTGTACCAGTTAGCCTGCGCCGGACGCGGAAAGCCGATCAGGCCCTCCAGGGGCAAGACCTTGGGCGCGTGCGACGGGTGCACGTCCACCCAGTGCTGCAGCGTCATCTTGGTCGCGCCGGTGTGGATCAGCACCGAGTACTTCCGGATCGGGTGCCCCTCGTGACCGACGTAGGCGCCCAGCTTGGCCTCCTCCGGACCGCCCACGCGCACCGACACGTCCGCCGGCTTGTCCTGCGCCGTAGCGCCCAGGGGCAAGAATGCCAGCAGCAGGCACCAGGGCCTCATGGCGTCGCCTCCTTCGCCGCAGTCAGCTCATATCTCTTGGTCGCACGCGCGCCGGTGGCAATGTCACGGGCCGTCACCATCCAGCGCCCGGCGGCATCGTTGAGCGCCGTGGGAATCCGGGCCTCGGCGACGCCGCCGCGAAGCTCCACATTGCGCGCCAGGTACGCCTTCTCGTGCCCCTCGGGGTCGGCCACGCTCAGGTGCACCACGTGGCGACCTGGAGCCCGGTCCGCCCGCAAGCGCACGTGCAGCCGAACGGGCTGGCCGGCGCGACAGCCGGTGGTGCCGCTCAGCTCCAACTTCTGCACCTCGTACGGCAGAGCGGCGAACAGCCGAGCCTCACCCCGTCCAATCTTGACCTGCAGCGTGTCGGTGCGCCCCAGAGCTTTCCCGGCGCGACAGTCGTACAGGCGGCGCCGCTCCGGTAGCTTGACCGTCCCCTCGTACCGATCCGCCTCCGAATTCGGCCCGGCCAGCAACGCGATGTACTCCGCGGGTCCATCCCGATACAGCAGCACTTCGCAGTCGGCCGGCGCCGGCTTTAGCGCGAGGTGCACACGAGGCTGAATGCCCCTTTGCGCCAGCAGATCCCTTAGGAGCGTCTGCCAGGCCGCGCCGACGGAGTTCTTCCTCTGATAGGAAGCAAAGGGGAAGTTGAGCAGGGCGGTCAAGCCCTCGCCTGCGGCATGAGTGAGCAGCAGCGGCGCCTCCGCCGCGGTTCCGCCGGCCCTGGCGGCGCCGGCCTTGAGGGAACCGTCGGCCGATAGCCCCTTCAGCGTCACTGCCTGCCCGCCGGGCAGCTTGATCTCGGCATCCAGCGCACTCATGCGCTCCGGCTCGGCGCCAAAGCTCTGCACTCCCCACAGCCCCCGCCAGGCCGCGTCGTCGTCCGGCTTGCAGTGGCCGTCCAGTACGCCGGGCCGCAGGTCCGCGATCACGACGCCCCCCGCGCGGACCAGCTCGCCCACGGCCTGCTTCTCCGCCGGCGAGAGAGCCTGCGACAGCGGCAGGACGAGCGCACGATACCCCCGCTCCTTCAGGATCCCGGAAGCAAGCTGTTCATATGATATGAAGTGGTACTGAAAGCCTGCATCGGCAAGCAGCCGGATCACTCCCCCCATTGCCGCATCCACGGTGCCGAAAGTGGGGAACAGCGTGGCTGCGTGGATGCTGGCTTGGGAATAGAGCACCGCGATGCCATCCGACTCCCGCTCGGCGCCCAGCAACAGCCGGCCGAAGCCGCGCTTGATCTCGCGGACCTCGCGAGCCGAGGTTGCGAAGCACTCGAAAGGACGGAGGTCCGGGGCAATAGCATCCTCCTGGCAGGTTTCGGTACAGCCGCTGTAGTCCTTGAACCACCAGGCCGCCGAAAGGCCGCGAGAGATCGTGTACCAGGGCAGCCAACGCTGGTAAGCGTTGTAGCGCTGCCGCAGGTAACCGCCGAACCACAGGCCGGTGTAGGCCTTCGGATGATGGAACGAGCGTAGGAGCTCCACCTGCACGGGCGACGGGTACACATTCCACAGCGTCATAATGTTCGACAGCTTCCACCAGTCATAGCCGCCGAAGCTGCCGCGGCCGCAGGCCGCATCGGAACCGACCGGCGCACCGGGGTCAACGCTCTCCACCACCTCCCGGGCGAACCGATGAATGCCCGCCCATACGCTCTCCATGTGCATCCGATGGTCGCACCACCGGGCATACTGCTTGGTCTTGCGTGCCTCTGCCAGCGTGGTCGGCCTCACCTCGTCCCAGGCGGCGAACTTCGTGCCCCATTCCGCATTCAGGGCCTCCAGCGTGCCGTAGATGCCCTTCAGCTCCCGCCGCAGATCGGTCAGACACGTGGGGGAGAAGCAGATGTCGCCGACACCCAAGATGTTGTCGTCGCCCAACGTATAGCCCGTCCCGCCATACTTGACGTGGCTCTGCGCCACGCCCAGCAGCCGCTCTCGCACCTTGGCCAGATGCTGTGGATCGGTGAAGCATGGGCTGCGAATGTTGTTCTCCTCCTTGCGCTCGTTGAAATGCAGACCGGCCCGGATCCCGGCCAGCCCGTGCAGGCCGTAGCGCGCCAGTACCTCCGGAGTGCCATGATTGACGGTGTCCACGCCCTGGGCCACGAGCTGTTCGTAGACATACCGGCGGGCCAGCTCATCGCCCCCGCAGCCCCACATCAGGAAGCTGAAATCCCCCTCCGGCAGCAGTAGTCGAACCGGAATCTCCAGACGCTGCTCGTCAACCGTCTGACCTCCTTGCACCAGACGCACCCTGGCGACCAACAGATTACCGACGGGATCAACCAGCCGCGACGCGAACGAGACCTGCTTGGCTCCGTCCGCCAGCTTCTTCTGGGCCCGGAATAGCTCGCGCCCGTAGCAATCGGCGCAGACCGCCGTGGCGAGCATCTCGCCGGGCGCCGGAGCGGAAAGAGTGGCCGTCAATCTATACTCCTCGCCCGGCTTAACGTACTCCCGATCGCACGCCAGCTCCGCCCAGGTCACGGGCGCGGTCACCGTAAACGAGATTGCCCCCCAGTCCAGCACGGCCTTCCCCCGGCGGACGATCACGTCGGCAAAGTATTTGCCGACCGGCAGAGGAGCCAGCTCGAAGGTCGCCTCTGCTTGCCGCGGGACCTTGACCTCGGCCTGCTTGCGCAGCAGCTCCTCCCCGCTCTCGCTGCGCACCACCAACTCGGCCTGCGCCCGGGGCGGGCCGCCTTGGCTGACCATCCGCGCCGCAATCTTCGCCTGCCCCAGCACGCCGCGCGGGACCACACTGCCCTCGCCGGCCGGCGGCTGCAGCGAAACCGCAGCAAGCCGCACGGGGCGGTCCCTCCGAGCGCACCACAATATCGCCTTCGCGACCAGGGAGAGGTACTCGTCCTCCTCCACCCAGGTGATGCCGGTCGTCAGCGGCGTGAGATAATTGGTGCGCCGGGTTCTGCCGAGGTTGAGCAGACAGATCCGCCCCCGCTGAAAGGTGCGCAGCGTGACGGCCTTGCGGGCCGCCTCCTCGTCGCTCTTGACGTTGGCCCATTGCGGCAGCGCGGTCAGCGGCACACCTGCCGCGACCTCGGCTGGGTCGTCCTTGGAGGCCTCGAAGTCAATGGCCCGCTGCAGATACTCGCCCCGTCCCGCCTGGTGGTGCGTCAGCAGCAGCCCGACGCCGTCGTAGACCTGACGCAGGATGGCGTACTGCACCTCCATCGGCAGAATGTCGAAGTGCAGGTTGCCGACCACGATGCAATCGTAGCGCTGCTTCAGCTTGGTCAGCAGCTCGCGTTCGACGTCATCCGGCATCCCACCAATGATGTGCGTGTGGGCGATGGCGGCGATCCCGCCCAGCCGGTCGCGCGTGAAGGTCATCACGACCCGGTAATCTAGATCGAGCCGCTGGGCCAGCTCGGCCGTGTCGCGATGGCAGGCGCGCGGCGCGATGAACAGCGCCTTGATCGGGCCGCCCGCCAGCGGCCGCGCAAAGGGCAGATGCGGCGTCACGACCTCCAACGACACCTCGTGGAAGCCCGGCTCATAGGCCGGCTCGGTCTCCTGGCCGTGGGCCGCCGTCAGCGCGCCACACAGGAAAATGACCATCAGAGCAATCCTCATGCTCAACACCCCTCCACCGTCGCAACTTGCACCTGTTTCGTCGCGCACAACTTGCTCTCTTTTCCACACCGGAGCTGGAAGACCTCGGAGCTGTCCCCGGCCACGATTGTGGCCGGCGAGGAACTCCTGAAGTGGCGCAACGTCTCTAAGGGTGTCTGTCCCTTGGCGGCCGGCAAGCAGGAACGTGGCGTCCGGTTGCCGAATCGCCGGACTACTGCCTCTCAACGCCTGGGTCTGCGATGCTGCTTGATGCCGACTTCATGGCGAAGCTCGAACGGCTGAGCCTGGTGGCCCGGAAGGCCTTTCCGGGTCAGCTCAAGGGCGAAAAGCGCTCGACCAAGCGCGGCGTCAGCGTCGAGTTCGCCGACTTCCGCAATTACACGCCGGGAGACGATTTCCGGTACGTGGACTGGAACGTCTACGGCCGACTGGACAAGCTGTTCCTCAAGCTGTTCGTGGAGGAGGAGGACCTCCACGTCTACCTGCTGCTCGATGCCAGCGAGTCCATGAAGTTCGGCTCGCCCAGCAAGGCGGACTATGCCAAGAAGCTGGCAGCGGCGCTGGGCTATATTGCCCTCACGAACTTTGACCGCCTGGCGGTCTGGAGCTTCTCGGAGGGACTGGCGCACGCCTTCCGGATGACGCGCGGGCGGGCCATGGCGGCGCGGCTGTTCGAGTTCATCGAGGCGATTAAGCCGGGCGGCGCGACGAACATCACTGACGCGCTGCGCAACTTCGTGCTGCGCACGAAGCGCTCGGGCATTGTGTTCCTGGTCTCGGACTTCTTTGACCCCGGCGGCTATCGCGAGGGACTGACGGCTCTGCTGGGGCGCGGGTTCGAGGTCAACGTGATTCACCTGCTAGCCGAAGACGAGCTGCACCCGGACCTCGCGGGCGACTTGAAGCTGGTGGATGCCGAGACAAAGGAGGTCCGGGAGATCACGGTGAGCGGATCGCTGCTCGCCGGCTACCAGCGACGGCTGAACGACTTCTGCGACGAGCTGCAGAGCTTCTGCAGCGCCCGCGCCATGGGCTACCTGCGTACCAGCACCAGCTTTCCCTTCGACGAGTTGGTGCTCCAGTACCTGAGACAGGGGAAGTTCGTGAAGTAGGCAGGAGGAGAATCAATCGCTTCACCATGCTAAACCCCGTCGCCCTCTGGTTTCTGCTGCTTATTCCGCCAGTAATACTGCTGTACTTCTTGCGCTTGCGGCGGAAAGAGCGCACCGTGTCCAGCACGATGCTCTGGGAGCACGTAGTCCACGACCTGCAGGCCAATGTCCCCTTCCAGAAGCTGCGGCGCAATCTGCTCTTGCTCCTGCAGATCATCATCCTGATCGTCCTGGTTGGCGTCCTGGTCCGCCCCTTCCTGAAGCTGGCCGGCCTGACCGGCGACAACCTGGTCCTGGTCATGGATGCCTCCGCCAGCATGCAGTCCACCGACGAGGGCGGCTCGCGGCTGAGGGCCGCCCAATCGGCTGCGAGCAAGATGATTGACGACCTGTCGCGCCGCGATCAGGCCATGGTCATCGAGGCCGGAGCGCGGACCCGGGTGCGCTCGGGGTTCTCGGCCGACAAGCGGCAACTGAAGGCCGCCGTGAACGCCATCCGCGCCGGCGATGTGCGCACGAACCTCCGCGATGCCCTCGTCCTCGCGCTCTCGCTATCCCGCGGCCGCAAGGACATCCACATTTATCTCTTCTCCGACGGCGCCTTCGATCCGCTCGAGGACCTGCAGCTCGGCAATGCGCGGGTGCACTTCGTGAAGCTGGGGAAGCGCTGCGACAATGCCGGCCTGACGGCGCTGGACGTGCGCAAGACCTTCACGGAGAAGGCCGGTTACGAGGTGTTCGCCGGGATTTCCAACTTCTCCGGTCAGCTCAAGTCCTGCAATCTGGAGCTGTACCGCGACGGCGCTCTCTTTGATGTCAGGCCCGTCACCATTCCGGCTCAAGGCAGCACAGGCGTGGCGGTCAGCGATCTGCCCTTCGAGCAGGGGCTGATCGAGGCGCGCCTGGACCTCAAGGACGACCTGAAGGCCGACAACGCCGCCTTCGCTTATCTGGCGGAGCAGCGGGACCTGCACGTGCTGCTAATCGGCCGACAGAACTTCTTCCTGGAGAAGGTGCTCAACGCCGACCCGAAGGTCCACGTGACCAAGGGCACGCTGGGCAACTACGGAGCAAACACCGGGTACGACGTGATCGTATTCGACGGCCGGGCGCCGGACCAGCTCTACCCCGGCTCATATTTCTTGATCAATTGCGCCGCGCCGGGCGGCCCGGTGCGGGTCGTGGGCGATGCGCAGGATCCCACGGTGCTGGATTGGGAGCACAATCATCCGATCACCAAGTATGCCAACTTCGGCGAGGTGGCCATCGCCGAATGCCTCCAGGTCGAGCTCGAGCCCTGGGCCAAGGCGCTGGTGCGGGCCGAGACCACGCCGTTGGTCGTCTTGGGCGAGAAGCGCAATCTGCGCGTGATCTTCCTGGGGTTCGATCTGCAGCACTCCAACCTTCCGCTGCGGGCGGCCTTTCCCATCTTCATGGCCAACTCGCTGGGCTGGCTCGCCCGAGATGTCGGCCGGCAGGTAAACGTGGCGACCCGCACCGGTCAGGCGGTGCCCCTGGACGTCCAGGAAGAGACGAGCGCAGTGGAAGTGCAGACGCCGGACCGGCGGACGGTGAAAGTGCCCACCCACGAGGGGCAGGCCCTATTCGACGAAACGGACCTCGCCGGGCCGTACAAGGTCACGCAAGGCGAGCATGTGAGCTACTTCGTGGCCAACCTGCTCGACCGCCGGGAGAGCAACACTATGCCGCGAGAGCGCCTGGAGCTGGGTCGGCGCGAGATCGCGGCCACGGGCTCAAGTGGGCAGACGAACCGGGAGATCTGGCGCTGGCTGGCGCTCCTGGCCCTGGGCGTCCTGTGCGCCGAGTGGTTCGTGTACCATCGGCGGCTGTAGGCGCCCCCAGACCCTCCCTCTCCTGCGGTGGCGCAGCGGTCTGCGCCCACCAGAGACACCGAGGGTGAGGCCAAGCCATCGCATCTGTCATAGGGGGCCTCAGTGGAGGGGCCGCGATGGGGTAGGGGCCCCATCCGGCCCGCCCGCCGTCTTTGCAGGACCGCCTTCACGCCCAGACCCTCCCTCTCCTGCGGTGGCGCAGCGGTCTGCAGCAAGGAGAGGGACCGAGCGTGAGGCAAGGCCGTCTATCGCAAATCGTATGCCCGCCGGCGGTGCAACAGGTACAGGAAGAACGGGCATCCCAGCAGCGAGGTCATGATCCCCACGGGCAGTTCGGCCGGCGCTAGCACCATCCGGGCCAGCAGATCGGCTACAACCAGCAGCGCCGCGCCGCCCAGCGCCGAAGCGGGGATCAGCCCGCGGTGGTCCGGGCCCACTAGCAGCCGCATCAGGTGCGGCACGACCAGGCCGACGAAGGCGATGACGCCGCTCACCGCCACGGCGCCCGCCGCAAGCAACGAGGCCACCAGCAGCAGGATCAGCTTGGTGCGCCGCACCTCCAGGCCCAGGTGTTGAGCGCTCTCGTCCCCCAGCGAGAGCACATTCAGGTCGCGCGCATAGAGCATAGTGAGCGCGATCCCGACCAGCGCATAGGGCAGCATCATCTTCACGTGTGGGTCCCAGAACCGCAGGCTCAGGCGCCCCATCAGCCAGAACACGATGCCGCGCACCTCCCCCGCATCGCTGAGAACGATGACGATGGCAGTAAGCGCCGAGCAGAGCGACCCGACGGCGATGCCGGTCAGCAGCAGCGTAGCGATCGGGACCTCTCCCCCGCGGCGCGACAGGACATAGACCAGGATGGTCACCCCTGACGCACCCACAAAGGCCAGCACCGGAACGCTGCTGAACCCCAACAGCCAGAAATCCACCCATTTGAGTGCGATCGCCGCGCCCAGCCCGGCTCCGGAGGAGACGCCCACGACGAACGGACCGGCCATCGGGTTGCGAAACAGCCCCTGCATGACCGCCCCTGCCACGCCCAGCGCTGCCCCGACCAGCGCACCCAGAACCACCCGCGGCAGGCGGATATTCCACAGGATGTCCTCGACGCGCGACCGGACCTCGGGGTCAATCCCTCCGCCGCCGACGTGCAGCTCCGCCGCCACCACCGACAGCGCCTGACGAAGCGACACGCCGGCGCCGATCAGCGTCGAGACCACCACGGCCACCAGCAACGCCGCCGTGAGCAGCACGCACACCAGCCCCACCGAGTACCGGCGGTGCTCTATTGGATGAGCGGTCGGCTGGGCCTCAGCCATCGGCCTTCCTCCACCGCGGCGCTTCCCCGGCAACGCGGGCGTCTCCTCCTGAGAACCAGGCAGGGACGAGCGCGGCGCCCGCTGAAATACCCAAAGTCCTGTGACACTGGCAGACCATTACCGCACTGGAGGAGGCGATTGGAGTGGACCGATCAATGCCATCTTGGTGGGCCGCAGGCCTCGCAGTAGCCCTGACACTTGGTGCGCTTGCCGCGGCGACGTGGGCCGCACCAACCGGGAGGGTCGTGATGCAGAAGACAGCGTACGCCGGATGGCCGAACTGCCTCAAGCTGAGCAATGGGGAGATTGACCTCGTCGCCACCACCGACGTCGGGCCCCGTATCATCCGCCTGGGATTCGTCGGCGCCCCGAACCTGTTCAAGGAGTACCCCGACCAGGTCGGCCGGACCGGCGCCCAGGAATGGATGATCTACGGCGGACACCGCCTCTGGCACTCGCCCGAAGACAAGGTGCGCACGTACTCGCTCGACAACTCGCCCATCGAGGCCAAATACGAGGGCGGAACGCTGTACCTCAATCAGCCGGTGGAACCCGACACCGGCATCCTCAAGCAGATGGAGGTCACGCTCGACCCGAACGCCGCCGTGGTCACGGTGCGCCACAAGCTGACGAACACGAACCTGTGGCCCGTTGAGCTGGCCGCGTGGGCGCTGACCGTGATGGACGTGGGCACCAGGGCGATCATCCCGCACCCGACCAAGGCGCATCCCGACCTGCTGCTGCCGAACTGGACGCTCACTCTCTGGCCGTACACGAACATGATGGACCCGCGCGTCACCTGGGGCGAGAAGTACATCATGCTGCAGCAGAACCCGCAGGCGACCACGAAGTTCAAGCTGGGCCTCAGCGCCAACGACGGCTGGTGTGCCGCCGCCAACAAGGGGTTCCTGTTCGTGAAGCGCTTCCGCTATCAAGAGGGCGCGACCTACCCGGACTGGGGCTGCTCGGTGGAGACCTTCACCAACAACGACATGCTCGAGCTGGAGACGGTAGGGCCGCTCAAGACCCTGGAGCACGGCCAGACGCTGGAGCACATCGAGCGCTGGTACCTGTTCCGCGACGTCCCGACGCCGAAGACCGAGGACGACGTGGACAACACGATCATCCCGCTGGTGAGCAAGACGAAGTAGGGCACGCTTGACCGGCGAGTGGAGGGGCCGGATCGGAGTGAGGCAACAGCAACTCTTGCGCCCGGCTCTGGTGCGCATCGGCCGGGCGCTCGAGCCGTCCCGTGGGACGCCTTCCCCCGGAATCCAAAGGAGTGGCGCGACACCGACCGCGACGGCCTCGGCGACAACGCCGACCCGGACGACGATGGCGACGGCTGGAGCGATGCGGAGGAGAAGAACGCCGGAACTGACCCGCTGGACAGGTTGAGCTTCCTGCGCCAATAGGATGTGGGGGCGCGAATATGAAATGGACCCAACTGCTAACCGCAACTCCGTCACTGGCCTCGGTTCTTCTCCTGGCTGTGGCGTGTGCCGTGGTTGGGCAGTCTGCCAACGTCACCGTGACCATCAACCCGAGCGTGCACTACCAGACGATGCACTACCAGACGATGCGGGGCTGGAGCTGCAATCCTCATTACCTGGGCGCCGCGCCCGCGCTCACGCGCCAGGTCCTGGACGAGGCCGTCAACGAGCTGGGCCTGACCCGCATGAGATGGCAGCAGCCGAACGGCAACCGCACCAGCATGCGCCGCTGGGAATGGCTCAACGACAACGGCGATCCCGACGAC
>JALGUG010000430.1 GCA_029820995.1 Candidatus Zipacnadia bacterium
GCGCCTCCTCCTTATCCGCCGGCTCCGGCTGCTTGCCGGTGTACTCCTCCTCCTCGTCAAGGACCTGTCCCTCTCCTACGTTCTCCGACGGGCCGGGCATGGGCTGCGCCTGCGCCGGGCGCAGCGTTGCCGCCAGGCACAGCGCGACCAGCGCCGGCGTGAGCATCAATCCAGCGCGGCGGTGCAAGTTTGGCATATCGCTCTCCTCGGGCTGTGGAGTGTCACGCGAACAGCTTCCCAATCTCGTCCTGGTCGTACCTGGGCAGCTCCTCGCGCCTGCCGTCCCGTACTACCAGCACACCCGCCTCCGGCACTGTCGCGCGAGCGATCTCGGTGCACGGGATGCCCTGTCCCTCCAGTTCCTGTCGAATCGGCTCCGCCAGAGACGGACAGACACCAATAAGCAGAGCTCCGGAAGCGATCACTCCCCACAAATCCAGTTCGTAGGCATCGGCTAGCCTGCGGGCCCTCGGATCCTCCGGCAGCTTCTCGCCCCAAACCTCCAGTCCCACACCGGCCGCCTGGGCCAACTCCCACAACCCGGTCGCTACGCCGCCCTCCGTGGGATCGTGCATGGCATGCACGTGCCCACCGGAGCTTTTCGCCACAGCGCAGGCGAGTTGCGCCTCTTTGAGCACACTGATTCCCGGCTCGAACAGCATCGCTTGTGCTGCTGCAATGAACTCGCCCGGAAAGCCCCGCCGTAGGAGGTCCTCCGACTTCTCCCGCGCGATGATGGACGCCGCCTCGATGCCCAGCCTCTTGGTCAGGAGAATGCTATCGCCCGGCCTCAGCCCATCGGGCGTCACCAGGTCCTCCCGCGACACCTCGCCGAGCATCTGACCCACCAGAATCGGCCGGTCCAGCCCGTACGTCACCTCCGTGTGTCCGCCCACTAGCTGCACGCCCATCCCGGTGCACGCCTGGATGATCTGGCCGAAGATGTCCCGCGCAAGGTCCGCTGTCGCCTCGGTTTCCGGGAGCAGCAGTGTGCCCAAGAACCACAGCGGTCGAGCGCCGCTGGTCGCAATATCGTTGGCATTGACGTGAACTGCGTAGTAACCGATGTGGTCCGTGGCGAAGGTGATCGGGTCGGTCTTGGCGACCAGACACCGACTGCCCATGTCGAGCACCGCGACGTCGCGCCCGATCCCCGGTCCCAGGATCACGCGCTCATCCGGCGCCGGCGCCTGCGCCAGCAGTCCCGCCAGCAGTTCGGCGTCCAGCTTGCCCACCGGCAGAGACATGGCCAATAACCTCACTAGCCGGACGCGCCGAGCAGCTCCGGCAGCTCGGCGACCGATCGGATGATTGCATCGGCTCTCATGCGCTCGAAGCGCTCACGTGGCGTGCTGTCACTGAGAACCGCAATCGTCGCCGCGCCCGCCCCTTGCCCGCACTCCACGTCGGACCAGTGGTCACCGACCATCGCTGCCTCCGCCGGCGCGCAGTCCAGCAGCTCCAGACACTGCAGCAGGTGCTCCGGGTCGGGCTTCACGGCTCGCGCCTCGTCTCGCGTAACCAGCTCGTCGTGCACCAGTCGGTACCGCTGCGAGAACGTGTCCACCGCCGCCCGGCAGTTGCGCGTGATGATGCCCACGCGACGCCCCGAATCGCGAACCCTCTGCAGTGCCGCACCGGCGCCGGGGACCTCGCTGGCTCGCGCCGCCGCCTCGATCTCGCGCCGGCGCAGCACCTCCTCCGAGGCCCGCACCAACTCTGCCGCCGCCTCGCTGTCCCGGCCCAGGCGCGCACAGCCGGCGGCCACCATCTCCAACACCATCATCTCTCGACAGGCCTCGGAGTACACGCCAAAACGCCGCAGGAGTTCGTATGTGTCTTCCCGCATCGCCGCGAAGTCAATGTGTGTCGCCGCCAGCGTGCCGTCAAAATCGAATACGACTGCTCTTACGCGGGCCCACATGTGGCTTCCTCTCGCGTCCTCGGGTCCGTGCGCAGACCCGAGTCCGTTCTCCCCTTCCCGCCCGTTCCCTTCAAGGCCAGGGACAGACCCAGTGCCAGTGCCGCCAGCACCGGCGCCAGGCACCAGTGTCCCGGCAAGACCAAAAGACCCCAATTGGGCGCCAACGTGAAGTCACCAGCCAGCAAGAGGGGCAGTGCGTAGCCGTAGATCGGATTGGTGATCCCGATCCGAGGCGCCGGCGCGGTGAAGGTCACCGTGAACATGGCGGCCGCAGACACAAGCGTCAAAATCAGAAGCGGCCAGCGCCAGACCCCTGTACAGGCTCGTGCCGCCCAGATGAAGCCGACCCACAGAAAGGGGAGCATGGGCACAACGTGCCGCGGCCCCAGGCACCCGCCTCCTCGCCAGAACTCGTGCGAGGCATTCATCAGTACGAAGGCGACACATACGCTCAGGCACACACAGAGCTCTCGTCGCCAAGAGCGATCTCGCGCCATGATAGCCCAGCCCAGCGCCGCAACGATCAGCACCGGGCAAAGCGCGAACAGGCCCTTGTCGCGACTGAACA
>JALGUG010000431.1 GCA_029820995.1 Candidatus Zipacnadia bacterium
TGCTCGAAGAACTCGGGCCGGCAGTCGTACCGTTCGGCCAGCAGAATCCGGGTCAGCGCCTGGGAGGTGCGCGAGGCGGGATCCAGCGCCACCGAGGTCAGCTCATGCGGCGGCCGGCGGCAGAAGAGCTTCACGGAAGCAACGGGCCCCCGGGAAGCGAGGGACACGTTAGGCACCACGCGGGCACCGACGCCGCGGAGGTACTCGAACACCGGGATGAGACCTGCCGCCAGCTCGCCGCCGGCCATTCGCTCCGACAAGCGCGCGGGCACATCGAGAACCAGCTCGACATCCGCCGGCGGCGCCTGCCGCAGCGACCAGATCAGCGGGCGAGCGTTGAGGTACGAAACGGCCCCGACAGTGAAGGCCATAGTGCCCAGCTAGCGGTCAATGACGTTGTAAACCGTGTCCCGCTCCACCGGCTCGCGGCCCGCCTCCCGGATCAGGTCGCAAAGCTCGTCCCGAGTCAGCGCCTCCGGCGTACGCGCGCCCGCCGAATGGGTGATCTGCTCCTGCGCGACCGTGCCGTCCAGGTCGTCGGCGCCGAACCAGAGCGATACCTGGGCGATCTTCAGGCCGAGCATGATCCAGAAGGACTTGATGTGGTCGAAGTTGTCCAGCATGATCCGCGCGACGGCAATGTTGCGCAAGTCCTCGAGCCCCGTGGTGGGCCCGGGTCCGCCGAGCGGCGTGTTCTCCTGGTGATAGGCCAGCGGGATGAAGGACATGAACCCGCCGGTCTCGTCCTGAAGGTCGCGCAGCAGGGCCAGGTGCTGGGCCTTCTCCTCCGCCGTCTCGATATGGCCGTACAGCATGGTCGCGTTGCTGCGTAGACCCAGCTCGTGCGCCTCGCGCATCACGTTCAGCCAGCCGCCGCTGCTCAGCTTGCGCGGGCACAGCTCCTCGCGCACGCGCGCCGCGAAGACCTCCGCCCCGCCCCCCGGTAGCGAGCCGAGCCCCAGGTCCTTTAGCTCCTGCAGAACCTCCCGCGTGGACTTGGACGCCAGGCGGGCGAAGTGCTCGATCTCCACCGCCGTGAAGGCCTGCAGATGCACCTGGGGCAGCGCCTCCCGCAGGCGCCCGATCATCTCCAGATAGTACTCGTACGGCAACTGTGGGTGCAGACCGCCCACGATGTGCAGCTCGGTGATCTCGTCGTACCCGGGCCCGAGGGCTTGCTCCAGAACCTCGTCCACCGACAGCGTATACGTGTCCGGCGCGGCCAAGTCGCGCGAGAAGGCACAGAACCGGCAGCGGTTGACGCAGATATTCGTATAGTTGATGTGCCGATTGACAATATGGAAGGTCCGGTCCCCGTGGCGGCGTTCGCGCAGCGCATTAGCCATCTCGCCCAACAAGGGCAGGTTGGTGCACCTGTACAGCCGGGCCCCTTCCTCCGCCGACACGCGCTCGCCGCTCAGAATCTTGTCCCGGAGGTCCTCCAGGGTCCGTGTCGTTGTCATTCCCATACTTGTCTCTCCGTCAGGCAGCGTCACCGGAGCAGTCGGTTCCTCGCCGGTACCGCGCACACCTTCTCGCCGCAGCTAGCTCAGCAGGTCGTAACACGTGGCGAGCAAGACTAGAACGCTGGCTACCGCATTGGCCCGAAAAAAGGCCTCGTTCACGCGGCTCAAATCCGTTTCGTTGACGATCGAATGCTCGTACACCATCAGCGCGCCCACCCCGACCACGCCCAGGAAATACCGCCACGTCAGGCCGGCGAGCATGCCGAAGGCGGTCAAGAATATCAGAAACACACCGTGCAACGCGGCGGCGAGCAACAGCGCCCGCGACAGGCCCAGGGAGCGCACCGCCGAGTGCAGGCCCTCTCGACGATCGAAATCCAGGTCGAGCGTGGCGTAGATAATGTCAAACCCGGCGACCCAACAGACCACTCCCGCAGCCAGCACCAGCGGCGGTAGCGGAAGCTGCGCCTGAACGGCCAGCCAGGCGCCCACCGGGCCCATCGAGAGGCAAAAGCCCAACCAGGCGTGGGACCACGAGGTGAAGCGTTTACTGTACGAATACCCCCACAGCGCCGCCAGCGCCGGTAGGCTGAGGTACAGGCAGATCCGATTGAGCATCCCGGCGGCCAACACGAACGCGAGCGCCGAGACAACGGTCAGCAGGAGCGCCGCCCGCAGCGAGACGCGGCCCGTGGGAAGCTCGCGGTCGCGCGTGCGCGGGTTGCGGGCATCCAGGGCCCGGTCCGCAATACGGTTGAAGGCCATGGCTGTCGTCCGAGCTGCCACCGCGGCCACCAGGATCCACGCGCACTGCCACGCCGAGGGCAGGCCCCCGGCGGCCACGAGCATTGCGACCAGGATGAAAGGCAGAGCAAATAGCGTGTGCTCGAAGCGGACCAGCGACAGAATCCGGCGCAACTGCTCCCCCGCTCCCGCCGGCTCGATGCGCACTGTCATCCGGGCCACCTCCCCGCCTCTTCACGCGGCAAACCCAGGTGATCCAGGACACGATCCACAACGCCGTC
>JALGUG010000432.1 GCA_029820995.1 Candidatus Zipacnadia bacterium
CCGCCCACTCCGCCAGAGCGATGAAGCTGCGCGCACCCGCCATTGCCGCACAGAGCGCCGTCGCCAGGATACTCTCGATCTCTACGGCGTCAGCCTTTGGTTGGGCCACGTAGTAGCATGGAATCAAAGGCGTTTTCTCGACTCATGATGTCCTAGTCCTGCCACTTTGTGGCCCTGGTGCCCTTCCCTGGTTACGGAATATCAGGAGGTTACAGGTGGGCCCCCCGCATGATGTTGGCAAAGCCAGGACGGTTGTGCTAGGATCGTCCTGGTGTTGCCACATCGGAGGGCCTCATGACACGAGATCTTCTTCGACTCTGCCGAGTTCTCCGGCGCGTCAAGGTGCTCGATATGCGGGGACTTGGGGTGCGATTCGAATCGCGGTCCAGGCGTAGCTTGTTTCGGGACCTTGCGGCAGTCGGCTATCACACCAGCTACACGCATGGTGGCCGATACTACACTCTGGCCGAAATCCCTGACTTCGACGAGTGGGGGCTGTGGTTCCAGGGGGATATCGGCTTCAGCCGAAGCGGCACCCTGAAAGAGACCGTAGCCGTGCAGGTGGAACAGGCGCCCGACGGGCGTACGCACGCAGAGTTGTCGTGCCTGTTGCGGGTACGGGTTCAGAACACCCTGCTGGACCTGGTCAGTGAGGGTCGCATCGGCCGCGAGGAGTATCGGGGCAAGCACCTCTACGTCAGCGCCGATGCCTCCCGGGCTGCTGAGCAGGTCCGGCGGCGGCAGGAGGGCGACCGGGCGGTCGCCAGGATCCTGCGGAAGCCCACGGTTGAGGAGACCATCGAGATTCTGGGCGAGGCTCTGCGGGGCTCCGCCGAAATCCCTTCGCCGCTGGAGGTGGTCCGCGGTCTGGCAGCGCGCGGCGTCTCGGTCGAACTCCACCACGTGCGGTCGGTATACGAGGCTCACAGGCTTGCGCCGGGAAAAAAAACGGCGCCGCCCACCTGAGTGCCCTGGCGGAGATGAGGAGCCTGCTGCGATCGGTGGAGGAGAACTGCGGCCGACGGAGGCGAGACCTTCAATTCACGAAGGTGGCCGTCGCCGAGGAGCCCAGGCCATGCCCCGGCTGCGGGGCGGCGATGACCGTGCAGAAGTCTGTGCGTCGCTTCGGCCGGACCCTGGAGCACGGCTCGTTCGAGGCCCGCGAGACGATCCATGCCTGCCCGGCCGGCTGCCGGCAGCCCTCCGGTGCCAAGGTCACGATGCGGGCCGCCTCCCTGAGCACCGCTCTTCTTCCCAGGCAGACCGTGGGCTACGATGTGATGGTCTTCGTCGGCCTGCAGCGCTTCGTCCACGAACGGCAGCGCGAGGAAGTTCGCGAAGCACTGCGCGCCGAGCACGGCATCGAGATCTCCACCGGCAAGGTGAGCACCCTGCAACGGCGGTTTGTGGTTTACCTGCAATGCCTCCACGCCGCCCGCAGGGACGCCATCCGGCAGGAGTTCGAGCGTGACGGAGGCTGGCCCCTGCACATCGACGCCACCGGCGAGGACGGCCGCGGTACCCTGCTCATCGCCTATGCCGGTTGGCGCCGCTGGGTGCTGGGCTCCTGGAAGATTCCCACCGAGCATTCAGAGGCGATCCTGCCCTGCCTGCACCGGGTGGCCGAAGCCTTCGGGCCTCCGGTAGCCGTGGTACGGGACCTCGGGAAGGCCATGACGCCTGCTGTCCGTTCCTTCGTCAACGAGTTGGGCGGCGACATCCCCGTGCTGGCCTGCCACCAGCACTTCCTCGCCGATGTGGGCGGCGACCTCCTCGACAAGTTGCACGCCAGGCTCCGGGACTTGTTCCGCCGTTTCAGGGTGCGTCCCAAACTGCGCACGCTTGCGCGGGATCTCGGTCGGAAGCTGGGCGAGGGCATCGACCAAGGCCGAGACGGAGTCGAAGCCTGGACGGACCAGAGCGAGGCGCGCCACACGGTGCCCGAAGGAAACAGCGGCCTGGCAGTTGTTCGAGCCCTGGCTCAGTGGGTCCTCGACTATGCTGCCGAGGGCAACGACGTGGGATTGCCCTTCGACCGGCCCTACCTCGACTTCCACGATCGCTGCACCGAGGCCCGGCGGGCTGTCGATGCCTACTTGCGTTGTCCCCCCAATGACTGCGAAGTCCACCGGGTGCTTCGTCGTCTGCGTGACATCCTCGACCCGGTGGGCGCCGAAGTGCCGTTTTCACAAGTGGCGCACAAACTGCGCTGGCGGGCCGGCCTGTTCGACGAACTGCGGGATGCACTGCGCCTGGCTCCCAAGACCACAGGCCGCAACGAGGATGCCCGGGCGTCAGCCGAGCACGTACCGCCCGAGCAGGCCCAAGCGGAGCTGCGTGACATCCGCAAGGCCGTCGAAGCCCTGACCGCCGACCTGGAGGCACGGCGTCCCAAGCGCGGGCCGGCCAAGGACCAGCGGGAGGCCATCGACATCATCATCAAACACGTCGCGAAGCATGGGCCCACCCTGTGGGGGCACGTCCGTACGCGTCGTGGACCGTACCAACAACCGGCTGGAGTCGCTCAACGGCACCATCAAGCACGGCGAGCGCCGCCGCTCCGGCCGCAAGAAGCTAACGCAGGACCTGGAACACCTCCCGCCTGGAGCCCCTCTGGCCTTCAACCTGTGCGACCCCGACTACGTGGACATACTGTGCGGCACCCTGGATCGCCTCCCAGCTGCCTTCGCAACCCTCGACGCCGAAGCACACAAGCGCAAGCTCAAAGGCCTCCCGACCAAGTCCACCCCGGCCCTCTTCGCCTCACCCACCTCCGTCGAGACAGCCTCCCTACCGAAGCGAGACCGCGAGCTTGTCCGGTCCGAAGGCCTGCATCACCGCATCAGGGCCGCAGCCAGGAGCCGAGCACCCCGAACCACTGCCCGCCGCACCCGACCCCGTCCAACCAAAGATTGACGCCGTAGCTTTTCTTTGTGTGTGCAAAATGGGTCGGGGTTGGAGCCGCCCTTGTCGCTGGGGGCCTGGTGGCCACTCCCTTCGGTCAGGCGCAGGAGTATGCTCGGA
>JALGUG010000126.1 GCA_029820995.1 Candidatus Zipacnadia bacterium
GTCGAGGGCTCGCCGAATAAGATCAGATTGTACCGCGCCACGTCCTCCTTGGTCACCTGCGTATCGTCCTTCTGCCGCGGGAATCCATCGGCGAAGGCGTCCCAGTCCTTGACCCACCGGTCGAACATCTCCCCTACGCGCCGGCGATCCGCTTCCGTGCCCTGAGTGCCCTTCACGCATACAAACGGGTAGTTCATCGCGTCCTCGCAAGGCCCGCAGAGGGTCTTCTTCTTGTGCAGGCCCGCCGGGGGCTCGCCCTGGACGCGGAACAGCGTCTCGCCTTCCTTCGGCACCGGCGTCTGCCGGGGCGCCTCACCATTGATGCTAATCTGCGCCTGTTGGCCAGGGCCGAGCAGCTCTCGGTCGAGCGTCAGAGCGAAAGCGCCGACATTGTCCGTCTTCACCTGCACCTGACCCGGGCCGGTCACCTCGGCCTCCAGATACGCCGGCCGGCCGTAGTTGGTGATCTCAGCGATACGGGCCCAGTAGGCGCGGTCGTAGCGCAGCGAATAGGTCTTGTACTTGATGCGCCGGGGCCGCCGGTTCAGGCTCAAGGGCTTGAAGAACGCGAAGGCGTTGCGGTAGCAAGGCAGGTCCCAATAGATGTAATGGCTCTCGCCCTTGAACTCGTGAAACTTGACCCCGTAGCCCCACTTCCGGGCGGTCTTGAGCATCAGGTGCGACTGCTCCACGGAAATCAGGTGATCGAACTCTCCGTGCTGCAGGAAGATGGGGATCGAGAAACCATTCGGCGCGATGTCCACTGCGTTGTCCCACTCCACCAAGAATCGCTTGAACGCCGGCGTCTGTTCACGCGGCCACTGCCACCAGATGAACATGTCCGTCTGGCCCGAGATCGGTGCGAGCGCCGCCCACTTGTGCGGATAGCGCAGACCGATATCCCAGGTGCCCATGCCGCCCATGGAAACGCCCATCAGGTAAATGCGGTCCGGGTCCACGCGGTACAGCTTTTGCGCCTCTTCGGTGGCCGCCAACACGTCCACCTCGCCCACGCCCTGGAAATCCGTATTGCGCCGACCATAGGGGATGAGCACCAGAAAGCCCTGCTTAGCGGCGAGGTCCAGTTCGGGGCTGCTCAGAACCCAGGGATCGCAGATTGTGATGCTGGGCACCCAGCCGTGCAGGAACACGATGAGTGGCCAAGCGCGGTCCGCGGTGTAGTTCTTCGGGATGTGGATATAGTACGGTTGCGTCGTCCCGTCGTTTGCAGTGACGTACGCCAGCTCCAACAGACCTGAGCGGCCCACATGCCACGGCTTGCCCGTCGCGCCGGCGAGGATCTCCTCCCCCTCCGCCAGGTCACGTTCAATGGCGCTGCGGTACAAGGCGGCGCTGGAACGGCGCAGCAGGAGGTTCGCCTTTCGCCACTTGAGGCGCGCGAGCGGGACGTTCACGTACGCCGCCAGATCCGAGAGGTCCGCCCGCTTGGCCTCCCAGGGCCTCAGCCGTGCATCCAGGGCCTCAGCTCGTTTCGCCAGGTCGGCAACCGCCTGCCTCTCGGCAGCCGAGGGTTCGCGCTCCGGGGGCCACAGAACGGGCTGCGCCTGCAGGGCCCAAGACACCACCGCTGCCGCGGCGGCTATGGCGATGGAACGCATAGAACACATGCTCTTCCTCCCTAGGTCCCGTCGTAGCGCCGGTTTCCCGCTCGGCCAACCCTTCGCCTGCCTCGGCCTCCCACTCCCTACAAACAGAAAGCGTAGGGCAAAGGAGCCCTACGCTTTCATTTCGAGGGTCGAGACCTAGCGTCTACCTCTCGCCACCTCCGGTCGGCTCATGAACCCCCGTGCTGCTAGGTCTACAACTCTTACTGTCTTCCATCAAGCCACCACCTCCTTTTTCTCGAGATGGTCAGCAGTACTGCTGTGCTTCACCGCGGTAAGCGAATTGTAGCAAAGAAACCGAGCCGAAGTCAAGGCCTGTGCTCACATCAGGCGCGCGCAGCAGACGCTCGCTCCGGCGCTGGGGGCTCATGGAATGCGTGGGCTGCGAGCTCCGGGCCAGGTCTCGCCGAGATCCCGAATGGGCACCGAGACCACGATGATCCCCCACACGTCGCCCGACTTGTACTCCGAAGGCCACGGTTGGGCCGACCCACTCCGTGCCCCGGGCCCGTGACATTGCAGGCAACTGGCAACCACCTTCTCCGTCCGGGCGTAGACCCAGGTGCGTTCCCCCTCCTCATTCCGCCCCACGAACTCCACATCGCGGCGTCCGGGATGGCGCCTGAAGTAATCGAGAGCACCCCGCTCGAGGCTGTCCTTTGGCGCCCGGAAGCTCGTTGTTTGGGCGCCGTACGCGGCCATGCCAAGCGTGGCCGGCGTCTTGGCAGTCACCAGACGAGCCTGGCGCTGAACCATCGTGCAGGGCGAAGCGCCGCGCGGCAAATCCGGCACGCGCCCCAGGCGATCGCTGCCCACCTGATGCATGCGTTCGAGGTTCAGGGCCAACACGTGAGCCGTGCGACGCGCCACGGTCGCGCGAGCACGCTCTTCCAGGGCCGCCTCGGACCGCGAGGCGTCGCGTTGGGGCCCGACAACGACTGCCACAAGCGTTACCGCCACTGCGGAGCCGACCACCGCAAAGAGCAGCAAGCTCGGGACAATGGGGGGGCTTTCGGATCGCGCTGTGCTCGGCGGAAGGTTGCTCATGGGCCGCCCCTGCTTTGCCCCCATGCCCGATAGAGCCGGTATCCGGAATGAATATCTTGAAGCTCTACCTCCTCGAAGTAGTCGGCCGCCGAGCGCGCCAGCGTCTTGGCGCCCTGCCTGGTACGGGCTACGAACCAGAACGATCCGCCCCGATTGAGCCGTGACGCCGCATCTTCGAACAGCGCCAGCACGGCCTTCTTTCCGGCTCGGATCGGCGGGTTCGTGGCGATCAGGTCGAAGGTCTGCGAGCCGAGCACCTCGTGCGCATCGCCGGCCAGAACCTCCGCATTCGTGACGCGATTCAGGCGCAGGTTCTCGTGGCATAGGTCTACGGCCCGCTCATTGACTTCCGCCAGGACGACCTGCGCCTGGGGACACAGCCGCGCGAGGCAGATCCCAATGGGCCCGTAGCCTGCGCCCCAATCCAGTAACAGACCTCGCTCCGGCAGCGCAATCTGGCTGAGCAGCAGTCGCGTGCCCGGGTCCAGACGTCCACGGGAGAACACACCGGAATCGGTCATGAACCGGAAGATCTCACCCCGTACCTTGACCTCGAACTCGTGCGGCCGTCGGGCTGCTTGCGGCGAACGCGCGAAGTAATGGCTGCTCGGTCCCATATCATACTGTGCGGCGCAACGGGCCCGGCCCTCACGCCGCCTGCTTGAGGCGCTCCGACGAAGGCACTTCGCTACGGCTTCGCCCAGTCCTGCTCGGCTCGCCGGCAGTGACAGCAATCACGTTAGGGATCGCGTGTACCGGGGCATTACTATGATAGACGCGCACCTGGACAACATGCAGCCTTTTCCGGAATGGCGCTCTCTTCGTTGCACGGCGACCGGCTCCTGTCCCTGGCCTAGCCGCGCAGACTAAGCCTGTCAGACTCCCCCAAGTCGGCCTGACAAGGAAGCGCCTTTCCGTGTGGCGGCCCCGCCTTTGACGGGGCCGCCCTTTTTTCCCTGGTCTGCGTCACCACAAGTCCCCAACTTCACTCGCCGGCGATGGCGATCCGCGACACCTTTCCGCCGTCAGTCCGGACCCACGCGGCCCGCGCTTTGCACCGGAACTGCCCCAGCGCCAACTCTTGCACCTCCGGAGCCAGCGCGAACTCGTCCACGCAGTCCGTTCCGCTCCGCACCCTCAACAGCGCCACCTGTCCGTCCAGCCGGTACTGCTCCACCTGCGGGCCCTCCGCCTCGCCCTTCACCGCCGCGATTACCAGCGGCAGCACCGCCGGCAGTGGGCCTTCCCGCGTGAACGCGGCCACCGGCGCCTCGTGGTACAGCTTCTCACCGCCCGGCAGATAGCCCGTCTGCTCCGACACTTCCCCCTCGCCCGGCCATGCCAGCACGGCGTTCGCCCCGGTCTTGAGCCCGGTGCGCACCATCTTGGGTGCAACGGTGTGCTCCCCGTCCGGCAGATGCCACAACTGCTCCAGCCGGTGCGTGCCCTCACCGCCGACATGGTCCACGACCACGAAGTACTCCGGCTTCACGAACAGCACCGTACGGGTCTGCGCGATCCGGCGCTTCTCGTCCACCAACCGACCCGCTGCGAAGTCGAACTCCGGCGTGGTGACCCACTTGAGCAGCTCCGGGTCCGCGGTCGGCTGTTCCCGGCCGTCAATCATCAGAATGCTGTGCGCCCGGCTGCGGCGGAAGTACTGCCCGGACACGGGGTTATCGTAGCTGATCTGCCCCGAGTCGAGAATCAGCCGATTGCCGCCCGCGAACAGCGTGAATTGCAGCCGATCCGCGTGACTGTGCCCGCCGCCCCATGGCGCACAGTCAAATAGCCCGTACGTCGCATCCGGTTCCCATCCGCTACGCATCATGCAGTACTTCGCATCAGGCAGCAGGCAGGAGGTGAAGTCGGGCGGGCGCGCCTCAATCTTGGCGTAGTCTTCGATCACGCTCGGCCCCAGCAGCCAGACCCAACCGGCCGAGGCCTTGTCCGCTCCCAAGAACCGGAAGTCCGGCCGGTGGTACAGCAGTGCCGCCAGCCCCAGCTCGTTGCCGACGTAGTTCCGCCCACTGTCGCCCACCGGCGGTGTCCGCCGGTCCGGCGTGCAGAGCTTCTCCCAGAACTCATACATCTTCTCGTGCCGCCCCAGGATGTCCGGTGTCTCCACGTGGTTGATCTGCGCGATGCGCGCCGCCCGCAGGAACTTCGACCGCACCCAACCGTGATACCCCGGCGTCAGCTCGTGATGGCTCCCGTCGGGATAGACGTCCTTTTCCATGTGCTCCGCCAGATACCGATAGGCCCGCTCCCGCCAGGCCGACGCTTCCCGGAACTCCGGGAGCATCACCCCGATGCAAGCCAGGCCGGCGCACTCCACGACCTGCCAGTTGCCGTACCGAAACCCCACCTCGTACCGATGCAAGTGACGCGCATGCTCCACCAGCGAGCGCGTCATCTCGTACTTCGCCTCCGCATCGAAGGCCGGCGACGGCATGAAGTACTGCATCACCTCAAACCACAGGTCCGCTCGGATTCCCGTTTCGAGTGTGCGCCACACGGTGCCGTGCTTCCCGCGAGCATTCGTGCAGATACGCGGCACCGGGTTGTCCTTGATCCAGTCCCGCAGCACAAACACGAAGTCCTCCGCGTATTTCTCGTCTCCCGTGGCCCAGTACGCCTGGCCCATTTGGGTCCAGTAGCCGAAGCGGCTCAGCACGTGAGTCCACTCCAGGGGCCCGTGAAGCCACTGCATGTCGTGCTCCAGCTTCTTGTGAACCCCCAGGAAGGTGAAGTCGCGCGCCAGCGCCCGATCCGCCGCCGGCACGGCCCGTTTCAGCCCGCCGAAGTGCTCGTCGAAGACTTGCACCAGCCGGTCGCGATCGCGATAGCTGAAGAACCAGCGCGGCTGCTCGCGGGCCTCAAGATGTCGTGCCCACGCCGCCTTCGCCGCGGGCCAATCTTGCCGGGCAACCGCAGCCTTGACATCCTTGAGCTCGGGCCGCTCCAGGTCCAGTGCTCCGAAGAAGTCCGCCTCCGACTTGATCGCGATGTCCGCCGGGGGGAACGGCACCTGCTCTTCGACGACCTCGCCCGCGGGCTGCTCGGCCATCAGTCTCACCTCGTCCAGCTCAATGCTTCCGGCTGTCTGCTGTTCGTCCACCGCCTGCACGCTGAAGTTCACCTGTTCCACCGCCTGCATCATCTCCCGATCGCCCTGGAACGCGCTCAGCGGGATCGAGAGCTGCCGCCACTTCGTATCCTCCAGCGAGAACCACCTCTGCCCCGCAGCCACGGACGTCTCTCCGTGCTGCTTACCCGCCTCCGGCGGGACTCGCTTGATCAACACGGCTGTGACCTTGTTCTTGCTGCCATCGCCCCGCACCCAGAAAGACAGGTAGCGATATTGGCGCACGTCGAGCGGCTTCCGCAGCATAGCCCGCACCCAGGTGTACCGCGGCCCTTCCCGGAAATCGTACCCCATTTTGAGGAACTTCGTTTTCTGCCCCGCTCGCTGTCCCTCCATGACCTCATGCAGGCCGAACTTCGAGCGCCACTGCGTCTCGGCGCCCTCAAAGTCGTCCACCAGGAAGTCCTGCCCCACAGCCAGACATCCCACCACGCACAGGCACAAGGCTGCCGTTGTCATGTGTTTGTCCCTCACTTATGTGGCCCGAAGTGTGGGCCGGATACGTCGTCTTCGGCTTCCGCCGGAGCCTCGTATGCGGCCCCTCCTCCCTCTCGCTATGGCCATTCATCCCCCCGTCAGCCGGGCCGCCGTGTATGAACCGAAACAGGAGCAACCGCCGGGCCGCTCCTGGTGTTTCGCCCCGGATCGAGCCGCCCCCTAGGTTCCGTCTTCGATCTGGTCCTCCAGCTTCGCCATCGCCGCCTCCAGCTTGCTCTGCCGGAGTGCATTAGTCAGGTCGCCGCGTGTGCGCTCGATAATTCCGCGGTCCGCGTCCACCCGTCGCCTCAGTCCCTGCGAAACTGCATCGGGGTAATCGAAGGTCAGCAGGACATAGTACATCGTGTCCATCTGCTCCAGGATCCGCTCCGCCTGGTCGAGCTTCTCCAGACGAATGCAGTCCAGCACATACCTGCGCAGTTCGCCAATGGCCTCCGCGATTCCGTTTAGATAGGCCGCCGGCTCGACGCCGACCTCGTCGAGATCAGGGAATTCCTGCCCGCGCACACAGGCGTCCGTGATCACCGCCTCGGCATACTCCTTCTGCGCGTCTTGCACAAAGCCCGCGGACCTGATCGCCGGCTGTGTTTCGACTTTATCCCGCAGCTCCCGCACCGCAGCCCCCGTCCGGTTCAACATCTGCTCGGCCTCGGCCCATTCACCGCGATGCACGTGTTTGATGGCCGTCGCGGACAGGCGGACGATCTCCCGCGAGGCCGGCAGCGCATGTTCGCGCGCCGCGTCCACCTCGTCCAGCGCCTGCCTAATCCGGTCCGCCAGCTCCTCCAACGATGCCATATGGCATCTCCTCTGCGCCCACGGCGCTCTCTAACTTTCCCTCTGCTCGCGCACACACTGGGCGCCGACTTCCAGCGCCCTCAAGTTGGCCGGAATATGCTTGTGGTGTCGCTCGGGCAGTGATACTCGCAGCGCGGCTTCCAGGACCCCGGTGTCGAAGGGCCGAGCAGCCTCCAGATATGCGCCTAACATCACCATGTTCAGCGTGCGCTCATTGCCCAGTTCGGCTGCCAGAGCGTTCGCCGGCACGCTGAAGGCCGTCACATCGGTGCGCGAGACCGGCCGTGTCGCGAGCGACGAGTTGACGATGATCAGTCCACCTTCACGGGCCTGGCGCTCATAGTGCTCCAGCGCGGACGCGTTGAGCAACAGCTCCGATCCGGGGCGGCCACTGATCGGCGAGCCCACCGGTCCGTCGGCGATGATGACGGTGCAATTGGAGGTTCCGCCCCGCACCGCCGGTGCGTACTGAGGGAACCAGGTTGCTTCCAGGTTCGCCTCCAGGGCCGCGTATGCCAGCAACGTGCCAATCGTCAAGACGCCCTGACCGCCATGACCCGCCATAAAGACCTCTTCACGCATTATCGCTCGTCGCTTCCTTCAGGTCCTTGAACACGCCCAGGGGGAATTGCGCCATCATCTTGTCCCGGAGCCACTGCTGCGCTTCCTGGGGGGTCTTCCCCCACCAGGTGGGACAGGTGCTGAGGCACTCGACCAGCGAGAAGCCTTCGTTGTTGATCTGCGCCTCGAAGGCCCGCTTGATCGCCCGCTTCGCCTGGTTGATCGTCTTGGCGTCTATCGCCGTCACCCGCGCGATAAACGCCGGCCCGTCCAGCGCTGCCAACATCTCCGACACTCGCAGCGGATAGCCCTCCACCTCCGGCCGCCTGCCGAAGGGCGCCGTCGAGGTCACCTGGCCGATAACGCTGGTCGGCGCTTGCTGGCCCTGGGTCATGCCGTAGATGGCATTGTTGATATACACGATCGTAATCTTCTCGCCCCGGCTGGCCGCGTGGACGATCTCGGCGGTCCCAATGGCCGCCAGGTCGCCGTCGCCCTGGTAGGCCCACACGATAGTGTCCGGCCGCACGCGCTTAATGCCGGTCGCAACCGCGGGCGCTCGTCCGTGGGCCGCCTGGACCATGTCCATATCGAAATAGTTGTACACCCACACCGAGCAGCCCACAGGCGAAATGCCGACCGATCGGTCGGCGATGTCCAGTTCGTCAATGACCTCCGCGACCAGCCGATTCAGAATCCCGTGCGTACAGCCCGGGCAGTAGCTGAAGGGCATGTCCGTGAGGCATTTGGGCCGTCCGAACACCTGCGTCATCTGTGCTTCTTCCGGCATCGGCTCCGCTCCCTCAATGCTTCTGCGCAAAGGCTCTCCCCCGAATAGGTCCGCACCCGAACATGGGCTAGCACGCTCCCAGCAATCGCTGCATCTCTGCCAAGAGCGTCTCCGGCGTAGTCAACATGCCCCCGGTCCGCCCAAAGTGCGACACCGGGCAGCGTCCCTCCACGGCCAATCGGACGTCTTCCACAAGTTGCCCCATGCTCATCTCGACGGCCAGAACATGCCTGGCGCCCTCCGCCAACTGCCGCACCGGCTCACTGGGAAACGGAAACAGTGTCTGGGGTCGCACCAGCCCGACCGACAGCCCCTGCTCTCGCGCCCAATCCACCGCCGTCTGGGACACCCGCGCCGAGGACCCGTAGCTCACCAGCAAGAGTTGCGGCTTCGGCTCGCCGTATTCCTCCCACTTGGTGATCTCTCTGGCCGCCTGGGCGTAGACTGCAGCCAGCTCTTGATTGTGCTCCTCCAAATCCTCCTCGACGGCGTACAGCGAGTTGATCAGATTGGGCTTTCGGCCGTGGCGGGGGCCGCCTACGCTCCAGTCCCACTGGGGGAAATCCGTCCGCGGCTCGCGGAGCTGCACGGGCTCCATCATCTGCCCCAGCATGGCATCCGCCAGGATCAGCACTGGATTGCGATATTTCTCCGCGATTGGCCAGGCATCGTACGCCATATCGTACAGCTCTTGGGCGCTCGCCGGTGCCAAGACCAAACACCGTCCGTCCCCATGACCGCCACCACGGGTTGCCAGCCAGTAGTCCGACTGGGCCGAGGCGATGTTCCCCAGCCCCGGTCCGCCGCGCACCATGTTCACAATCAGACAGGGCAGACGCGCGCCAATAATGTACGAAAGGCCTTCCTGCTTGAGGCTAATCCCGGGCCCGGAGGAGGTCGTCATCGCCCGGCCGCCGGCGCCGGCGGCGCCGAACACCATGTTGATGGACGCGATCTCGCTCTCGGCCTGCAGGAACACTCCGCCGACCTCCGGCAAGTGCCGGGCCATGTACTCGGGAATCTGATTCTGCGGCGTAATGGGATAGGCAAAGAAGTAGCGGCACCCTCCGGCGATGGCCCCCGCGGCTACCGCTTCGTTGCCCTTCATCATGATCCGCTCGGCTGCCTGGACGGCCGCTTCAGCCACAGTCTGTCGCCTCGCTTCTGACCGGCTGCTCACTTGTAGACCGCAATACAGATGTCGGGGCACACCAGCGCGCACAGTTTACACGCGTTACACTGCTCCGCATCGGTCTGTCGGGCCGGATGATAGCCCTGGGAATTGAGGCTATTGGAGAGCTCAATCAGGCCCTTCGGACAAGCCTCAATGCACAGTCCGCAGGCCTTGCAGCATTCCTCATTGACTACGATCTTGGCCATGAGATCATCTCGGTCACATTCGCCGTTCGCCAGCTCATTGGAGCCAGGTCGGCCGCAAGTAGAATCTGAGGGGCAACACGGGCATCTCCGGCCAGCGCTCCCGCGCCGCCGGCGCCAGCGCCTCGGGGCACACCGTCAGGACCACCGGACATCGCAGCAGCGCCGCACACTCTCGTCCCACCTCAAGCCCCTCCGCCACGACCTCCAGTGTCGTGGCGGGACCCAGGTTCCCGTTGGCGACAACTCCCGTGACCTCGATCCGTCCCGTGTCCTGGATTTCCGTCGCCATCGTGGCTGCCGCTTCACCAGTGCGCGTCTCCGGCCGCCGCGAGTTGACGACCAACCAAACGCTGACTTTCGCCTGTCGGAGCGCGGGCCCGAGCTGGGCCAACGCCCGTGCGCCCTGCTCATCACCACCCACATCAAACACCACGCGCCGCGAGGAGTCAAGCAGAGCCGCCGGCACCTCCGCCGGGATCGAGGGCGTGGTAAAATGGCCCGGATCACCGGACGGTGCGATGACCTCGACACCCCACGCTCGCGCCAATTCCTTCGCTTGTCGGCTCCGGAAGTACGGCGTCACGTGGTCGAAGTCCACCACTGCCAACGGCCCCCATTTGGACCACGACCGGGCGAGGTTGAGCGTGATCTCCGTCTTCCCGCAACCAAAGGCCCCGACGATCAACAGCACGCGCTCCGCCGGGGGCGCAATCATGTTCCCGTCGCTCATCATCGGGCTGTCCCTTGGACCATTGGTGCGACCTACCACTGCAACGAGGGCTCGGCATGTCGAGCAGCTCGAAGGGGCCGTCTAGGCCCCCAACGTGGGCCTTTACTGCAGCACTAGTCGGGACCCGCCGCCGCCCTCTGCCCCCGCCACTGCGCCTTTTCCCTTTGCGCCGACGCGAGCATCTCCGCCGCGTGTTGCTCCGCTGTTGGGTCCAGCTCTCGGCCCCCCAACAGCCGCGCCACATCTGCGATCCGCTCATCGGGCCCCAGAACCTCTGCGCGCACCGTTGTGCGCCGGCCCTTGGTCTCTTTGACGATCCGCACATGCTGATCTGCCAGCCGCGCGATCTGTGGCAGGTGCGTCACGCACAGCACCTGCGTCCCGCGGGCGACTGACAGCAGTTTCGCACCCACGGCATGACCGGTGCGGCCGCCGATGCCGGCGTCAATCTCATCGAAGATCAGCGTCGGAATCTCCGCTCCACGCGAGCAGAGCGACTTGAAGGCCAGCATCAGGCGCGACAGCTCGCCGCCCGACGCCACTTTGGCCAGAGGTTTGCGCGGCTCCCCCGGGTTGGCGGTCAACTCGAAGGCCACGCGGTCAATGCCCCGTTCGCCGGCTGCATAGCGCTTCCCACCCACGGGCAGTCCCGCCGCTGCTTCCTCGCGTTCCAGCCGCACTCCGAAGGACGCCTTCGGCATTCCCAACGGCGCGATTTCCTTCTCCACGGCCGCGGACAGCTTCTTTGCTGTCTGAGCTCGTACCTTCGACAGCTTGCCTGCCAGGACGCCCGCCTCGGCCTCCGCACGCTGCAGCTCCGCCTCCAGTTCCGCCAACCGCTCCTCACTCCCGGCCAGACGCTCCAGCTCCTGCGCCGCCAGCGCTCGCGCCTCCAGTACCTCCTCCACGCTGCTGCCGTACTTCCGCTTCAACCTCGCGATCAACTCCAGCCGCTGCTCCACTTCTTCCAGGCGCTCGGGGTCCGCCTCAGCAGCCTCCGCGTACGCGATCAACTGCCGACACGCGTCCTCCACCAGATAACTGGCCTGATCCACTTGCTCCAGGACTTCCGTCATCGAGGCGTCGAGCTCGACGACCTCCGCCACGGACTCCCTGGCCATGCTCAGCGCATCCCGCGCCGACAGCGCATCCTCCTCGCCCCCAAGCACCGCGCCGGCCGCCAGCGCGCCGGCCCGCAGCTTCTCGGCGTTAGCCAGCCGAACCCGCTCTACACCCAGTCGTTCCTCCTCATCCGGCTCAAGGCCGGCCTCGTCAATCTCCTGCACCTGGTAGCGCAGGAAGTCTATCCGCTGGGCTCGCGTTCGCTCGTCCTCGGTCAGCCGCGCCCTCTCTTGCCGCAACTCCTGCACTCGTTGCCAGGCCCCCGCGTATTCGGTCCTCAGCTCGTGCACCGCTCGCCTGCCGAAGTTGTCCAGGAAATCCAGGTGATTCTCCTCCCGGATCAGCGTCTGGTGTTCGTGCTGGCCGTGGATATCCACCAGATGCTCTCCGGCTGCCCGCAGCGAGGATAGAGCCACGGCCTTCCCGTTGATCCGACAGCGGTTCGGGCCCGTGGCGCGAATCTCGCGTTCGAGGATCACCATCCCGTCCTCTTCCGGCTCGATTCCGGCGCCCCGCAACGCTGCCAACGCGCGGCTGCAGTTAGAGGCGTCAAACACCGCTTGCACCCGTGCCCCCTCCTGCCCGCTGCGAATTTCCTCCGTCTCCACGCGCTCACCCAGAGCCGCGCCCAGAGCGTCAATGATGATGGACTTGCCCGCCCCCGTCTCCCCCGTCAGGACGATCAGCCCGTCCTCGAACTCGAGCGTCAGCCGCTCGATCAGCGCGAAGTTCTCAATCCTCAACTCCAACAGCATCCCGCACTCTCACCGCGGGCTCCCGAACCGCCGGCCCGCCTTGTGACGCCCGGCTACCTGGTTCCCCAGCCCATCTTCGTACGCAGCCGCCCAAAGAAGCTCGTACCCCGCAGGCGCACCAAGCGCGCCGGCTGCGGCGCTCGCCGCACGCGCACACTCTCATCCGGCCGGAGCGCGCCCCTGATCTGGCCATCCAGTGTTACATTGGCCATGGGCGGCGGCGCGCCGGGGCGGTGCCGCAGCGTGACTTCCAGGGCCACGTCCGCGCCCACCACCAGGGGGCGCGAATCGAGCGTGTGCGCGCAGATCGGCGTGATTACAAGGCACTGCACCGT
>JALGUG010000127.1 GCA_029820995.1 Candidatus Zipacnadia bacterium
ACCGTGCTGATCCGGAAGCCCACGCCCTGCACCAGCCCGGTCACCACAACATGGACCCGGGCCCGCCTCTGCCCCGCAGCCAAGGGAATCACCTGCCTCCGATCGCTCTGCAGCCCTGCCCGGTGCCTTACGGCCGGCGGAAGATCGCCTCCAGCACCGGTCCTTCCAATCGCTCGGCGACGTCACCGCGCCGAATGGCTGCCGCGCAGATCGGTATGGCCTCACGGTACACGTCAAGCGTCCGCTGCACGTCCTCATCGGAGTGCGAATGGCACACGCAGTGCCCGTAGCTCTGAAGCACTCCGCGCCGCACAACCTCCTGCTGAAACAGTGTCCTCAGCTCCAACCAGTCCGCTCCTCGCTCATCCTTGAAGCCCATTGCCGTTCGCGGCGCCATGCCGTAGCAATACAGATTGCGCTCGATGCCGGCCTCCCGGGAGATCTCGTTCAGGCCGTCTCGCAGCTTCTCGCCTTGACGCCAGATGTGCTCGATCACGTCCTGGCGCCGCAGCTCCGCGATCGTCGCCTTCGCCGCCGCGAGCGACAGACACTCGCCCCCGAAGGTGAACGAGAAGAACACCTCCTCAAACAGGCTCATGATGTCGGCGCGGCCACAGATGACCGCCAGTGGGAAGCCGTTCGCGATGGCCTTGCCCAGAGCGCACAGGTCGGGAGTCACGCCGAAGTACTCCTGCGCGCCGCCGAGCGCTATCCGGAAGCCGCTCACGACCTCATCAAACACCAGCACGGCGCCCTGTTCCGCCGTCAGTTCGCGCGCTTTCTCTAGATACTCCTTGGAAGGCTCCAAGCCGCCTGCCGGCTCCATAACCACTGCGGCGATGCGCCCGGCGTACTCCCGAAAGAGCCGGTGAAGCGCGTCAATGTCGCCGGGCTCGAAGGCGCATGTCAGCTCGCGCACCGCCTCCGGGACGCCCGCCGCTCTCGTCGTGCTGCCGATATACCAGTCTTGCCAGCCGTGGTAGCCTGAACAGGCAATGATGTCCCGGCCCGTGTACGCCCGCGCGACGCGCACCGCGGCCGCAGTGGCGTCCGACCCGTTCTTGCCGAAGCGGACCATCTCGGCGCAGGGCACGATCTCGCAGATCAGCTCACTGACCTCCACCTCCAGCGGGTGGGCCAGCGATAGAATGCTGCCCTTGCCGAGCTGCTCGCGGACCGCCTCGTCCACCGCCGGATACGCGTAGCCCAGGATGATCGGCCCGAGACCCATCAAGTAGTCAATGTACTCATTGCCGTCCACGTCCCAGACATGAGACCCCTGGCCTCGTTCCAGGAAGTTCGGCGACACATGCTCCACAAACTGCGTCGGGCACTTGCTGAACGTCTGCGAGCACACGGGCACGACCCTCTTTGCCCGCTCCAGCAGTGCTCGGTTGCGCTCCAGAGGCCTGCGCCCGCCCTCCCGCCATATCACCACTTCAGCCCTGCCTTTCGGAGCAGTTCCAGCGAGGCCTGGTTGTACTCCAGCGAGGGTCCCAGAGCGATCAAGGCCCGCGGCCAGCGGCGCCGCTCCAAGAAGATGATCAACCGCTTCCCCCGGTGATACTTGAGCGGCACCAACCGGCCCCCCTTCGTCGCGTCCGGTGAGTTGAACACAATCGGGTGGTCCACCTTGGCGCGATCCAGCCGAGGCGTCCCGGCCAGCATCTCGACTACCTTATACTCCACTCGCTGCGACACCCACTGTGAGCCGCTAAAGCGCCTGGGCGGCGGCCCGACTCGCATGATCTGCCCCACCAGGATCAGGTCCGCCCTATCCACCATTCCCTGCACCCGATTCAGCTCTTGCTTCCCCGTTGCTTCGCCCTCGGCGGCCGGCACGCCGCAGCACAACACGCAGCACAGCAGACCTGCACATAAGATCCTAGTCACGGTGCTCGCTCCTCGCCGCAAGTGATCGCCTTCCTTCCAGCCTACTGGAACACTCCTTCCGCGCGCACCCGCCGTGGTCCTGCCGCCCGGCGATTCCAACCCCGCGGCCGCGGTTTGGCCTAAACGTAACGCTCCTAACAATACTCGTGTGACCATCGGGATATAAGTAATATAGTTACGTATCGAAACGGACAGAGAAGCCAAAGGGGGAGGAACACGTGACGTCCACCAACCGCACAGGACTGACTGCAGCCATAGCAGTGTTGACACTGATCGGCGCTTCACTGGCCTTGGCCTCGAGCGCTACGCCATTGAACTATCTCACCGAGCCGGGCGTGGCTGGTACCGGCATTCGGGCACCGCTCGCCTTCGGGCAGACGTTGTACTTCGGAACCGAGCCGGGAGTAATGCTCACACCTGGGCCGCAAGGTGTTGAGCACAAGGCGGCACATTTTGATGTGACCCGGCAGGACCTTGCCGGAGAGCGGCACGAAGCGTGGACTGCCCACGTGGGGGACTGGCACCTCTACCCGACCGACTGGTAACTCAGGCTTCTCCATACCCCCCTGGAGAGCGAGTGAACGGGGCGCCGCGAGGCGTCCCGTTCGCCGTTCTCAGAAGGCCCCCGTGGTTGAACAGCGGCCCGCCCTCAGTCGCCTTCGGCCACTCGGCGGAGCACCTCGTAATCCTCAGTGCCGAAGGCGCCGACGTGAAAGATGCACACTCCACCGGCGCCGCGCTCACGGGCGAACTCGATCTGGCGCTCCATCTGCTCGGGCGTATTCTCGCCCAGGCTGCTCTTGCGGCCAATGCCCACTAGCAGCGGCACGTCGCAGCCCGCCAAAAGGCGCTGATGATCGTCAACGAAGCGCTGGAATCGCTCGAAACAGGGGTTGTATGACATGGGGCAGACGAAGTCCAGCAGCCCTTCATGGCACCACGCAACCCAGTCTTGCCCCTCGCAAACAGCATCCTTGAGATAGCGCGCCCGTGCCGCCAACGACAGCGCCAGGCCATTTCCGTGTACGCGTTCCACAATGCCGGCCAGCAAACGGCGCACGAAGCGCCCGCGCATCTCGATCTCCTTGAAGCGCACGCCGGGCCGCGCCCAGTCCTCCTCGGAGATGGTCTCGTGCCCCAGCCACTGCTTCCGCGCCGCTCGGCATCGCTCGCAAACGCACGGGTGCGCGTCCAGGAAGGCCTCGGCATTGGGATAGCGCATGTAGTCCAGGTGAATCCCATCCGGCGCATAGTCTCGCAGCAGTCCGTCCAGGACTCGCCAGATGAACTCTAGGTTCTCCTCCCACGCCGGGCACGGCCAGTTCCGAGCCCAGCTCGGGACATCATCCCCGGAAGCGCCCGGATCGTACAGACCCGCTGGGCCTTCAGACGAACGCGCCCCCACTGCCCCCAGCCCCAGGATCGGATGCACCTGCACGCCGGCCTCTCGGCCCGCCTCCAGACATAGCCCGAGCAGGTCGCGCTCGGGCGCCCCCAGAGCCTCCGAGCGGAAGTACCATTTTCCGTGCGTGAGCACGAAGGGAAAATAGCTCTCCACGCCGACCTCGGCCAGCCGTGCGAAGAAGTCCCTGATGTTCGCTGCCGTGTCCCGGCCCACGGGAAATTCGGAGTACGGATGCGCCCAAACCGCGATCCTCACAGCTCATCGCCCCTCAGCGCCGCCCCGCTGACGTTGTCATACGCTGCAACCAGTGGTCGCTACCCAAAGTAGACGTAATACCGCTGCGCCGCCTCGCCCCCGAAGGCGCCGATGATGCCCCAGGCGATGCCCGCCGTGAAGAAGTGGCCCAAAGCGAAGCCCAGAAAGCCCGGGATCAGCATCCGGTAAGTGCGCATCCCGCCCAGCTTGAACACCAGGCTCTTGATGATCCACACCAGGAAGAAGGAACCCCACACCAGTTCCGGGTAGGACATACTGATCCCGAAGGCCAGCGGATGCAGGGGAAAGCGCAGCAGCACCGTGCGGATCAGCACCAGGATGCTGGTGAACAGAAAGCCCCAGGCGGTCATCACTGTGCGGGAGACGTCCGGCGCTTGCGGCGCCAGCGCGTAGTCCGCCAGGCGGTTGTACTCGGCCCGCGACAGACCCGTGCCCCAGCCCCCGCCGATCCCGGACCCGTACTCGTACCAGGCGTCCAGGTGGAGCCAGTACGCGAACGCGATGCCCACGATCAGCGCCAGAATCAGCAGCCACGTCATGGCCTTCGGCTTGATCCCCGTCTGCTGCCCCAGCCGGAACGAATCGATCTGGTAGCCCATCAGGGCCGGGTAGTATCCTCGAGACAGCCAGACCAGGCTCGTCAGGATCGTCAGCGTGGACCAGCTCCCGCGCACCTGCAGCACACGGCTGCCGAGCAGATAGGTCATGGACTTATAGGCCTGGTAGTACGGGAACGACCAGATCTGGGGGATACCCGTCTCGGCACGGACGCGCGTCTGGGTGAAGGCCACCGCCAGAATCAGCCCCAGGTACATAGCTGCGACCCACAGGGCCATGCCCGAGTACACGCACCATCCCAGCAGGAACGCCAGCCCCGCTATCAGCAACACCAGTGCCGTTCGATAGGACAGCGGCTCGTCCCGGTCCTCCACGTCCGGCGCGTTGAGCAGCGCCTTGCGGAAGAAATCAGCCACCTGGCGGCGGCCGATCCAGAGCAGGAAAATGGCCATCGCTACGTACGCCCCCAGCGCCTGCTCCTGGGCGTGGGGGAAGCCGGCTCGCTCGTAGCCCATGACGCCGGCTCCCAGCCCCTCCAGCTTCATCAGGAAGTAGAACACCCAGATACTCAGAGCGACCTCGGTGCTCACCAGGTATCCGAACCCGATCATGTCGGGCCGGTAGTGCAGTGACATGGGCCGCAGATAGCTGAGCGGGCGGTCAACGAACAGCGCGCCGATATTGTAGTACTTGCCCAGGCACTTGATCGCGGGGTTGTAGGCGTTGGCAATGTTCGCGATGTTGTAGATCGCCGCGAGCCCGAAACCGATCCACATCAGCCGATTCTTGAGGAAGCTCCCCAGGAGTGCCCGCGTGTCGAGGCCCTCCGTCAGCTCCAGTGGCAGATACAGAATCGGGAAGGTCAGCTTCTCCTTCTCCACCCACTGGCGCCGCACGAGCACGATCAGGCACATCATCACGATCCATAGCGCCAGGAAGAACAGCAGCCACAGTCCCAGCGAGGGCAGCCACGCCATCCACGGAACCTCCCCGTGCGCACTGCCCTCGTAGAGCTGGCGGATCACCTCCGGGTTCTGGGGCAGCCACCACGAAGGGATGTACTGCCAATACTCCTGGTAGCCGTTCTCCGGAGTCGCGAAGTAGAACAGCGCCGGCGTGGTCGTCAGGAAGAACCGCACCACGCCCGGTCCCGCCGTGGACACGGCCACGACGATGAAGCAGTAGATTAGCAGCACCTCGGTACGCCGCAGCGCCAGCCGTCCCCACAACCGTCGCACAAAGGGGTTAATCAGAGCCAGCGCGATCAGCACCGCCACCGCGGGCACGGCCGGCACGCTTTCCGTGATCTGACAGAAAAACTCTACGACCTCGGACTTCTGAATCCACAGCGCGCAGGGCACCATCAACAGAACTGCCAGGATCAGGCTGCGTGCCGTCAGTCCCGCGAGGCGCGGTTCAGCTCCCTTCTCCGGCTCCACCTGTTCTATTGCCTTGGCCATCGGAACACCAATACGATTCATTCTCAAGCACGGCAACTTGCCTGTTCGCTCATTCCCGCGTCAGACCTCTTCATGGCCGGGCAGGACTTGACCGCGGCCGGGCAGAAATAGGCCCCGTAGAGGCACCGGGCCGATGTTGCTCGCAGCACTGGGGCGGCGCTCGTTGCTCGGTGCATATCGTGCCTTTGCGGAGTGGAATGATGCTGCCGAAATCAGTCTGCGCTCTTGTGGTCCTCATTGTGATCTGTCTCGCCGTGGTCGCCGGCTGCGGCGGTGACAGCGGGTTCGCCGGCGATCAGCCCGCCCCGGCGGCACAGGGAGACTGGCAGATTGATCTGACTGTCGGCTCCCTCGGATCGGGCCTCGGCGAGTTCGACGACCCGCGCGGCGTGGCGGTTTCCGCCGGTCGAGACGTCTATGTCAGCGATCGCAACAACGACCGCATCCAGGTCCTCTCCAGCGACGGAACCTTCCGCTTCAGCTTTGGCGTGCGCGGCTCCGGTCCCGGCGAACTGAAAAGGCCCGAAGGCCTCGCGATCTCCGGCAATAGCCTGTTCGTGGCGGACAGCGGCAACCGGCGCGTCCAGGAGTTCGACCTGGAAGGCGGGTTCCGCCGGCAGATCGGCAGTGCCGGCTCTGGGCCGGGCGAGTTCCTCCGCCCGACCTACTTGGGCCTCGCGCCCGGCGGGGAGCTGATGGTCGCCGACGGTGACCTCGACCGGGTGCAGGTGTTCACGCCGACCGGTGACTTCGTGGCCGCCTTCGGAACGTTCGGGAACGGGCCCGGCGAGTTCCAGGGGGTCGCCGGTCTTGCCGGCGGAGGAACCTCGATCTTCGTCGCCGACGAGCTGGGCCACCGCGTGGAACGCTTCTCCCTCACGCGCGTCTTTCAGGCCGCCTTCGGCTGGGAGGGGGATGACTTCGGACAGCTCAAAAACCCCCGTGGCCTGGTGGCGCTGGCCGACGACACCGTTCTCGTCGTCGAGGGCGGTAACGACCGCGTACAACAATTCAGCGCAACGGGTGTGCCGTTGCGCTGGTTTGGTGGTACGGGGAGCGCTGCTGGGGCCTTTTCCGGCCCGACTCACATTGCGCTCGATGGGCAAACTCGCGTATACGTATCCGATTCGGGCAACAACCGCATTCAGCGGTTCGTGCGTAACTAGCCCGCTACCGGGGCTCTGCTGTCACCGTGTGCTCTTTGCGATACAGCGTCCGCAGATGCAGGTGGCGCCAGCAGTACTCGTCGTCCCCGGGCGCTGCCGGATCGCCGCACACCTTGCATACCGGATGACCCCACCGACGGAGGTTGATCCGGGCCGCTTTCACAAGATCCACCAGCATGGAGAGCAGCAGAACAACGGTTGCGAAGCCCATGCCGACAATCAAGCTCAACAACGCCACTTGTATTGGGCTCATGGCTCCTCTCCTTACGAACGTGCTTCGATATTTCTCTTGCCGTCTGTGTATGTCTAGAATGTAAATTTTTCGTTGCGGTCATCTTACCGTCCAACTGAATTCCGCCGCTGGAGCCCCATTATTGGCCCAAAAGGGGCCTTGCGCAATTGTAACGGCCGCCCTTGCGGTCCGTAACAGACCCGTAACTTGTGGGCTCCACGGGCCGTGTAGGACGGATATCGAACCTCCCAGAGCAGAACTGCTGCTGCCGGCAATCCGCAAATGTCGGCCACTGGTGCGAATGCCGAGCGAGAAACGATAGTAAAGCTGTGAGAGAAATCACACGATGTTGGGTTGGGAAGACATGATTAATGTCGGCATGATCGGCTATCAGTTCATGGGCAAGGCCCACAGCCACGCCTTCAAGGACGTGGCCATGTTCTTCCAGCCGCGGCTCCAGCCGGTTATGAAGGTCCTGTGTGGCCGCACCGAGGACCGGCTGCGAGAAGCCGCGCAGCTCTACGGTTGGGAGGAGACCGAGACCGATTGGCAGCGCCTGGTCGCCCGCGACGACCTCGGGCTCATTGACATCGCCGGCCCCAACTGGCTCCACGCACCGGCCGCCATCGCTGCCGCGGAGGCCGGCAAGCACATCTTGCTCGAAAAGCCCATGGCCACCAGCGTCGAGGACGCCGAGCGGATGGTCGCCGCCGTCGAGCGGGCCGGCGTCGTGCACATGGTCGGCTTCAACTACCGTCGCGTGCCCGCTGTCGGTCTCGCCAAGCGCCTGATTAACGAGGGAGCCCTCGGCGAGGTGCGCCACTTCCGCGGCACCTATCTGCAGGACTGGCTGGTATCACCCGACGTGCCGCTGGTCTGGAAAATCCGCCGGGAAACCGCCGGCTCCGGGGCGCACGGCGACCTCAACGCCCACCAGATTGACCTCGCGCGCTGGCTGGTGGGCGAAATCGAGTCCGTCGTGGGCATGAGCGAGACCTTCATCCGGGAGCGCCCGCTGCCGGACGGCTCCGGAAGCGGACCCGTGGACGTGGACGACGCCACCGCCTTCCTGGCCCGGTTCCGGACGGGCGCCCTGGGCACCTTTGAGACCACGCGCCTCGCTCCGGGCCGCAAGAACTACAACCGCTTCGAGATCAACGGCAGCGAGGGCAGCCTCGTGTTCAACTTTGAGCGCATGAACGAGCTGCAATTCTACTCCACGCAGGACCCGGCCCACGCGCGCGGCTTCCGCACCATCCTGGCCACCGAATCCGACCACCCGTACATCTCTCACTGGTGGCCGCCGGGCCACGTCATCGGCTACGAGCAGACCTTCGTCAACGAGATCGCCGACCTGCTCGACTGCATCGCTGACGGCAAGCCCGCCTGGCCCGACTTCCACGACGGCCTGGCCAATCAGCGCGTGCTCGCCGCAGTCGAGAGGTCCGTCGAGACCGGTCGGTGGGAGCAAGTGAGCGCCTGAGGGCCGCAGCATGATTGGTAACGCTCCTCACTGCTCCATCGTTGCAGTAGGGCTAATATCCAAAGAACTGGAAGCGGCTTCAAAACCCTTGTAGGAGGCGCGATTGGTGCTCGTCGTTGAGGTTATGAAACCACCTCCAGCCGGAGAGTGATTTTATGCCGACCTATGAGTTTGAGTGCGAGGCTTGCCACCAAATCTTCGAACGCCGACTGAGCGTTTCCCAGCGGGACAAGGGCGGCCCGTGCCCGCACTGCAAGAGCAAGAAAACCAAACGGGTCATGTCCGCCTTCCTCGCGGGCGTCAAGTGTGCGCCCTCCGGCGGCACTTGAAGTCTCACGGGGTAGGCAGCGGTCGCTGCCCAAGCAAGCAACGAGGCCCTCGCACCGGCGAGGGCCTTCGTCTTGCGGTATCACCTCAAAGCATGGCGCTACGGACCATCACGATCATCGCTTTCTATGCCCTTGCGCCTCAGTTCGGCCGATACCGCCTCTGCGAATGCCTTTCCGGGCCTCTTTTCTGCTCTGCGCGCCACCTCTTGCGCGACCTTACCTCGCATGTGCGCCGGCGTCGCCGCTCGTGCTTGCTCCCAAGTCTTGGCTGCCATGAGTTCGGACAGGATCTCCGCAGCCACGGGAGCGCGCTCGGCGGTCCAGTCTTCGTACGCGACCGCCCACACGCCCCAGGGCCACAACAAGCCGGTCGCCGGGTGGTCTTGTCCTGTGAACTGCCGACACGAAACGGTCAGGAGCAAGCCGACGACTGCCGACGCTAGAGCGACGGTGGTGAGCCCGGCGAGCGAAAACAGCCGCACAGAAAGCGGCAGTCGGACGCGGCGATTCCACACGCCGTCACCCGCCTTTCGCGCCGCGCGCCTCAAACGACAGACGTGCCAGTTCTCCGCCACAAGAGCCGCGAAGCCCAGGGCGATAAACCCAAATCCCGCGAATTGCGGCAGATCACTTCCTGCTGACTCATGAGAGGCTGTGGGGAAACGGCTGCACCACAGCGCGCCCATGGCTATGCCCGAGACCAGACCTACTCCGGCAAACGCCGGGAGTGCGGTGCGCCCTCCGGCCGGAGTCGCGACATCCAGGAGCCTCATTCTCCCCCTGTGGACGACCCCTTCGAATCCGCTGTAGACCGGTAGCAGAGCAGCAGCTATGCCCAAAGCCCAAAGGCCCATTGCTATCCCAAGCGCCATCACGAGCAAGTGCATCGTATCAGGCAGGCTCGTCGCCCGCGCGATCACACGCGTCGTCTCGGCCTGCCAGGCGCTCGCACGCGCCAGGTTCTCCCAGCGCTGCGGGTCGCGCTCCGCCAGGTACGCCAGAGCCTTGCCCCGCGCCGATATCGGGAACAGGGCATTCAAGGTCCAGTGAGCGTGGGTCGCGCCGGGCTTCCTGTCTGGATAGGCCACTGCCCACCTGGTATGTGCGAGCTTGAGCCCCACTTGCTCCAGCAGGCGCAACAGCCCTTCCGCTTGCCGGCGGTTGCCGTGCACGCCCTCGGCGGCCGCCCGCACGCCGAGGGACCGGCAGCCATCCAGGATCAGCTCCGATTGCATCAAGGGGTCGGTCGGCACGAAGTTGGCCCACCGGCGCCACGGCGCGGGCAGCACGGGCACAATGATCGGGTCGCGCCGAGCAACCGCGGAGCCTAATCGCTGTTCCGCCTCCGCCATGTCGCCTTGACTGGCTGCCGCCATTCCCGCCACCAGCTCCCATAGCGGCTCGTCAGGCTGTACCCTCCGGAGAACCCCCAATTCCCGAATGGCCTCGGCGGGCACCGGGCCCCCATGGTGCGCGTCCCACTCCCGCAGGCTGACGCGCAGCCGCAGCCACGCCACCCACTCCTCGGGCGCACCGGCACGCTCGGCCGCGTCTATCTCCGGTTCCGGCCGGGCCGGCGGCTCCTCTGCGCCAATCCAGTGGCCGAGAATGCCCTCCGCAGCGGCCAAATGCCGCAGGCGCTTGTCGCGCCCCAGACGCATCCACCGGGGCGGCTTGCCGGGATTGCTGTTGAGATCCCACGGCAGGATCACGAACTGGAATCCGATCCACGCCACCGCGATAACGAGAATCGGCCAGCAGATTACGCCGCAGACGGCCAGCAAGCGTCGCTGTCGCCGTGCCTCGGGCGAGGTGATACGCAGACGCACCTCCCGCCGCAGCCGCCCGCGAGCCTGTTTTCGCTCACCGCCGCTCGGTGCCTGAGCCATCGCTGTGTCCTCCCCGCGCCGCCCGACGGCGCCTAGGCCTCCGGGTTGCTCTCTGGTGGCTCGCCGCCGCTCTGCAGGCTCTTGAGCTTGTTGGTGATGCCGTACACGCCGATCGGCGCGGGCATTCCCAGGTGCGATTCCGTCGGCACGAAGACCACGGTCGCCTTGCCCTCCATGCACATCTCGTACAGCATGTTCATCGAGCGAAGCTGCAGCGCCACCGCGTCCTTCTCGTAGATCTGCGCGGCGTCCAGAATGGTCTGGGCCGCCAGCTTCTCGGCCTCGGCCAGCCTCAACCGCGCCCGCTTCTCGCGTTCCGCCGCGGGCTCGCGCGCGATAGCGTCCTCCAGCGCCTCCGAGATCACGACCTCCTTGATCTCCACATTCGGCACTTTGATGCCCCACTCGTCCGTGAGCTCGTCCAGCGCCTTCTGCATCCGTTCACTGAGCCGCTCGCGCTCGGAGAGCAGCTCATCCAAATGGGCCTTGCCGATCAGGTCGCGCAAGATCGTCTGCGCCCCGAGCTGGGTTGCGGCGCGGTAGTTCTCAACCTTCAGAACCGCCGCCTCCGCGTCGTCCACCCGGTAGTACACGATCGCGTCCACCGTGACCGGGATGTTGTCCTTGGTCAGCGATTTCTGCTTCGGCACGTCGTACGTCATGAGCCGGAGGTCTACAGTGTACGGCGTGGTATCGAAGATTGGCACGATCCAGAAGAGCCCCGGCCCGCGCATCGCCTGGAACTTCCCCAGTCGCAGCACAGCGATCCGTTCCCACTGATTGGCCACCTTCACGCCGGACGCCGCCACAATGCCGATCAGCAGCGCCACAACAGCCGCAAGCATGCCGACTATGGGGTTGTACAAGGTCAGCAAGATAACAGGCAGCGCCAAGATGACCTCGACGACCACGAACGCCACAAAGGCTACCGTGCCGGTATTGCTCCTGCTCGTCGGTCTCGGCATTTGGGTACCTCTTCCTGCTGCGGGGACCATCTCCCTCCCCTCCTTTCGGGACCAATCCTCTGCCCTAGCAAGAATCTTGCCAAGCCGTGAGCCTGTCGCGCCGGGAGAATTAGCCGTCTGCCTCGAGCGCTGCCCTATCGGGGTATTCTGCAAGGCCGCCAATTGCCACCGTCGGTTCTTTCTGGTAGACTCACGAGTAGCGACGGCCTGACGCCGGACCGAGGGAGCATCCCTCCGCACCCATGATTCCGCTTTACGACAACATTCGCCACGAACGCAAGCCCTACGTCAACTACTGTCTGATCGGTGTCTGCGTGGTCGTGTTCATCGCGCAGATGCTACGGCCCGACAAGGGGATGAACTGGGCCTTCGTCCCCGGAGACCTGCTCTCCATCAAGGCCATTGAGCAGCGCGGCTTCCCGGCCGTGTACGGTGGCCTGTTTCTCTCGATGTTTATGCACGGTGGCCTCTTGCACATCGGCGGCAACATGTTGTTCCTGTGGGTGTTCGGGGACAATGTCGAGGACCGCCTGGGCCACGCCAAGTATTTGGGTTTCTACCTCCTCTGCGGCATCATCGCGGGTCTGTGTCACGCCCTCTACACGTACTTCAAGCTGCTGATCTTCGGCATCCCGGTGGGCCACCCGCCGGAAGCGGCCATCCCCACAGTCGGCGCCAGTGGCGCTGTCGCAGGTGTATTGGGCGCCTACATTCGCCTCTTTCCCGGTGCCTTGGTGCGCTCCCTGGTGTTCCTGTTCTTCTTCGCCTTCTTTGCCGACCTGCCCGCCTTCCTGTTCATCGGCATCTGGTTCTTGATGCAGGCCCTGGGCGGCTACACCGCCCTGTTCTCCAGCTTCGGCGGCGGTGTGGCCGTCTGGGCGCACATTGGGGGCTTCGTCGCCGGCTACATCATGGTCCGTCTAATGCTCCCTCGCCGCCGGCCGCCGCGCCGGCCGCGCTACAACCTCCGCGTGCTGGACTAGAAGCTGTTCCATAGGCCCTGTAGCAGGCGCCATTGCCGTTGGTCGTTGAGGTTATGAAGGCACTTCTAGCCTCTCTGCCGTGCGTCGTCGGAGGGGCCGGACTGCGGTCGGAGGGGCCGGACTGCGTCCAAACGACCGCGTAGTAGTCGGAAAGCATCCGGCCCGCAAGAGCTCTACCTCGGCGCTGTGTGGAAGGTCCCTCCTCGCCGACGGAGAACGAAGCCCCACGCCCCAACCTGCGGCGCAGCAGAGGGCACTCGTGAATCCCCGCGAACGCTACCTGGAGACCATCCTGTTCGGCAACCCCGACAAGATCCCCTTTCGGCCCGGCGGCCCCCGCGAGTCCACCCTCGCCGCTTGGCA
>JALGUG010000433.1 GCA_029820995.1 Candidatus Zipacnadia bacterium
TGAAAGGCTGGACGCTTGACCCCGAGGGCATGGTTCTTCTTGTCGAGCTTGGGGGCGCGGTCGCTGAGAAGGACATCCTCCTTGTCAGGGGCGTATATGATAAGGCCCAGCAACCCAACGCGCTGGGCGAGACGGCATTTCCTCTGGCCAGGCCCCGTTGGCCTTCGGACCGCACCGGGCTGGTGTTCCTGTGGAAGACAGTCAGGGAGCCGAGCTTCCAGTACAGCCCGGACGCCAAGGCGTTCACCGACACCAAGGTATTGCTGAAAAAGAGCGCCAGGCACGGCCGCTTCGGCGAGTTGTCTCTGGAGGGCGATCTGGCGTTTGCCGTCGACGCCGGAAGGGGAGTCCAGGCACTGTGCAGCAAGGCCAACAGCTTCACCGTCGAGGCCGTGGTCACGCCGGCCAACGTCTATCAGGGTTGGCGCGAGAAGCCTCGCTCCATCATTGCCTGCGGCGAAGGGGGCCACCCCGCCTCCGGCAACTTCCGCCTGGCCCAGGAGCGCGATAAGCTGGTCTTCTACGTGAGGCAGCGGTCGCCGAAGAATAACAGGGCGACCGTCGAGCGCGTTGAGCTGTGCACCATCACAGACCAGGCGCCCAATCACGTGGTGGTCAGTTATAAACCCGGCAACCTGGCGTGCTATCTCAACGGGGAGGAGGTCGTAACGACCGACAAAGTGAACGGGAGACTGCAATGGGGCAGACCTTCTTTCGAGAGGGGCCTGAGCTTCGGCGGCAGCTCCATATTCGACGGAGGCCTGCCCGGTTGGTCGGTGCACGGCGCCCCGCCGCAGTATCCCCTCTGGCGAGGCCGGCTGGAGGGCATCGCCATCTACGCCCGGGCTATCGGCCCCAGAGAGGCCGCGACCAACTTCGCGGCGTACGACGCGATCATCAAGGCGCGGCCGGTGGCGGATCGCATCACCGTGCGCGGCAGGCTGGCTGCAAAATCGAAGGTGCCCAACGCCGCGGATATCGCGCCCTATCGCGATGCACTTGTCGTGTACGAGTACGAGGTCGACAAGGTCGTAAAGGGTGAGTACGACGGCAAGAAGATTCGCGTGGCCCGGTGGGGCTTGATCGACGCCCGCCCGACCGCCCTGTCGCGGGCCAAACCGGGCGACCGCGCCGAGCTTGTTGTGGAGCCGCGGGCCGACCACCCCGAGCTCGATGCGCAGGTGATACGGGATACGCTGGAAGAAGACTTCGCTCTGCCGCTGTATGTCGACGTGGCCAACGGTCCGACCGGGGAGCCGCGCCTGGCGAGCATACGCATCAAGCCGTTGGAAGTCTGGATGCCGCCAGGAGAGAAGCAACAATACGAAGCGGTCAAACTTGACCAGTACCGCGTGCCGATAGACGTTCCGCTGGCCTGGTCGGTCGTGCCCGGCGGCAGGGTCACCACGGGGGCCTTCTACGGCGGCGCGGTTCACGTCGAGCACAGGAAAAAGGGCAGCGGGAAGATCGATCAAAACGGGCTGTTCACCAGCGACGGCACAATCGGAGTGGTGACAATAGTGGCAGCCGGCAAGGACGATCCTTCCGTAAGAGGCGAGGCCCGCGTGGCCGTGGATAATTACCCGTCGATTGCCCCCTGGGGATCGCCGCTGACGATCGGCGGGCTGCGCGGCGGCGGGCGACCGTTCACCGGAGACATCGACCGCGTCCGCATCTACAATCGGGCGCTGACCGAGGAAGAAGTCGCGTCCAACACAGAAGGCAGGCTCACGGACCGAGGGCTGGTGGCAGACTGGACCTTCGACGAGTTGAAGGACGGCACATTCGCCAACACCGCCGGCAAGGGTATGACGGCCAAGGTTATCGGCGAGGTCGAGCACGTGACGGACGGCGGCGACGCTTTCATCCGCCTCACCACAAAGTGGGGCTACATCGAGGTGCCGCACGATCAGCGGCTGGCCTTCAGCCACTCCGCCACCCTCGAGGCGTGGATACGCCCCCGCAAGCCCGAGGGAGCCCTCGGGCTCGACGGATCCATCATGGAAAAGGCGGTGGGCGGGGCGCCGATCGGGTTCAAGTTTCGCCTCGTGGGCGGGCTGGGCACGCACGCCATGCACGGCTGGCTCGAAACGAGATACGACTTCCCTGAAGACTCCTGGACGCACGTTGTCGCCGTCTTTGACGTCAACGGCGTGCGCAAACATTTCATCAACGGCAAGCTCGTTGGCGAGCATAAGCCCCACGTGCGAACCATAATACGATGAGCCCAAGCCCCGGCGCCGGCGAGACGCCGATAAGGAATGTCGGATGAACAGCAGATTGCAGGCGGTATCTTACATCCTCGTTTTCGCTTTGAGCGCCCCCGGTGCAGCGGCGGAAGAGGAGGGGCGCCCGAATGCCGACCTCGCAGCGCGGGTCCTAGAGATGACCGGAGGCCGCACAAAGATCGTGTGGCAACACCAGGTGGTGGGCGTGTCCAAGGAGGGGGAGTACATGTTCGG
>JALGUG010000434.1 GCA_029820995.1 Candidatus Zipacnadia bacterium
AACCTCCAGTGCTCGCCGCCGTCGGTGCTCTTGTAGACCTGCCCCTTGCCCTCCCTTTGCTGCCGCGGGCGCCCGATCCCCGCATATAACACCTGCGAATCCCTGGGATCAATCGCCAGGGCCCCAATCGGCGCGCTGTACGAGTAGCGCTGCGGCTGCGGAAAGCCATTGCGCTTCTCCGCCCACGTTCTCCCGCCATCGGTGCTCTTGAACACGCCGCCCTGGGCGCCCAGATAGATCACGTCGCTGTTCTTCGGATCAACCGCCACACACTCGATGAAGTAATCCGTCAGCCCCTCGTTGGTGATCCTCCAATGAGCGCCGCGATCCATGCTCTTGTAGAACCCGCCCACGTCGCAGCCCACGTAAACCACATCCGGAGACCGCGGGTCCGCCGCTATGGATTGAATCCATCCGCCCCCTCCTGGGCCGATATTGGTCCACGTGATGTCACCCGCCTGAACCACTGCCGCACAGAGGCTGATCGCCAGCGTCAGTCCGATCCTCATCATTGCCCCTCCCGTAGTACCCACTTCACACCCCGTCCCTCTCACACCGGGCTCGTATTCTGGCCTCGGGAGCAGTCTGATAGCCCCTCTAGGAGCACCTTCAGGTGCGATTGCCGTTCGTCGTCGAGGTTATGAAACCGCCTCTAGTGTCTCGCGATCCCGTACACCTTCGCATTGACCTCCGTCATCTTGCCACACAACACCTGCCACGGGTTGTCGTCGTTGTCCACCAACCCATAGTTGCTGTTCTCGCCGTCAAAGCGCCCCTCTTTCGGCTCATCCGCATATTTGAACCAGTGATAGCCGACCACGAAGGGAAGCCGCACCAGCTCGGTCACGTACCTCTCAAACGCCGCCGCCCGTGCCTCTTGGTCCTTCACTTTCGGTCCGGCGCCCTTGGTGTTCGGCAGGCCCGAGTCCATCCCTCGGAAACTGAACTCCCCGATGATGATCGGCCGCTGCGTCTGCCGGTACAGTGCCTCCAGTGCCCTGGCATGAGGGTGCACTAGATACATGTTCAGCGACACCGCGTCCGAGTACTTCCCGCAGGGCGCAAGCACTTCGGGCCGGGCGTGACCCGCAAAGCGCGCCCCCATCACCATGTGATTCGGGTCGTGCCGCTGTACCGCCTCGCGGCAGACCTTGAAGTACTGCTCCGCCACGATTGCCAGGAACGCATTGCTGTCCGCCAATGACTGCGCCGTACGCTTCGACCCGTCGAACTTCATCTCCGCCCGTGCCATCTCTTCCCAGCTCGTCGTCTCTCCGCCCCACGCCTCGCCGGCCTTTGCCGCGTCGCCCCCGTACCGCTCCTTCAGGAAGCCCACGGCCTTCTCGCGCCCTGGCGCCCCTGCCGGCAGCATCAGGTATTCCTCCAGCAGCGTCGTTTTCGTCCGCCAGTCGGGCCCCCAGTGCAGCTCGTTGTCCGTGAAATACCCCAGCAGCCACGGGTCATCCTTGCGCGGTGCGCACTGCTTCCGCGCCTGGTCCTCTGCGCTCTGGGCGAACCGCGGCCCGAACACGTCCACGAAGGTCCCGTGTTGCCAGTTCGCGCCCGCGCGTGCCGCAACGTTCAGGATCACCGTGTACGCCAGGCCCCGGTCAAACAGGTACCCCCCGGACCACGCACCCAGCGTGTTGAAGCCACAGTCCTTGAGCCGCTTGACTGCTGCCTCTGACCATGCCTCCCGTGACCCATACTTCTGCTGGCAAGCCTCCTTGTACGGAGACCGCCCCTTGCCGCCGATCCGGTCACCCTCATACCGCACGGCGCAGACTCCCTTCGACAGAAACGCGTTCCCCTCCGGCGTCACCAACCACCAGCGCCCGCCGATCTCCTCGGCGTGGAAGAACCCGGTCGCCCGCCCCTTTACTTCCTCCCAGCCACCGTACTGGTCGAACGCCACTATTGTAGCGCTGCCCATACCCAGAATCACGATGCACATTATCGCACGCATCTTGCCGCTCCCTTCCCACATCAAGTCGAGGCGCCGGTGACCACGCGCTTCGCGCCCATCGGCGTCGCCGTCGTCTCCTTCGACCCCTCTATGCCTGTCTTCTCGTCCTTGACCCCCCTCTCCTCGCCACACCTGGATCGCTCTGCCACCTCGGGACCAGCGTTCTGTTCCATCGGCCGGGCAGGGACACGCCCCTCTCGTCGCGAACGATCCCTCCGTTGGTCCTCGCGCACGGAGGTGTCCGCCTTGCCGTCAGATAGCCCCAGTCACCCATCTGACATCGCCGCTGAGGTCGCGGCGTTGCTGGAGGAGCATGGTCAGACGCTCGTACAGCATTGGGCCCGCGAGCTGGCCGCCAAACGACAAGCTCAGGAACCCGCGGCTCCCGCCCCCGACCTCGCGGACCTCCGTCACGAACTCCGCCACACCTACCTGGAGCCCTATCTAGCGGACCTCCGGCATCCTGACCAGCACAACTTCGCGGCGGCCGTG
>JALGUG010000435.1 GCA_029820995.1 Candidatus Zipacnadia bacterium
GTCCTCGAGCCGCTCCAGCGAGGCCTCGATTTGCCCGAGCGTGTCCTCCTCGCTTTCCATCAGGCTGAGGGTGAACTCCTGCTCGAAGTTGTCGCTGCCGATGTCGGCCATGTGGATGGGCATACTGGACAGATCTCCGTTGGCCTCGCTGCGGTTCTGCTTCAAAGCGGCATCGGCCATGTGATTGACGTCCCCTCGGAGTCGAGATCGCAGGGCCAGCAGCCGCTCTTTGTAGAGTTTCAAATCGGCCTTGTTCATTGCACCCTCCAAGTGAGCATCACACAGGTCGCCCCCGGAGCAAACCTCACAGAATCTCGATTCTAGACGGGCGCCGAAGCCTTGTCAAACGCCCCCCTGGCCACCGGAGGCCGACCCCTGCCAGCACCCCCCCCTCACCCGCCACCCTGCCCGGGGGGGCTGCCCGGCCCGCCTTGTCAGCCGCCGCCCAACGACCTAAACTCGGAGGATTCCGATCGGGGGGCGGCTTCCCGCCGGTCGCGGTTTGCGCTGAGCAAATGCCCCGCGCGGGTGAGTAAATCTCCGCGCGTTGTCTTCAGGAGAGCCACGGCCATTTCCACGACCAGCCCCGCCCACCAGCAGTGCATTTCGCCCGCCTGCCGGGCCACGTACGACGTCGGCGAGGTCCGCGTGGCCTGCGACCGATGCGGCGACCTGTTGGACGTGGTCTACGACTGGGACCGGCTCCGCGTGCCCGGCTCGCTGCGGGATTTCGAGGCCAAGTGGGCCCGCCGCGACAACCCCCACCATTTCAGCGGCGTCTGGCGGTTCCACGACCTGCTGCCCTTCGTACCCGTCGAGCAGTGCATCACCATCGGCGAGGGGCAAACGCTCCTGCTACCCTCGGAAGGCGTGGCGCGGTACACGGGCATCAAGCCGGGGCGGCTCTTCCTGCAATACGAAGGGATGAACCCCTCGGGCAGCTTCAAAGACAACGGCATGTCGGCCGCGTTCACCCACGCCCGGTTCGTCGGTGCGAGCCGGGCCGCCTGCGCCTCGACCGGCAACACGTCCGCCTCGCTGGCGCTGTACTGCTCGGCCACCAAGCTAATGCGGGCGGTGATCTTCATCGGATCGGGCAAGATCTCCTACGGCAAGCTCTCGCAGGCGCTCGACTACGGCGCGCTCACGGTCCAGATCAACGGCGACTTCGACGACGCCATGGCCCGGGTCAAAGAGGTCTCCAGCCAGCTCGGCATCTACCTGGTCAACAGCGTGAACCCCTTCCGGCTCGAAGGGCAAAAGACGATCATGTACCGGGTGCTCGAGGGGCTCCGTTGGGAGGTGCCCGACTGGGTCGTCGTGCCCGGGGGGAACCTGGGAAACTCCAGCGCGTTCGGCAAGGCCTTTCATGAGCTGAAAGAGCTGGGGCTGATCGACCGGGTGCCGAGGCTGGCCGTGATCAACGCCGCGGGCGCGAGAACCCTGCACGAGTTGGTCGAAATGCGGGGACTGACCTGGAACCACGGTAAGCCGAAGCTCGAAACGGCCTCAACGTACTATGACGAGATGGACTCCAAGGGCATCCGGGCCGACACCATCGCCAGCGCGATCGAGATCAACCGCCCGGTGAACCTCAATAAGTGCATCCGGGCCCTGGAGTGGTGCGGCGGCGTGGTGCGCAAGGTGACCGATCAGGAGATCCTCGACGCCAAAGCCCAAGTCGGCGCCAGCGGCCTAGGCTGCGAGCCGGCTAGCGCGGCCAGCGTCGCCGGGACCAAGGCCCTGGTGGCCGAAGGTGTCATCGCCCCCGACGATCGGGTCGTCTGCATCCTCACGGGCCACCAGCTCAAAGACCCCACCGCCACCGTGGCCTACCACACCACCGACCAGGAGCAGTTCAACAAAGTCCTCGGCAGCCGCGGCGTGCGCCGCGCCGCGTTCGCCAACCGGGCCGTGGCCGTGCCGAATAATTTGGATGAGATCATTAAGGCGATAAGGCTGTATAGCTGATGGACGATGGGACGTAGGTGGTGACTACGTCTCGTGCGAAGAGGAGTATACCATGAGGCTCTTGAAGGTCCGCGTGGAGAACTTCAAGCGATTTCAGACACTCGAGGTCCCCCTGGAACCTCTGAATTGCCTGGTGGGGCCGAACAACTCGGGGAAGACCACGCTCCTTCAAGCCTTGGCTCTGTTTGACTTCTGCGCCCATCACTGCCTGACCCGGGTTAACGGGAGTCTTCAACTCAAGAGGAGGACGATTCCGCCTGACGAGTTCTATGTGCTACCGATCTCGAATCCCGTGGAACTGTGGACGGACCAACGGACGATGGCGGACCGCAAGCAGAAGGTTATTCGAGTCGCACTCACGTTCGATGACGATCGCACGGCCACAGCGACGGTGAAGCTGGACTATAACCGCTTCGGCGTCGGCGTTGAATGCAGTGACGAATCTGAAGAATGGCTTTCACAATTCGCCAACTATCGTATCGCGTA
>JALGUG010000436.1 GCA_029820995.1 Candidatus Zipacnadia bacterium
GCATACTTCGCCCGTCGTCTCGATTCAACGCCCTCCAGCCGCCGATCAAGAAGCTCCAGGAAGAAACCACTCCCCAGGAAGATTGCCAGCGGAACATAGGCCTCCGCTAGACGCTCCACGGGCGGCATCAGACACAGGGAGATGAGGGTGACCGCGATCCCGATGTAGATGACCCATTTGAGCGCCTCCACCCCTCTCCTCCTGGCTCGAATCAGTAGGCCGCTCAGGTAGAATGCCGACAGGAAGCCCCCTCCCAGCGTGGCGACCAGCTCATAGTAGGCGCTAGCCCACTGCTCCAACTTCTTGACCAGCTCGCGCGGGTGCGTGAAGACGAAGTTCAGCACTGAAGGCGGGCGGGCGAACGTTTCACGATAGAGCGTCTGTGCCGGGTGCGTGTCGGTCAGCATGATGATCTCATACCGCCGCAAGCTGAAGAAGGGGTCACCGACTACCGCCCAGTTGCGAATTAGCCAGGGCGAGACGGCAACCAGGAAAACGCCCGCGAACAGGCCCGCGTGCAACCATCGCCTTCTCGGAGCCACGTAGAACACGAACACCAGAACAGGCAGGAAAACAGCCACGGTGACATACTTGGTCAGATACACCGCGGCCATCACCAGTCCCAGCAGAAGAGTCCACAGATGTGACCGCCTGGCATCCTCTGCGAACTTGAGAGCCACGATGAACAACAGCAAGAGCCAGAAGGCCAGCAGATTCGTCTCGACTCCCTCGATCGAGCGGCGGAGCAGCTTCGTGTTGAGGGCATACAGACCTCCGGCCAGCAAGGCGGCCCGTGTGCCAAAAGCCCGCGAGGACAGGAAATACAGCAAGGGGCCGCAGGCCACAAAAAACAGCGTGCTCACCAGAGAAGCCGTGGTCGCACTCGCGCCTCCGATCTTGAAGGCCAGCGCCAGGAGCAAGATGTGCAACGGCGGATACGACAGCTCAGGATGACCCTCGATGCGCGGCGCGAAGGTGAGGCTCAGAGGCCGAATATAGCTCGTTGTGAAACCGTCGCCTCGCGCCACATGGCGAGCCACTTGGGCGTAGTCCATCCCGTTCGCGTCAGTGAGCTGGTCCGGGAACTCGCGCACGCGAAAGACCGTGTGCATAAACAGCAGGCCCACGGTGGCCAGCACCCAAGCCAGGATGACCGACACCGGCACCCTGTTTTCGCTACGCCCTCGACGCACCGGACACCGTCCCCAAAGACAGCATCAGACCGCCGCAAGTGCTGAGGGTCCCATCATCGGGCGGCGGTCATTATGGCACGATCCTATCACATGACAGGCTACTTCGCAAGGGCTCCACAAAGCGGTCCGTCAACGATATCGCTCCAAGCAAGTTTACAGTTCTCGCGTACACCGCAGCACCACTCGAGCAACACCAACCTAGCCTCTCTTCTCGATTCCACTATCGTCTGGGGTCGTGCTTCCGGAACAGGCATCGGAACCCGGACCGGACACTGATGTCCGCTCCACTTCATGTCTGTTGCCTCAGCAACTCCTCCAGATACCGATAATCGGCCCGCGCTGTCTCTGCCGGCTCGACGCGTGCCGACGGATGCGAACACTCAATGGACAGCCATCCGTCGTATCCCACTTCGCGCAGCTTGGACAGGATGCCCGGATAGCGCAGGTCCCCCGTCCCCAGGGGGACGAAGGCTGGGCCCCCGGCCCGGTTACTGGGAGCCGCCAGGCAATCTCTCACGCGCGCAAACAGCAACCGCCCGCCCATATGGCTCACCGCTTCAACTGGATCGTCTCCGCCAGCCAGTAGGCACGCGAAGTCCAGGCTGACTCCCACGTACCTCTGCGGCAGCGGCCGCAAGAGCTCCGTGGTCGCGCTCACGGTGTCCGTGAGTTGGTGGGGGTGCGTGCTCACTGCAATTCGTACGCCCCGAAAGGCCGCCGCATCGGCGCAAGCATCCATGGCCGACCAGAACAGCGCCCGCTCCGCCCGCGAAGCCTGGGCCGAGGGCGGCCCGCCGGGCGTGAGAATCACCAGGTATGTCCCGAACTCCGGGGCAATGCCGATCACCCCTCGCACTGCCGAGATCTCCTCCCTTCGCTTGGCTGGATCGGCCAGGTCAGTGCTCATGGACAGGGCCGCGACCTTCAGGCCCAGTTCCTGCAACAGCCCCCGCAGCCCTGGGCCCTCCTTTGCCAAGGTCTCCGGGGCCACGTGCGGTGCGCAAGCCGCCAACTCCACCGCCCCGCACCCCGTGTCCGCCACCATTCGCAGTGCTTGCTCCAGGTTCAAGGCCGAGAAGCTCTGGGTGCACAAGCAAATCTGCATCCGCCCCACCTCTTCTTGCGCTCCCCTGCGCCGCCCGCTATGTTCCCCGCTCGCCGTGTGGAACGAGCGCCGCCAGGTTCACCATTTGCTGCCGAGGGATCTCCGCGGCACGCAACAGCCGATGAGCCCACACCAGATTACCTACCGCGCCACACGA